>CAIQIE010000101.1 GCA_903871805.1 uncultured Planctomycetaceae bacterium | reverse complement strand
CGGCCCGTGGAGCTGCTGGAATCACAGTTGTTTGGTTCCGGTGATGGGCAGGATGGGGCACTCGTCACTGCAGGATCCGGTACCGTGTTTCTTGACGAGATCGCTCAGCTTCCGTCCGGTACCCAGTCAGAAATTCAGAGGGCCATCGAATACTCTGAGGTCACTCCGGAGGGCGGCACCCGTCCGGTCAAAGTCAGTGCCAGAATCATTGCTGCGACGTCCCGCGAGCTCAGTCAGGAAGTTTCTGACGGTAACTTCCAGGAAGATCTCTTCTATCGACTGGATGGCGTCAAGATTCGCATACCAGCGCTGCGCGAACGTCTGGATGATATTCCTGAATTGGTGGAATACTTCATGGTTCGCCATCGGGAATCCATGGGCAAGCGTGTCACAGGCGCGACCAGTGAAACCATTCGCACGCTGATGGCGGCGCACTGGAAAGGCAACGTGCGCCAACTGGACAATGCCATCGAGCGTGCCGTCATGATGTGTGAGGGGGAAGAAATTACTCCCAACGACCTGCCACCGGATCTGCTGGGTGGCGGATCGACGCTGCCTGACACTGATGATCTGCGGTCAGCTCTGCGGCACTACGAACGCCTGCATATCACGCGAGTGCTGCGGCAGTGCCCGGACAAAAAAGAAGCCGCCCGACGGCTGAAACTGGGACTTTCCAGCCTGTACCGCAAGATCGAAGAACTGAAAATCGAAGTCTGAACCGCATCGCTGCGGCTGGATTTTGCGAAGGGGGCCCGGCGACGAAACATAGACACGTTGCCTTGCCCCCGTTTCCTTTTGCCCGTCCGTTTCAGATCTCTCGGATCTGATGCAAAAATACGCTGGCACACTGCTGTCGTTCGGGATCACATGTTGTGATTGGCAACCGACGTGTGCCAACGATGACTGGCCTGTCACGATTGCCGTTCAGCGCACACATCGCTCCACAGAGGTCAATTCATGAACATCACGGAAATTCAGCAGTGCATTCCTCATCGCGATCCATTTCTGTGGCTTGACGCAGTTTCAGAACTTACAGAATCGCGCATTGCAGCCAGCAAGACGCTCAGCCCGGATCTGCCTGTGTTTCAGGGGCACTACCCGAACTTTCCGATTTTCCCGGGCGTTCTGCAGTGTGAGGCCTGTTTTCAGGCCGGAGCCATTTTGATTTCAAAGCTGGTCACAACGGCCAATGGTGAAGTACCGGTTGTCACGCGGGTCAACAACGTTCAGTTCCGCAGAATGATTCGTCCGGGGGAAACGCTGGACATCGAGGTGGAGTTAACGGAGCGGGTTTCGAACGCCTTCTTTCTAAAAGGGAAAGCGTCTGTCGGCGGCAAGGTCACTGCGCGGATGGAGTTTGTCTGCGCCGCAGCCGTTCCGGAATAATTGCAGAGCGGACCCCGGCCGGAAGAAAAGATCCCTGCAGATGTGTCAGTCAGGATCGCTGCTCCGGTCGTTGTAGTTTAGTTCGTCATGCTCCGGTTCGTCATGGTCCATGCAGAGGTTGTTAGCTGTCAGTGGTTATGAGCTGGCTGTCCGAGCAACACGGACGTGTCGTGTCTGTCTTAATACCGTGTGAACCACAGACACAGCCACGCAAGCAGTGGAAACAGCACAAAGATCAGCAGAAAGCCAATCAGCGTTGATCGAGGATTATCTGGCCAGCGTCCCATAGCTGTCATTCTTTTCTGAAGGGGAATGCGGCTGCTCTTTGCCGCAAATTGAACGAATCTTTCGGGATAGTGTGACCAAAATACGAGGAAAAGGAACGTCTCTTTGTGGTCCATGCAGACTTCCCCGACATGGGAGTGCCAAAGCCGGCAATTCCAGTTTTCGGGCAGTGCACGACTTTCGCCTCTGAAATTCCGAAAAGCGACTCCGCCTGATGCTGAAAATTCGGCCGTTTTCACCCCGATCTCAGCGGTTACTGCAGATTTGGAACGCATGAGACCGCTCTGTTGGACAGGTGGAAAACAGCGGCTGGATTCCTGCAAAGAGCTGCCTTGCAGAAACCGAAGCTCTCTTCTTAAAAGCAACCTTGGAAAGGTCCTGCCGGTTGAACGGCGACGGCAAACACTCGATAATTCGCGTGACTTTGAAAGACCAGACGCTCACTTTTTTCGAATCCGATCTGCCGATGGGGTTCGCAGGAATCATAGACATGTCGACAACGATTACTGGATTTGAAGCCATCGATCTGCGATTTCCCACATCACAGCATCTGGACGGATCCGACGCGATGAATCCGGATCCCGATTACTCGGCCGCGTACGTCATTCTGAAGACCAACTCTGCGGAGCATTTTGGTTATGGGATGACATTCACAATTGGCCGGGGAAATGAATTGTGTGTTGCGGCAATTCGGTCCCTTGCATCGCTGCTGGTGGGGCAGACCGTGGAATCCCTGATGAAGGAGCCGGTGGTATTGTACCGGCGTCTGACGGGCGACAGTCAGTTGCGCTGGGTTGGGCCGGAGAAGGGCATCATTCACCTTGCCGGGGCGGCCCTGATTAACGCCGTCTGGGACCTGTGGGCACGCATCCAGCAGAAGCCTGTCTGGAAACTGATTTGTGACATGGCACCGGAGCAATTTGTTGCGAGTGTGGACTTTCGTTATCTGACGGACGTACTGACACCGTCGCAGGCGCTGGAGCTGTTGCAGCCCCACATGGGGGCTCGTCAGGCAAGAATTGAAGAATTGCGTGCCGGGGGATATCCCAGTTACACAACATCGGCGGGCTGGCTGGGCTACTCTGACGACGCGCTGAAGCAGAAGTGTGCGGATTTAAAGGCTCGCGGCTGGAAGCACTTTAAGATCAAGGTCGGTCGGGACCTGCAGGATGACCTGCGACGCTGTTCAGTGCTTCGTCGGGAAATGGGCGACGATGCGTTTATGATGATCGATGCCAATCAGGTTTGGGATGTTCCGCAGGCCATTGAGTGGGTGCGGCACCTGGCGCCGTTTCGCCCATGGTTTGTGGAAGAGCCCACATCGCCAGACGATATTCTTGGGCACCGGGCGATCGCAGAAGCGATTGCTCCGATCCGAGTGGCCACGGGAGAAATGTGTCACAATCGGATTATGTTCAAGCAGTTTATGCAGAGCAATGCACTGCAGGTGTGCCAGCTGGACTGCGCTCGACTGGGGGGCGTGAATGAAGTCCTTGCTGTGCTGCTGCTGGCGGCTCGGTTTCGCATCCCTGTCTGCCCGCATGCCGGTGGCGTGGGATTGTGCGAATATGTGCAGCATGCCAGCATTATCGACTATGTCTGTGTGTCGGGTTCGATGGAGGATCGGGTGACCGAGTATTCCGATCACCTGCATGAGCATGTCTATGAGCCTGTCGTCATGAAGCATGGCCGCTACATGCCGCCGGAAGCGGCTGGATACAGTGTGCAGTTTACAGACGCGGCCCTGAGTGGCTACACCTTTGGCGGCTGAGACTGGCGGGAGATGTGAAGGCAACCCGGAGCCTGTCCTGATGGACTCCGGGGGCCGGGTTGTCTTCGTAAATCGCACATGAGACAGTGATCAGCGGGATCAGCGGACGGGCTGCAGGTCCAGCACGAGTTCAGGCTTCGACGATGCTGGTGATACTACCGGAATTCAGCCGGGTGACAATCCGGTCGCCGGGTTTCACCTGGTCTGCCGACTGCAGGACATGCCCATCCGCAGTCAGCGTCAAAGAATATCCGCGGGCCAGCACCTGCAGCGGGCTAAGAGCCTGCAGGGAAGCTGCGAGCGATGCCAGTTTCTGCCGGCGACGTTCCACCGTCAGTTGCAGCGAACGGAGAGCACGTTCCCCAAGCTGATCGCAGTCCTGGCGTCGCTGATTGACCAGGTTTTCCGGACGCTGCATCACTGAACGGGCCTGAATGGCGGCAAGTTTCAGGCGAAAGCGTTCCAGTCGTCCCTGTAAAACGGAGCGGATTCGATCGACCGTTTGTCGCAGGCTTTCGCGGATGTCGGCAGCTGCGGGCACGACGAATTCGCCGGCTTCGCTGGGTGTCAGAGCGCGGCGGTCCGCGACGAGGTCTGCGATGGTCACGTCAATCTCATGCCCGACGGCACTGATCACCGGAACTTTGCAGGCTGCGACAGCGCGTGCCACAATTTCGGTGTTGAAGCACCATAGGTCTTCCAGGCTTCCGCCGCCCCGACCAGTGATCACGACATCCACACCGGGAATTCTGTGGACCATTCCGAGGGCTTTGGCGATTTCTTCGGCCGCACCCTCCCCCTGAACTCGAACTGGAACAATCACCAGGCTGGCAGGAGGCCAGCGGCGAGTGATGACCTGAATCATGTCGCGAACAGCGGCGCCTGTTGGGCTGGTGACCAGAGCTATGCGTCGCGGAATTGTGGGGATCGGTCGCTTTCGGGATTCGTCGAACAGCCCTTCAGCGGCCAGCTTATCGCGGAGTTGTCGGAAGGCGAGTTCCAGTTCGCCGACGCCCTGCGGCATCAGGCGGGAAATGGAAAACTGACAGGTGCCCTTGGTGACGTAGACCTGCAGGGAACCCGTGGCCAGCGCTTTCATCCCGTCTTTGGGAGTGAACTTCAGTTTTGCTGCGGCACTGCGCCAAATGACGGCAGAAATTTCCGCTTCATCATCCTTCAGTGTCAGGTACCAGTGACCTGCAGCGCTTTTGCGGCAGTTGGAAAGCTCTCCTTCAACAATACAGGGAGGCAGTGCGGTTTCCACCACCTCACGAAACGCGGTGACAAGTTCTGTCACGCTGATCACCGGCAACTCATCCATCGCAATCTTCTTTCATCAGCGGAATGCAAATTGTCTCTGATGTCTTCTGTTCTGCTTCGTCGTGTGTCTCAGGCGGTTCGAGGATTTTGTCGACGACATTCGTACAGCAGGATTCCGGCAGCCACGGCGGCGTTCAGCGAACTCACCTGGCCCAGCATTGGAATGGCCACACGCACCTGGCATCTGGCCAGCAGCTCGGCGTCAATGCCCCGCGCTTCTGAACCGATCACCAGCACCAGCGGTCCCTTCAGTGGCGTATCCCAGAGCAGCGTTGAGGACTTTTCTGAGGCGGCGATGATCTGATAGCCGGCGGATTGAAACTGGTTGACGGCTTCTGTCAGTGAGGCCATGCGAAACAGTCGCAGATGATTGACGGCGCCGGAAGAAGCGCGAGCCACATGCGGTGTGACCATCACCTGTTCACGCTCGCCGATAATCACGCCATCGGCCTGCACAGCATCACAACACCGAAGAATGGCGCCGAAATTATGAGCATCCTGGAGGCGATCACAGAGAACGAATAATGGCGGGGTGCCGTTTTCTGCGGGAGTCTGCAGCAGAAGCGAGTGGACGAACGACTGCAGGGTTTCCAACGACTCGCAGGGGAACTCGCCCATCCTTGCCAATAGCCCCTGATGATCCGGTTGCCGACACAGTTGTTCCAGCCGACGACTGTCTGCGGCCTGAACTGGCAGGCGGTGAACGGCCGCTGCGGTACGAACCTTCTGCAGAACGTCAGGCGGCAACTGCGGATCGGCGAACAGTTCGATCACAGGCCAGCGCCCGGCCGCCAGTGTTTCCAGCACGGCATGATGTCCCCAAAGCCATGATCGTTGATGGCTGCCGGCAAATTCCCGGGTGGGGCGACTGGAATTATCACGGTTCAAAGGCACAGAGAAGGTTCCACAAAAATCCTGAAAATCGAAGGTCGATTTTCCCGAATTGCGACAAATGCGATGACTGTAACAGGGAGAATGCGGCTGCTGCAGCTTGTCACAGCAGCAGTCCCATTCCGTGTGCCAATGCCGTTCTGCGCCGTTTGCCTGCGGAAGACCGGCACGTTCTGAGGACACTTTTAAAAGGCGCAGGCAGGCATCCGTCGCTGCAGTTGCCCCGATTCCGGATTATTTGAGCGATTCCAGCCATGCCGTCAGCAGTGAATGATAGGACTGCAGGTCATCCAGATGGGACATTTCAGTGACGGTATGAATGTATTTGACGGGACAGGCAAGGCAAATGGTGCGGACACCGCTGCGACTGCGCTGCACGGCCGCCCCGTCCTGACCGCCGCGCGGAAGAATGGCACGCTGGCATTTGATCCTGTGTTCTGTGGCCACACGTTCAAAGTCTTCGACCAGTCCCATATCAGACAGCATGGAGGCATCCATGACGTGCAGGCAGACACCGTCGCCGGCCACGGAAATGCGGTCCTCGTCCGGAACACCGGGCGTTTTGCAGCACAGGGTTGTGTCGCAGGAAACACCAATATCCGGATCGACACCGTAAGCCGCAGTGAAGGCACCACGCATGCCGACTTCTTCCTGGACAGACCAGACAGCGTAGATGTGGCACGCGTGATGCTTGAGATTTTCGATCGCACGAATCAGAGCCCAGCAGCCAACGCGGTTATCCAGGCACTGAGAGACGACGGAATGGCCAACGGTCTGAAAAGGGCCATCCAGAACAACCATGTCCCCGATGCGGATGCGTGCCTTTGCCTCTTCTGCAGACAGTCCGCAGTCCACAAAGAACTCGGTCACTTCCGGGACTTTCTTTTTGTCCGATTCAGAGGCAAGGTGGATCGGTTTTCCGGACGCGTTCATGACTCCGGAAATATCACCGGAAACAGTGCAGACGCGGACGGATCGTGCGAACAGATTGCGGGCATCAAAACCGCCAGCCGGATTGACTCGCAGATAGCCCTGGTCATCGATATGGCGAACCAGAAAGCCGATCTGATCCATGTGTGCGATCAACAGCACTTTTTTAGGCTCGACAGGAGGCGAGTCAGGAGCGGGACGGGCTCTGCGGAAAGCGATCAGCGACCCCATCGCATCCACGGAGATTTCATCGAACAACTGCAGCTGCAGCAGATGCTCACGGATAACATTGCGAATCCGGTCTTCACGGCCGGGAACTGAAGGTGTCTGAGTCAGCGTTTTGAGAAGGTCCATGAGTGTCAATCCGAAGTGAAACAGAAGAACGAGGGTTGGGACTGCCGGGGAAAGCGCTCCGCAGAAACGGCGGCTTTGTCGGCAGGCGAGCCAAAACCGCAATTCGCCGTATGTGGCCATATCTGAATCAGCCAGCGTGGGGCAACCCCCCGGTGTTTTCTGGAATTTTGATCCTTACCGGACGTTGACAGGTTCCGGTGTACGACTGAAATCCACAGGTTTTCGCCCACGGTGTTGTTCAATTTTCGCAGGATAGCAGAAGAGCCAACGCAATCGAAACAATCCCGTGGTATCATCTCTTTCTGGAGATGAATTCCGCAGCGTTCCGCCCCGTCGCTACTCAGCTGCCGCGGAACCAGGTAACATTCGACCCCCGGTACTGAAGCGCGGCACTGAAGCCTTGCTTCAAAACACGGCTAGTCTGCTGATCTGCAGGGGTTTCCTGAAACAGATGTCAGCGGATCGCAGCCGTGCCCTGCCGAACGTTCATCAGGGTTCCGGTAATTATCTGCTGTTTCCACCCGGTAATTATCTGCTGTTTCCACAAGGACCAATTCCTTTTCCAGAGGATTCCCGCCATGCATTTTAACGGTTTTTCGCGTCGATCTTTTCTGCATGCTTCGGCCGTGGCTGCCGCCGCCGGCTCAATGCTGACAGGTGATTCTTCTGCCTCGGCAAGCCCGCTCAATGTGGCACTTGTCGAAGAAGGTCTAAAAGGTCGAGTTTGGAAAACGCTGAAAATCGGCATGGTGCAGGTAAAGGGCACCCTGACCGAAAAATTCCAGGCGGTAAAAGAAGCCGGATTTGACGGGATCGAAATGGATGCTCCCGGGATGAGCGTCGAAGAAACGCGCAAGGCCATTGCGGAAAGTGGCCTGCCGGTTGACGGCACCGTCAATTCGACTCACTGGCAAATTCGCCATACGGACGCGGATGCCTCGGTGCGTGCCAAAGCCCTCGATTCGCTGCAGAAGGCCATTCGTGATACCCACGCTGTTGGCGGACATTCTGTACTGCTGGTGGTGGGGCATGGCAAGGACGGCAGCGAAGAAGAGAACTGGAAGCGTTCGATCGATAACATCGCTCTGGCCGTTCCCACTGCTGCTCAGTACGGCGTGCAGATCGTCATCGAAAATGTCTGGAATCACTTCCTGTACAATCATGAAGGCGACCATACTCAGACGGCCGAAAAGTATGTCCGTTATGTCGACCAGCTGAATTCTCCGTGGGTTGGTATGCAGTTCGACATCGGCAACCACTGGAAGTACGGCAGCATGGGGGACTGGATTCGCCAGCTGGGCAAACGCGTGATGAAACTGGACATCAAGGGATTCTCCCGCGCACAAAATCAGTTCACCCGCATCTCCGAAGGGGACATTGATTACGCAGACGTCAGGAAGGCGCTGCGAGAGATTCAGTTTTACGGCTGGGCGGCAGCGGAAGTGGGTGGTGGTGATGCGGCCGAACTGAAACGCATTTCCGGCGAAATGGATGTAGCCTTTGGACTAGTCTGACCGTAATTTTTCCCGCATACGTTGTGTTCCGATGGCGGATCGGATGTTCGATCCGCCATCTGTGTTTCTGCCCCGCGAAATATGACAACGCCCAACGGCCTGAAAATTGTCCATTGTGGCTGTCATTGACTGTGAAATTTTACGGACGCTTCTGATTTATTCATGACAGATATCATTGAACCAGCACAGCAGCTGTGCGAACTTGCTCGACAGTACGGGATGAGCATTACGGATTCCCAGGCGGTACAACTTGCAGATTATTGCCAGCGAGTCTGGGCATGGAACGAGCGACTGAACCTGACGCGGCACACGGACCTGAACCTCTTCGTGACTCGTGACCTGCTGGACAGCGTGCGTCTGGCGGAGCATCTGGAACCGCATGCTCGCATTCTGGACGTGGGTTCGGGCGGGGGTGTCCCCGGAATTGTGGTGGCTATTCTAAGACCGGATTTGGGTGTAACGTTGTGTGATTCGGTTGGCAAGAAGGCTGCCGCGCTGCAGGATATTGTCAATGGCATGCAGCTGAACGTCACAGTACTGGGGCAGCGGGTTCAGGACCTGCTAAAGGAACAACGCTATGGTTGCGTTACTGTGCGTGCTGTAGGAGCCCTCGACAAAATTCTGCCGTGGTTTCAGCCACTCTGGGATTACGGCGCTCAGGCTCTGCTGATCAAAGGACCGCGCTGGAAGGAAGAACTGGCAGAAGTTCAGCGGTCCGGTAAAGCGCGCGGGCGTCGAATTGAACGAATCGCTTCGTGGGGTTCACCGGGACGTGACGGAGAAAGTGTGCTGCTGCGGATTCAGTAACCATTGGCTGGTCACTGTCCGGTAAGCGTCTGCGTCAGAGACTGTTCTGCAGCCACTGTTCCGCGGACAGGCAGCCAGGTTCGTGCGGTCGCTGAAGATACGTCAGCTGACGAGACTGCCATGCCGAATGCAGCAGGGGAATCCCTGGAATCCAACGCATCAATTGTTCCGCATTCCGGGGAATTGACGCGTCTGAGGCTGCCTGTGTCGGGGAAGCGATTTCATTCAGCACGATGCCGGCAATTTTCAGCCCCTGTCGCTGCAGAATGTCGACGGTCATACGCGTGTGACTGATCACGCCCAGGCGATTAGCAGCCACGACAATCATCGTTGCCTGCAGTCGTTCGGCCAGATCCAGAACAGTGGATTGATCGGAAAGCGGGCAGTAAAGACCACCGGCACCTTCGATGACCAGCAGTTCACAGAGATTTTCCCACGCCAAAGCTCCATTGCTCAGCAGCGAGTCATCGACTGACTGATTTTGCAGTCGCGCGGCCACATTCGGGGCGACGGGTGCCAGAAAAAGCTGAGGGCACACCAGTGAAAGAGGCGGGGTCAGCGCACAGTGCCTGCGGAGCAGCTCCACGTCTTCCCACACCGGAGTGCCATCCGGCTGAAATTCGGCACCGCTGCAGGCGGGCTTGTAGACGCCGGCTTTGGTGCCCATCGACTGCAGCAGGTTCAGCAGAGAACACGTGATCCAGGTTTTGCCAACACCTGTATCGGTACCGGTAACAAACAGCATGGGAGTGAGATGCCTGACCTTGCGGCGGAAATGAATTGTGAACTGACGGTTTACTTTTCGTACTTTGGAATATTGGGTTCGGGAACTTCTGCGATCAGCTTGCGGACGAGGTCGTCCGTATCAAAGCCTTCGGCCTGAGCCTGAAAATTGGTGGCGATGCGATGACGGAGCACGGGAATGGCAATTTTTCGAACGTCGGCGATCGACACATTCGGTCGGCCGGCCATGGCCGCCATTGCTTTGGCGCCGGTAATCAGGTACTGGCCAGCGCGCGGCCCGGCGCCCCAGTCGACAAGGCGGCGAATGAATTCCGGAGACGCCCCGTCTTTGGGACGCGTGGCTCTGACCAGGCGTGTGACATAGCTGATGACTAAAGGGCTGGCGACCACCTGGCTGATTTGCTTCTGAAGGTAAAGGATGGATTTGGCCGACAGGACCTTTCGGACTTCTGCGCGTTCACCGGACGTGGTGGCTTCCAGAATCTTTTCTTCTTCTTCCAGCGTTGGGTAATCCACCTTCACATTGAACATGAAGCGGTCCAGCTGTGCTTCGGGCAGCGGGTAAGTGCCTTCCTGTTCGATGGGGTTTTGTGTCGCGATCACAAAGAATGGTTCGGGAAGTCGGTAGGTCGTCTGTCCCACCGTGACTTCTCGTTCCTGCATGGCCTGCAGCAGGGCCGACTGTGTTTTGGGGGGCGTTCTGTTGATTTCGTCGGCAAGCAGAATGCTGGTGAATACGGGGCCTTCGACGAAGCGGAATTCCCGACGTCCGGATTCACTTTCTTCAAGGACATTCGTCCCGGTGATATCTGAGGGCATCAGGTCGGGAGTGAATTGAATTCGGCGAAACGGCACGTCCAGAAGTTTGGCGATCGTGCTGACAACAAGTGTTTTTGCCAGCCCTGGAACCCCCACCAGGAGGCAATGTCCTCCGGTAAAGATGGCCGCAAGGATTTGATCGATTACGGCGTCCTGACCGATAATCACCTTGTGAAGTTCTTCGACCATGACCTCATGGTGGCGATGAAACTTCTCCAGAAACTCGTCAAAGTCGCGTTTTTCGGCCAAAGGAGTGCTTCCTGAATCAGAGGCAGGAAAAAAGTGCCCTGGATGCTGAGTTCCGAAGGATAGCGGAAAGCGTCCGGCTTTTCCTCTGCAACCAACTCAGATCTTTTCTGGCCGCTACCGTCGGAATCCGGGGCCTACTGCACAGATTCCGCAGCTTCTCCGGACAAATCATTTTTTCCGGGCCGGGTTGCAGTTGAATCGAGCATTGGGAAACGTAACCTGTCGTCCTTCTTCACAGGCCGTTCTGTTTCGTCAACAACCGGGATGCAGCCCATCCTGACAGAGCGGAACCTGATGATTTTCCGGGATTCAGCGAGAGCCGGCAGATCAAACCGGTGCCAATCGCAGGAATTTAAAGAACTATTCAGCGGGCTATGGGCCCGAAGGCAGATCAGCAGCCGGTGTCGTTGTTGATGAAAAGGATGATCTTCTGATGCATGCAAAATTTGTGCTTCTCCCCGGAGACGGGATTGGTCCGGAAATTGTCTTTCAGGCACGCCGGGTTCTGGAGCGAATTGCCACACGATTCGGCCATACATTCGAAATGACCGAACACCTGATTGGTGGCTGTGCGATTGATGCCTGTGGAAATCCGCTTCCGGACGAGACTCTTGCCGCCTGCCGCGAATCTAACGCCGTGCTCCTCGGGGCCGTCGGCGGACCCAAATGGGACGACCCCAAAGCGAAGACGCGTCCCGAAGCCGGGTTACTGAAAATTCGCAGGGAACTGGGACTATTTGCCAACCTGCGACCCACCAAAACCTGGGATGAACTGCTGGATGCCTCCCCGCTGCGTCGCGAGATTGTTCAGGGAACCGATATTCTGTTCGTCCGTGAACTGACCGGCGGCATCTATTTCGGAGATTCCGGTCGCAGGCCGCATGCCAGCGGTGAAGAAGCCTGGAATGTGATGATTTATTCCACCGAAGAAATCGAACGCGTGGTGCGCCTGGCCGCAGAGGCTGCTCGACGACGTCGGGGCAAACTGACAATGGTCGACAAAGCCAATGTTCTGGAAGCCTCGCGATTGTGGCGACAGGTTTCCGAGCGCGTCGTAAAGACCGAGTTCCCGGATCTGCAGTACAACGTGGTGCTGGTCGATGCGATGGCCATGCACCTGATCTCTCGTCCTCGCGATTTTGACGTCGTGGTGACCGAGAACCTGTTCGGTGACATTCTGACGGATGAAGCGTCCATGCTTCCTGGTTCGCTGGGTCTGCTGCCATCAGCATCGATTGGTTCCAGTGGACCGGGCCTGTTTGAACCCATTCACGGTTCTGCACCGGACATTGCGGGAAAGAACATCGCCAACCCGCTGGCCACAATTCTTGCTGTGGCCATGATGCTGCGTTATTCACTAAATATGAATGCCGAAGCGGATGCCATCGAGGCGGCCGTCAACACGGTACTGAAGGCCGGCCACCGCACAAAGGACATCGCGGGTTCGGGCACATTTATCAGTACGACCGCCATGGGTGACGAGGTGCTGAAGGCGCTGTAACGTCGGCAACTGCGGCATTCGATTGAATGTTTGACACCCCACAGACAGAACAGGTCTGCGGGGTGTTTTTTATGATCCTGCAGGACGATGTGCCCGGCCCGGTTTTCGTTGCGCAGCTGGTTATGCTGCCATGCGTCGTGCCTTGGACAGCGACTGACAACAACGCGAGTCAGGTACGTGACGCAGTTGGGGTATTATGAAACAGCCAGGCCTGAGAAGGACGTGGAAAACGGCCCCTCCGCCGAACGACAACGTTTTGCGAGATCAGGTGCTGGCTGCCAGTTCGCGAATGGGGCGAGCTTCTTCGGGCAGGATTCTTACAGGGCGTTCTGCAGCATCGCGAACGTAATTGCTGCTGTCGATTCCAAGGTTGTGATAGACAGTCGACAACACGTCGCGGTAGTGGATTGGCCGATCCGCCGCGTAGGCCGCGATCTTGTCGGTCGAACCGATGACCTGGCCCATTGGCATGCCTCCGCCGGCAAACAATGCGGACTGCACAGGAGCCCAGTGGTCTCGACCAGCTTTGTCGTTGATCTTCGGAGTTCGTCCGAATTCGCCCCAGACGACAAGCGTGACGTCCTGATCCAGCCCGCGTGCATGCAGATCCCGAATCAGTGCGGAAATTCCCGTGTCAAAGGTAGGCAGGTGAGCGCGACAGTGACCGAAATTGTTTCCGTGGGTATCCCAGAAGCCATAGGCCACTGTGACCACGCGCACGCCGGCTTCGACCAGTCTTCGAGCGATCAGCAATTGATCATTCCAGAGGGGAGCTCCGTCGCCCAGATGCTTCGAGGAACCACGGCCATACATCGCCAGCACTGCCGGGTCTTCCTGCTCGACATTCATCGCGTCCACAAGGCGCGACGATGTGAGCACGTCGAATGCCCGCCGGTAGCTTTCCTGCATGTTGTCCAGGCTGCGTGCGTCGACAGACCGGCGGAAGGAATCCAGTTGCGTCAGCAGACTCTGACGTCCCTGAAACTGCTGATTTTCAACGAACCGCAGACGCATGCTGGCCAGATCTTCGCCATCCGCTCGGACCTGATTGTAGGCGCTTCCCAGATAACCAGCCCCCGTGCTGTTGTACGGACGATGCTGCATGGTTGGGAACAGGTCCACAAACGGAGGAGTGATGTCATTGACTGGTCCCTGCAGTTGGGCGATCACGGAACCAAAATTGGGGATCCCATCGCGCTGAACTTCGCCCATCGTGAACCCGGTCAGGTTCTGGAAACTGGAGTGTTCGTCTCGCTGACCCACGATGGACCGGACGACTGAGCACTTGTCGGCGACCATTGCCAGTTTCGGCAACATCTCGCTGAACTGCGTTCCCGGGACGGTGGTCTGAATTGGCTGAAATTCTCCGCGAACTTCGGCAGGAGCATTCGGCTTCAGGTCAAAGGTGTCCTGATGCGGAAGACCACCGGACAGGTAAACCATGATGACCGACTTATGACGTCTGGCTGCTGACTGAGCGTCGCCTGCCATCAGGTCTGCAAGGGAAAGACCGCCGACAGCAAGTCCGCCAATCTGAAGAAATGACCGTCGGGCAATTCCATCACAGTAGCGGTGCGAAGGACCTGAAATTTTCAGCATGGTGATCATCCGGGGATGGAAGAAAAACAACACTTAAAAGACGGCCTGACCACGAGTGTTCAACGGGACGCTGTGGAAACGTCAGCCAACGCTGAGCATTGGATCAGGACCGGCCTGCCTTTGAAATCACGGTGGAAGCCAACAGGGGCAACGAAGGTGTGTGACGGAAAACGGCGGAAGAATTTGGTGGGAAAAAACATCCCCTGCATCTGCAAATTACGGAATCGCCAGGAAGTTGCAGGGACTGCACATCTTACCACGAATCATAGACTAATCGTCGGGGAATGCGATTGTCAGCACCGAAATCCGTTCATCGCCCGGATCTTTGCGATTTTGTGGTTTTTGGACGCGGAATTGCGGTTTTCCCGCCTTGAAACGCGTAAAAAGAGAGCGAAGCGGTTTGACGGGAACTGGAAATGTCTTTCCGATGTCGCACCCGACGGCATTCTCCGGCACCATCTGGCGCCGAACGGCATTAGCCAGCAAAAATCCGGACCCGTTGGAATGGGAATTCACGGATAGATGCCGCGGCGCCCAGAGGCTTACAAAAGGACCATGCTGCCGGGTGCGATGACAGAAGACCCTGCGCCTGCTTATTCTGCATGGCGGCTGGAACAGGCAGCAGTCACAGAATCGGGCCGAGAATTGACAGTATTGACCCACATCCCATTTCCCACTTCCCACTGAAAACTGAAAACTGAAAACCGAAAACCGAAAACTGCCCACGAAAAATCACAATGAAAGAAAAATCACAATGAACACTGTGGGAGCCTGCAGATGAAGTCAATGAGACTGATCCTGAGTTGTGCAGGGGTTGCAATGCTTGGATGGTTCGCCGGTTCCGAGAGAGTTTTCGGGGCTGAGCCCTCGGAACGAAATTCTCTGCCGAACATCGTGCTGATTCTTGCGGATGATCTTGGGTATCGAGAACTGGGTTGCTTTGGCCAGAAAAAGATTCAAACGCCGAACCTGGATCGCCTTGCTGCCTCGGGAATGAAATTGACACAGCATTATTCGGGAAATGCCGTCTGCGCACCTTCACGTTGCGTGCTGATGACAGGCCGCCATCCGGGACATGCATGGATTCGCAATAACAGCGAAGTCCAGCCGGAAGGTCAGCGTGCCATTCCGGATTCCGAAGTGACCCTTGCCGAAATGCTCCGGAAACGTGGTTATGTCACGGGTGCGTTTGGTAAATGGGGGCTGGGCGGGCCGGGGTCGGAGGGTGATCCGCTGAATCAGGGATTTGATCATTTCTTCGGGTACAACTGTCAGCGTCATGCACACAGTTACTATCCGGATTATCTATGGAGTGATCGGGAACGCGTTCCGCTGAACAATACACCGCCGGTCCCCGGACACGCCAGGTTGCCGAAAAACGCCGACCCTGCGGATCCACGCAGCTATGAAGCCTTTCAGGGGCAGGAGTATGCGCCGGACAGGATTCGGGATCAGACGCTTAAGTTTATTCGGGAGAACCGTGAACGACCGTTCTTCCTGTATGTGCCCTCGACTTTGCCGCACGTGGCTCTGCATGTACCTCAGGACCGAGTTCGCGAATACCAGAAGCTGGGCTGGCAGGATCCCCCCTTCACTGCCGAACGTGGTGGATACACGCCCCATTTCACGCCCCGCGCTGCGTACGCCGCCATGATTACTCAACTCGACAGCGACGTGGGGGCAATTCTTCAATCCCTCGATGAACATGCGCTGACCGCAAACACGCTGATCGTTTTTAGTGCAGACAACGGGACCACGCATCTGCAGGAAGAAGTCGATACCGCGTTTTTCGAAAGTGTCGGAGAGCTCCGCGGGTTGAAAGGCTCGTTGTATGAGGGCGGTGTGCGCGTTCCGACGATCGTCAGTTTTCCCGGCGTGATTCCCGCAGGAACCGAAAGTGACTTCGTCAGCGGGTTTGAAGACTGGTTCCCAACACTGGCGGATATCTCCTCATCCGCGGCAACTGAGAATCACCCGACGGATGGGCTTAGCCTTCTGCAGACGCTGCGTGGGGAAAAGCAGATGGCCAGAGACTATCTGTACAGAGAGTTTCCGGGATATGGCGGGCAACAGAGCGTACGCCAGGGGGACTGGAAACTGATTCGTCAGAATATGTCGCGGGGTTTAAAACCTCCGGAACTGTTTGATTTGAAGAATGACCCGGGCGAGACGTTGGACCTGTCAGAGAAACATCCAGACCTTGTCCAAAAACTCACGGAATTGATGACGGTTGCCAGGACTCCGTCAGGTCTGTTTCCACTGCCTCCCATAGATCCAGCCGTAAAATCCCTGAGTAATTGACCCGGATAACGCCATGTGGAAACGAATCCCGATGTACGTACTCCGCAGTTTTGAAAACGTCGGAAGTGTTCTAGTCAAACGTTCTCTTTGAAAAACAGCGCTATTACTCTCAGAGACTACCTGGAAATCTCCTGGAACGCGGGTTTTGGGGTATTTTCGGGGTATGCGGGTCAGTTGGCTGAAGTAGTTTTCCGGGTTTTGCTACTTCTATTAACGGGGAAATCTGCTGGAGTTCGGCCGTAACGCGTGTAAATACCGCCGTTGGTGATAGATTTTTGACAGGAACGAGGGCGTTGAATTGCCTCCGTTCATTCCAAACCAAAAGTGAAAAAGATTGGAGAGAGTTATGAAGAAGTTGATGGGATTCGTTTCACTGGCAGGTCTGAGCCTTGTTATCGCAGGTTGTGGCGAGCCAGCTCCTGCACCGTCTACCCCAGGCACCACACCACCAGCCTCCACGACAGAATCTGCTCCAGGTGCACACGACGCCAGTGCTCCAGCTGCTCCAGCTGCTGAAGGCGCTGCACCAGCAGCCCCGGCAGAAGCTGCTCCTGCTGCACCAGCCGAAGCTGCTCCAGCTGCACCTGCAGAAGCCGCTCCAGCTGCACCTGCAGAAGCCGCTCCGGACGCTCCAAAGGCTCCGTAATCGTTTACGGTTCGCAGCAATCCTGCTGTCGGCGGTTCGGGAATGCTGACGAGTTCCTGTCTTCTGGCTCGTCAAAGCTCTCCGTCTTTGATTCGTTCTTCACTGCAGAGTGGGTTATTTTCCTGTTGCTGACGCAGCGCTGTTGCGAGTCATAAAGCAATTGCTAAGGTCTCTTCCCGAGTCATTTCGGAAGAGACCTTTTTTGTTGCGTCCGGGCATACCGACTGCTTTGCTGTGGCCGCTATCCAAACCAGGTCATTTCTGGTTTATGTGCCTGGTTGCACCATAGGCAGCCCCGGGGGCCGCGGCGTCCCCATTTCCGTAACGCACTCCCCTGCGTCCAAATGCAGGTCAAATTGTTCGCGACAGCATCGCCGGATGCGTTTCCCCGATGCTCCGACGTTTGACCAGCAAATGCAATCTTTTCAAAAGACCGCACAACACGGGAACAGTTTCAGTCGCGAAGTGGTGCGTTTTGCCGATTCATGTGACGAAAAAGCTGTGTCACCCCCATGGGCACGGGATAAAATTGCATCAGTTGCAATTGGCACTGCTCTTGCAGTCGTTAGAGGGGCAATGGCATCGCCTTGACACTGCTCACCCAGTTCCGAACTTCACGTCGGGATCGTACTGGGCGTGTCTTATCGGGACCTGAACGCCGATCGGAGATGATTCCGTTGAGATTCGTGATTTTTCAGATGGTCGTAAGGAACAGGACCAAAGGAGGGTGGGAAGAATTCCTTCAATTCTTCAGTTGGTGGCCAGTAATGGTTGCAGCGGTTGGACTGATCCTGTTGATTTGGGTGATTCTGCATTTCGTATCGAGAGCGAACGAAGACGTGGATCCTGCCGAAGCCGATAGACAGATGCTTTTGGCAATGAACGAATTAAGACGGGAAGGTGACTTGTCAGAGTCCGAATTCCGATCCATCAAGGGACAATTGGTTTCGCGTTTTAATGAAGGCGCGAAACAGCAGAAAACAGCGGGAAAATCGGCAAAAACTGCGGAAGGGCTTCCGGACCTCCTGGTCTCGGAAATCACTGATCTTAAGAAACCGGAAGTCGCTGAGCCGGAACAGCAAACGGAATAATTGATCCAATCGGAATTCTTCAGCAATCCGACACAGGGTACCGAATCTGTTCAGAATACCCGGCAAGTCCGCAAAATGCGGATGGCACTGAAGGCCGAAAGTAATTGGGACAACGGAGATGTACACCAGATGGACCAGCGGAAGGCTGTTCCACAGGGAAGTTAATCGGGAACCGGCACTCGTTTGGGTGCAGGTTGTCGGCGGTGAATCCAGTCTGTTCCGGACTGGCGGAACTGCGGTGTAGAAGATTTTTTTGGTTTAGTCGCTTCAGCCGTGCGGTATCCCCGTCAGGTTTGCAGCGTCTTGCTGAAAGTCATGTCATCGTTGGCAGGGACGCCAACAACAACGGAGTAATGTTCCTGCGAAATGTACACTCGACGCTGGTTCGTTCCTCAGAGACTTTTCCTCCAAAGTCATGAAGAGAAACAGAACTGGCTGAGTGACTGAAACATCAAAGGTAAAGAGATGGTATCGGGCAAGGATTTTGGTACTGGCAAAACTGCTCAACAGGGCAAGCGAAACGCCAACTGTTCTTTTTGCCGCAAGAACTACCGTGAGGTGGGACCTCTGGTTGAAGGACCGGAAGATGTCTACATCTGCGGAGAATGCATCGAATTATGCCAGTCGATTCTGGATCAGGAACGACGACGCCGAGGCGCATCTCGCAAACTGTTCAATCGCGTTCCGACTCCACGGGAGATCGTTCGCGAACTTGACCAGTATGTGATTGGGCAGTCGCGTTCCAAGAAACTTCTGTCGGTTGCCGTGCACAGCCACTACAAGCGGCTGATGCATAACATGGAAATCGGCACCGAAGATGTGGAAATTGAAAAGTCCAACATCCTGCTGATCGGCCCAACCGGATCTGGCAAAACCCTGCTCGCGAAAACACTCGCAAGAACACTGCAGGTGCCGTTTGCGATCGGTGATGCGACCACCCTCACCGAAGCCGGGTACGTGGGCGAAGACGTAGAGAATCTGCTTCTGAAACTGCTGCATGCAGCGGATTTTGACATTGAAGCTGCTCAGCGTGGGATCATCTTCATTGACGAAATTGACAAGATCGGAAAGACCAGCCAGAACGTCAGTATCACTCGCGACGTCTCCGGCGAAGGTGTGCAGCAGGCTCTGCTGAAGATGCTGGAAGGCACCGTGGCCAACGTTCCTCCGCAGGGCGGACGCAAGCATCCTGAGCAGCAGTACATTCAGATTGATACGACAAACATCCTGTTCATCTGCGGCGGCACCTTTGTAGGACTGGAAGACATTATTTCCCGTCGACTCGGGAAAAAAGTCATCGGCTTCGGCTCCGGTTCTCAGACCAGTAACGAACAGGTCCGCGACGGTATGCTGGCGAAAGCGACAGTGGAAGACGTGATGGAGTTCGGGTTGATTCCCGAGTTGCTCGGACGACTTCCTGTCATCGGAACGCTCTGTCCGCTGGACGAGGATGCATTGATTCAGGTTCTGACAGAACCCCGTAATGCTCTTGTTCGCCAGTATCGCAAGATGTTTGAAATGGAAGAGTGCGAACTGGACTTCACTCCAGGGGCGCTGCGAGAAATTGCCAAACTGGCTCGGACACGAGAAACCGGTGCCCGAGGATTGCGGGCAATTCTTGAAGATGTCATGTTCGAACTGATGTTTGAACTTCCAGAGCTGGAGCGTGGTCGCAAATTTGTGGTCACGGAAGAAATTGTCCGCGGTGACCGCAAGATGGAACACCGAGATTCCGCTGCAGCCTGAGTTCACTGACTGCTTCCGGACACCCGAAGCCTGCCCTGTTTGGGCAGGCTTTTTTGTTGGTGTGCCGAGCGAAGCTGGCTTCCCGCCCGCGCGGGAATGATGGGCGAGCGATTCAGCCCCGAGGGCTGGCAGAAAATAGCCGGTGGCAAGCCCCGCGCCACTACCGGAAGAGTCGTTCAGTTCACAGAAAAACTATGCCAGGCATGGTACGCTGCGTCAAACAATCGCTGCATGGCCCAGCAATTCCCACTCTGCAATTCCCACGGGATTGTGATCTGACACTGTCCGTGAATCGTGACAGGACGAATTTGGTACTGGCGACATCAGCGTGCATTGGTCGGTGGGGGCGCTGTTGTGTTTCCGAACTGGAAGGATGCCATGATTTGTCCAGATTCTCTGGACGGTGTCTTTACTAACCCCAACTTCGCGAGCCATAAGCCGGATCGTCCATCGATTACCTTCAGGAGGTGGAACTTCACGGTAGCGCCGAAGTACCTCGGCTTCAACTCGGTTGCGTGTGTCTGGCCTGCGCCCTGTTCGCGGAGCGTCCTTGCTGAGTGCAGCAATACCTCCTGCGACGAAACGGCTTCGCCAAAGTCCGACCGTGCGCCGTGAACACTTCAGCCGGTCCGCGATGGCGTAGTTCTCCAGACCTTCTGAGGCTGCCAGAATGATGGCAACCCGCAACTGCACCTGGCTGGAGTCTTCCATTGAAGTCGACAGTACCTGCAATTCCAGACGATCCTCGGCCGATAAGATTACCGGTTTAGCGACACGCATGGTGCCCACTCTCCCTGTCTTGTTTCAATCCCGCCGTGAAAAAATAGGGGACCCGTGTCCGCCACTTCGTGTTTCACTGGCAGAGTTTTCTGCCCGACGCCCATTTGCAGGATGGAGCGTCCTGCGTGTTTCCACGCATGGGCTATAAGGCGATACAAGACGCGCATCTGGCGACAGGGAAATTGCAGATTTTTTTGCAAATGGCCAATAAAATGGGGCTCAGAGACATCGATGCGCCGCGCGGAGATTGTCCTAAACTATTTATGGGAAATCGTTTAGGTCGATTTTTAGTCGCGGGCGATGTGCTGCGGCTGACGGGGTGGTTACTCCACCGCCATCACTCGTTCATCCCAAACTCACACGGATGCCGCCCCGGAGACTGCCTCCAGACACTCAGATTACCGTGTCGTGTCTTCTGGATTTCGCCGCATGCCGGTGCCGGTCAGGTACAACCCAAGGCCCGCGCCGATTGACGCGATCATCAGCAGGCTGATCGGGAGATGCACCTGATTTTCCAGAGAAAGGTCCAGTCCCAGGCGACTCAGGATCGGCGCAAGGCTTGTCAGGCTCAGTAGCAGAGCATTGTTTGTGAAGTGCATGACCATTCCCGGTACGACACTTCCCGTGCGAATGCGAACCAGACCAAGAACCGTTCCCAGCAGAAACGTCCCGGGCAGTCTGGCCAGAGACATTGAGGCGTCGGTGACCACGTGGGCTGCTGCGAAAACGCCTGAACTGATCAGCAGCGGCCACCACCAGCGGGATGCCCCGCGTGTCAGTCCGTTGAAGAAGACTCCTCTGAAAAACAGTTCCTCGCAAACAGCCGGTACGAGTGCCAGACATAGAATCTGCAGCATCAAAGGCGTGTCACTCAGCAGGCGATCAAGCATCTTTTTCAACGCAGGATTTTCCATCAGATCCTGCCACATCTGCAGCCCATTGCCCAGAATCAACAACTCGTAGGCTACCGTCCACGTAAACAGACCCAGCAGCACAGCTCCGGGAATTGACGTCCACGCGAACGAATTCAGCGACCAGGCGGCCTTCAGGCGAATATTGGCCTGCCGCAGGAAGACCATCGGAACTATTGCAAACAGCAGCACCAGTAATCCAGCAGATAACAGAAGTTGTCCCTGTGTATTGTCCGGACTGACCAATCGGCCGCGCAGGCCTGACAAAACCACCAGCGCGGGCAGTACCACGGCAAGGCATTTCAGAACAAGACCCATGGGCACCTGAGTCGCTTTCACACGACGACCATTGCCCGTTTCAGAACGCAGGTCTGACGAATACAGAATGGTGTCGTTTCCGAAGATTCGCGAGGCGACAAGTAGTGCGCCAAACGAATACCCGGCAGTAACGATCAGCGTCAGAACGAAGAGTGCCGGCGAGGCAATCCCCTGAAACAGCTCTTTCCCCAGCAACACAATATTGACCAGGGGAACCAGAGACAGCGCGGGGGTCAAACGGACACCGGGCATCAGGCTGAGAATTCCGGGTGCGAGGGAGATCAGCATCAGCGGGATCAACCATGCCTGAGCTTCGCGAAAACTGCGGGCAAAGCTTGTGACCGAAAGCAGCACCGCAGAGAAGAACGATGCAAAGACGACCAGCAGCAGCAGTACCTGAACAAACATCAGGGGCCCGGCGCCATTGCTGAACAAAATCCGGTCAAAGCCAGTCGCTGTCAGTGTCAGCACCATGGCGATCAGATTGATGATGGCCGTCAGCACGGCGACCAGAAACACGGCAACAAATTTTCCGATCAGCAGATCACTGCGAGCTACCGGCGCAGCCATCAGCATCTCCAGCGTTCCCCGCTCTCGCTCACCCGCCGTAAGATCAATGGCTGGATAGACGGCTCCGGTCATCGTCATCAGCACCAGCATCAGTGGTACAAAAGCGCTAAGAGGTGATTCCTGAGGGCCTTCAGCTGCCAGACTGAGTCTTCTGACAAGGAACATCGGGGCACTGCCGAATTGAGTTCGTTCCATCAGCGAACGGACAAATGAATCCCGATTTTCGCGCACGCGAACTTCGACCTCGGCCGCTGCACGTTCACTAAAAGAATCTCCCTCGCGACAGACAATGCGATAGGTCTCCGGCTGCATTGTCCCCGGGGACGTCGCACTACTTCCGGGTACCAGCAGAATTCCCACATCAACGGCTCCGCTGCGCACCGCAATCTGCACGGAGTCAGCCGCAAACTGCTGCGGTTCAATTCGAATCCGGGGCGGCGCTGTCGCTGCTCCCTGGATCAGTCCCTGAGTCAGGTTTTTCAACTGTTCCGGCACCGGTGGCTTTGCTCCAGTATCGGCCCCCGGGCGAGCAGCCAATTCCGGATCCTCCGAGCTCCTCAGTCCCGCATTTCCCACTGACATCGGCAGTTCACGCAGCATCATCGCTGCTTCGTTGGGCGGAATACGCTCATCAATCAGCACGATCGCTTCCGGGGACTTCGGATTGATGCGGGCTACGGCGAACCGCTGTACCAACAATCCCAGCAGGGGGTAAACGATCAGCGGCATCATGACCAGCGTCATGAGCGTCCGACGGTCCCGCAGTGACTCCCGAATCTCCTTCCGGGCCAGTCGCACAAGTCGCTTCAGTCGGGACGTTCGGCCTCTGGCCAGGGCAGGTGGCTGCATGTGAGAATCTGATCTGCTCATCGGTCTGCCCCCCACTTCCGTGCCGCCGGGCCTTGCTCCTGTTGCAAACCTGAATCCTGCTGGGAATAGGGGGCTGCTGTATTCGTATTGGCCGAGTACAGGTCGGCATCGCGGGGCACGATATCCAGAAACATATCCGTCAGATGCTCACGCCCCGTTTTTTTCTGCAGTTCCTTCAGGGTTCCTTCCAGCCGCAGCTGGCCCTGAAACATCAGTCCAAAGCGGCAGCAGAGTCGTTGGGCTTCGTCCAGACGATGTGTGCAGAAAATTACAGCCTTGCCAAGGTCTCGCAGATGCGACGTGTACTCAAAGATCCGCCGGCTGCCGACAATATCCAGCCCGCGCGTTGGTTCATCCATCAGAACAATCGGCGGATCGTGCATCAGCGACCGCGCCAGGTTGACTCGCTGCTGTTGCCCGGTACTCATACCCGCACAACGCCGGTCCATAAAATGCCGAAGGTCGAATAAATCCGCAAGCATCTCGATACGGCTCTGTGCTTCGTCTTCCGGAATGTCATACAAGTCGGCAAAGTAAAGCATCATTTCGCGCGGAGTCAGCCACTGGTAAAGCCCTGAACTTGCGGAAACCAGTGAAACATGACGCTTCACCTCCAAAGGGTCCGTTGCCACATTGAATCCGGCCATCTGCACGATTCCGGACGTCGGCTGCTGCAGCCCAAGCATCATTCGCAGGGTCGTCGTTTTTCCCGCGCCATTTGCGCCGAGAAGGCCGTAGACCTCGCCCGGAAAAACCTGCAGGGACACGTTGTTGACCGCCAGCACAGTCCCTGAAGCTGACGGAAATGTTTTGACGAGATGCCGAACATCCACCACAGCCACTGGCGGTGCAGATGGAGTTGATGGCTGGGCTGCCCCTGAAATGCTCATGAAAAATGCCTGCAGCACACGATCGAAAGTACGCCGTATCGCTTCTGAATGAGGTCACCAGGGAAAACGACATGGACTGGCAGACCGATCTGACGATCGTGACGTCTGTTGGCAAAATCGTGCATTTAGAACGACTGAGCACCGCGTCCAATTGCCATGCAGATCCACATCCTCTTCCGACTGCATCGTCTTTTGGGCACAGAAAACAACGGCTAATGGGCAACAACGGCGTTCCTGCCAAAGCAGTCTTCTGCCGCCCCATCAACCGTTTGACAACTGTATCCCACTGGTCAGACGATAGAGTGGATGCCGACGAATTCAATTCAGATCCGACAAAAAAGCCCCTGCGACCTGTAGTCCGCCGGGGAAATGCGGGGTTTGCGAAAGAAACCTTGCGGGAAATGCACAGAGAAACGGTGCTGCTGCCGGCAATGATCTCCGTCTTCCGGCAATTTGTGATGGGTGGCGAATACCAGTCCTCCATTCCCATGGGCCCTGACACAACCCAAAAATCCTCGGAAAACGACGAGCTGGAATGTTTCTGCGAACTGCACCTGAGGACGGTCAGACGCTGTCTGCTCGAAAAAATTGTTTCCTCTTGTTACACTTTATGTACGACAGGCAGGCGAAATGAAGCCCTCGGTGAAATCCGCTGTGGAAGTCGGAGTTCCGTTGATTTTGACCTGGACTGCACTACTTTCGGTGCGTTAGCAGTGTGCCATTTATGAACATCACAGTCGTTCGTCGTTGGTGTCTGTACGCCTGCATTTTGGCCCCCGTTTTTGCGACAGTTCCCGGGTCAGCCGCTGATCCCCCGTCAATTGTTTCCAACTGGCATCAATGGCGCGGGCCAAATGCCAACGGGCAGGCCGATGCTGGTGCGCGTCCCCCAGTGATCCTGACAGAAGCCGAGGCGGCCGCCTGGGACGTATCACTTCCTGGCGAAGGTGCGTCAACTCCTGTTGTCTGGAATGATCAGATCTTCCTGCTGTCGGCGGAGCGGACGGATCGCTCCGCGGAAACTCCCGTTGAGGTTCATCCCGATGCAAAGACGCAGCCACCCAACGTCTACTATCGATTTCTTGTCACCAGCATAGACCGCAGCACCGGAACGGTCCGCTGGCAGAAGGTAGCGACTGAGCAGGTTCCTCACGAAGGAAAACACGATACCCATACCTATGCGGCGGCATCGCCCACAACGGATGGCGAGCGACTGTACGTGTCATTTGGATCACGTGGAATCTTCTGCTACAGCCTTGATGGTGAACTTCTCTGGCAAAAAGACCTCGGCGATATGCGAACTCGATTTGCCTGGGGAGAAGCCGTCACTCCTGCACTTGCGGGCAACCTGCTGGTTGTAAACTGGGACGCCGAGGAAGGCTCATTTATTGCAGCGCTGGAGACTTCCACCGGAGAAGAAGTCTGGCGTAAGGAACGGCCCGGCGAGCGTTCCTCATGGAATACTCCCCTCATTACCGAAGTCTCCGGAATGACGCTTGCCGTCGTCAACGGTTCGGGGCTGGCTCGAGCCTACGACGTCAACACCGGAGACGTGATCTGGGAATGCGGTGGTCAGACGACCAACGCCATTCCATCACCCATAAGAATTGATGATACCATTGTGTGCATGAGTGGATACAGGACAGCCGCAGCCTTCGGAATTCCGGTGGACGCAAGGGGTAACGTTACAGGGACAGCCGCAGTGCGCTGGAGCTACCCTCACGGAACCCCCTATGTGCCCTCTCCTTCCTCCAGCGGAGAGCGCCTGTACTTCACGGCACAGACCACGGACATTCTGACTGTCCTGAACGCGAAGACCGGGCAGCCCATTCGCGATCGTCTTCGTCTGAATGGGCTGGGCAACTGCTACGCCTCACCACTGGTTGCCAATGGTCATGTGTATTTTGTCGGACGTGAGGGAGGCGTGGTTGTGATCAGGGATGCGGCCCCGTTTGAAACCGTCAGCTCGATTCGCCTGGACGGCAACTTCGACGCATCACCGATCGCGGTTGGCAACCAGTTGTTCCTCCGCAGCTGGAACAGGCTTTACTGTTTCTCTGAGAAATGAGGCAGTCCGTTACCAGGGAGTAATTCGATAGCCGGGCCCACGGTTTTTGGCCTTCCGGTTGTTCAGGCCCCGCTCTCCGTTAATCGGAAAAAAGGCCCAACCTAGGCGGCGTTATCGGCAGATTTTGCCGAAATTTCCGGAGCTGGTAGTGAATTTCCTGTCCGTTAGGGTCGGAAGAATCGGTAGAGTCTTCCTGAACCTCTAAATCGATTCAAGAGGCAGAATTGATTTGATCGATCTCTTTCATGGGGGATCAGTGCGCATCGTCTTGTAGGCACTGGAAACCGTCACATGGAGAAGAGACATGCCGATGAAGTCGCTCTGGAAGTCCTACCTTCTTGCACTGTCTGCCCTGTTGGCGGGAACCGTGTCTCTGTACAGCGAGGAGACCTTCAGTTTTCGGAATACAACACGTTCAGCCGCAGCTCGTACTACGTCGCGTGCGACTGAAGGTGCAAGTGGTTCGAGGATGAACTATTTTCCCGGGCATCCGCCTGAAAACTCGATGGAAGAGGAATCAGAGACCGAGGTTGTTCCAGAGCGCCAGATACCGATGCGGGAGCAAACTCGTCCGGTTTCCGGCAAGGCCACTGCCAATCAGGCAATCGCGCTGCCTGCCGTCGATTCCGGAACCACTCCGCCTTCTGCTCGCAAAGTTCAGGCGGTCAGGCCTTTGACGGTTAGTCCACAGCGAGCAGCAGGAAAATCGCAGTCGACGGTTCCCGTTCTGCCGGCCGTGAAGACTCGTGTTGTCAAGGAAACCGACACGGAGACGACGAGGCCAGTGATTAAGGCAAATCACCGAGTGGACGGTTCGAAGGAACCGCATTCTGATGTGATTCAGACAGGAGCCAGCGAACGCACAAGCGAGGTGGCCGGATTTGAAAACTACCTCGAAGCAACTCAGGAAAATGAACCAGTCGCCAGAGACCGGTTTGCACGTGGAACGCGTCGCGAAGATACGGCACAAAATGCGGTTGCCCCGCGGTCGTTTGAGACTGCGGGTAACGGGCGCCCCATAAAAAAAGCATCCGCTGCTGCAGAATCGGAAATGGATGCGGAATCCCGAGATGCTAATCTGACCATGCCGACACCACGCAGGCCGTCTGCGGCTGCGAGACATCAGCAGACTGTCGGTTCGGCGGGTGCAGCCGCAGCCGTCACGGACGAAGGAACGCAAACGCCCGGAATCACTCTGGAGTGGGTTCGGAGTGGTGCGTTCAATGTTGGTCAGTTGTCGACGATCGAACTGATCATCCGCAACACTATGAAGAGCACAGTGAGTGGCGTTGAGGCAGAAGTCAGCATTCCAGCTTCCTGTGAGATTCTGGAAATGACGCCGCCCCCGTCCGAAGAAGCGGTGACGATGCAGTGGAGTCTGGGGACGCTGCACGCAGCAGAATCCCGGACAATTCGATTTCAGATGATTCCACACACACCGGGTGATACCCAACTGCATGCCGCTGTTCGCATGACTGGAACATCAACGATTTCGATGAACATTGTGGAACCGATGCTGGAACTGGCAGTCACCGGGCCGGAGGCTGCAGAGGCTGGTGAACAACTGGGATACCTTGTGCAGGTCAGCAATCCCGGCAGTGGCACTGCGGAAAACGTAGTCATTCTGGCCAGTTTGCCGGAGGGGCTGGAGCACAAGTCGGGCAAGTTGTTGAACATCGGAATTGGTACACTGAATCCCGGTGAATCCCGACAGGCCAAACTAAGCCTGACGGCCAATCGTGGAGGGCAGTATGCGCTGGACATCAAAGCTCAGGCTGATGGCGACCTCCTGGAGGAAGTCAGCACGGAGGTCACTGTCTCTGAGCCGCAGTTGCAGATAGCGATCGCCGGACCGAATGGCGAGATGGCGGGACGCAACGCCGACTACCGCGTTCATGTTGAGAACGCCGGCAGCGTCCCATCCACGAACGTACGCGCCAAGTACAAAGTTCCGGACGGCTATGAGTTTGTGTCCGCAAATCGTGGCGGTCGCTTCTCCGGGGCTGATCAGACTGTTGAGTGGTTTGTTGGAACACTGCAGCCTGAGGAGAAAAGTGAATTCCTTGTCACCATGCGGGCTGCCGTCCCAGGGCAGGCAGTTCACCAGGCCGGCGTGATCTCTGAGCACGGCCAGGTGACCATGTGCGAACACAACACGGAGGTGGAGGGGGCCGCCACGCTGGAAATGAAAATGGTCGCAACAAAGCCCGCACGCCGATCCGGGGATGAATCCACATGGGAGGTTCGACTTATCAACAGCGGCACCTCTCCAGCAAAAGCTGTCGGAATGTCCTGCGAATTACCACCCGGCGTAACGCTGCTGGATGTAAATGGCCCGACCGAGTACATTGCGGAGAACGGAGTGCTTGTGTTTCGGTCGCTCCCAGAGTTGGCTGCAGGTGACGACGTGACCTTTGAGATCCGAGTCCGCTGCAACCGAGCTGGAAATCACCGCCTCAGAATGCGCATTGCCAGTACATCACTCTCTGAACCCCTGATCGGTGAAGAAGGCACGCTCGTCGCCGAATAATCAGCCAAAAAGGCCGGCGTTGCAGCCAAAACGTGCTAACAATCTTCTCTGCCGAAATCACCAGCAAAAAAACGGGCAACCACGGGCTGCAAAAGAGCTTCGGACCGCCCCCGGGCTGCAAAGCTCTGCATCTAATCCACTTGCAGCGACTTGAAAAAAACCTCAGGTTGAATCTTTTCTGGTGGAGATTTACATCGCCAACATCCCAGCCAACCTCTCGTTTCCGGGAAATTTACTCGCTCCCACGCAGCCTCTTTGACTCGGTTTTCCGAGGCTTGTAGACTCTAAAACTAACAGGAAACCCGGGCAATCACGTGAGACCTGAAAATTCGCGGGATGAAAAGTCCTCCCGGAGCCAGACTGCACGTCAGGTTTCAAAAGCCTATCAAACGGCCCATGAAGTCCTTGCGACGGCGATTTATCTTGGTTTTCTGATCTGGGTCGGATACAAGGCAGACCAGAAATTTGGTACTTTGCCGTTGTTTACGCTCTGTGGTGCCTGTCTTGGATTTGCCGCCTCGGCATTCTCACTTCGGCGGATCCTGAATCGCATCGAAAAAGAAACGGCAAGTCGTAAACGTAAATGAACCGACAATGTGTAGACTTGGTGTCGAAAGATTTTGAAGTTTTTTTGTCGGGACGTAAAACGTTGTTGAATATTGTGATCGTGTCGGCCGGGTTGTGGGCTGTTTCGTATTGGCCAAGCCTGATGTTGAATGGCAGGCTGGGTGTTGTGTGGATGACTGTGGCTGTGTTGTTGTGTGGTTTGCCGGCATTTGTAAATCGGGTTGTTGCTCGCAGCTTTGCCACTCGTGATGCCCTTGTTGGCGTGTGGGTGCATATGGCGGTGCGAGTTGGTTTTGTGTTTTTTGGTGTTGTTGTTGTCAGGGCCGGCTGGCCGTTGGTTGGTATTTCGCAGTTTTATGGCTGGCTGATGGGGTTTTATCTCATCACGATGGCATGTGACGTTCGGGAATATCAGCGGGTCCTGCGGTCTGGTTCGAATAGTTAGGTTCGTCTGCTCAGTGCGGGCGGGTCGTGGTTGTGTTATCTGAATTGTGTGAGCGAGTCGGAAGCGGTTGTAAAATGAGTGCTGAAGATCATTTTCATCACGTTCGAGATTTCGGCTACTTTGAGGTGCCGAAATTTATTCCGGTGACTCACAGGTATGCGGAAGGTGAAGTTCCGTGGTACGTGAAGGAAATGTTGCATTTACAGAATCCCACCGCAGAGCAGGTCAATGCTGAGTTGGTGGGTAAGATTCTGATCCCGCAGCCCTTTGCTGGTACCGCCAGAAATCCAGGATTTCTGATCACCAAGTTCATGGTTCTTCAGGTTGTGGTGTTGTTGTTGTGCCTGGTAATTTTCCGCGGGCTCGCGTCAAGGATTCGGTCAGGGCAGCCTGCTCGCGGTCGTTTCTGGAACTTCTGGGAGATGCTCGCCCTTGCGATTCGAGATCAGGTAGTGCGTCCAACGATCGGCGATCATTCGCATGATCATGGCCACGGTGATCATTCTCACGATCACGGGCATGATGAACACGGGCACGGTCATATGGTTGCGACGGGTTCACATCCTGCAGACCGGTATTTGCCGTTTGTGTGGAGCTGTTTCTTTTATATTCTGCTTTGCAATCTACTCGGAGCTGTTCCGTCACTTGGGTCAGCAACGGGAAATATTAATGTCACGGCGGCATTGGCAGTGACAGCCATGTTGGCTTCGTTCTTATTTGGCGTACAGGTGATGGGTGTAGGTGGTTTCTTCGGAAACCTGATCCCGAATACCGGGATGACTGGGGCTGGTGGCGTCGCCATGGCCTGTTTGATGTTCCCGATTGAGGGACTTGGCTTCATTATTAAGCACACAATCTTGGCGCTCCGGTTGTTTGGTAACATCATGGGCGGTCATACTGCTCTGGGTGTGATCCTGGGTTTCATCGCTTCGGCGGCGAAGGGTGGGGTAGCTCTGTGGAGTGTAGTGACCATCGGTAGTGTTCTGGGTCAAATCGGTGTAGGAATCCTGGAGCTGTTGGTTGCAGTTTTGCAGGCGTATGTATTCTCCTTCCTTGCGACGATCTTTATTTCCGGAGCGGTGCACAAGCACTGATGGCTTTAAGGTTGCGTTTGGGTTTGTTGAAGTATGAAGAGTGCGAATCCTTGATTCGTTTGGCAGTAATTGGAAGCAGTTGTTAGGTCAGGCCTGCGTGCACGCGTTGGCAGGTTGTCGGGCCTTGTTGGTTTAATAAATCGAGAGGAGTTAGTCGTGGCTCAGTTCCTGAAGTATGCAATGTTGCTCGTGGGTGCATTCGTGGCAATGTCCGTGCCAGCACTGGCTCAGGATGGCGAAGCTGCTGTCGCTGTTGCCGGTTCTGCGCCGCTGCTCAACCTGACAGCCACCTTTGGTGCTGGTCTGGTCGTTATTGGTGCTGCATTCGGGATTTCCCGTTTGTCTGCAGCAGCATTCGAGAGCATGGCCCGTCAGCCTGAAGTTGCTGCGGACATCAAGGGCAGCATGGTTATCGTTGCGGCGATGATCGAAGGTGCTGCGGTAATTGGCTTGATCGTTTGTATGATTAAGTAGTGAATGTCCCGACGCCAGGGTCGCTGTTTGTTTGTGGGATGGCTGCAATGAAGTCCGCGGGCAGAGTGAAAAAGATGTATCGCTGGTGTACGGCACTGTGTGTGTTGCTGATCGCGCTGAGCCTTGAAGCTCGGAACGTGTTTGGTTACTCGGAGCAGCCCAATGAGGCAGGCTCTGCGGTGACTGAGCCGTCCGCGTCTGAGGAGCATGCATCTGACGAGCACGGTGGCCATGAGACTGGGGTGCCGATGAATTTCAAGGGTGATTTGGCACTCTGGTCATTTATCGTTTTCCTGCTATTTCTCGCTGTGATGGGGAAATTTGCCTGGAAGCCGATGATCGAGGGTCTCGACAAGCGTGAGGCGGGGATCCGCAACGCAATTGCCGCGGCGGAAGATAATCGGCGTAAGGCAGAGGCGCTTCTGGCGGATTACCAGAACAAGTTGAAGTCAGCCGAACACACGGTAGCGGCAATGGTTGCTGAGGCGCGTCGAGATGCTGAGCGGACGAGTCAGGATCTGATTGCGAATGCTCAGCGCGAGGTGGATGCGATCCGCGTCAGGGCGAAGGACGAGATTCGTCAGGCAAAGGATACGGCACTGGCCGAGGTCTTCAGTCAGGTGAATGCTCAGGTCATACTGGCGACCGAGCACGTCCTTGGGCGTGCACTGACCGACAGTGATCAGGAGCGGCTCGTCGGTGAAGCCTTGTCCCAGCTGGCGCGATAAAGTCGTTTCTTAGGTGTGTGTCGCAGGCAGGTTTTAGCACACTGAGTTCAGACGCGAGTGGTGAAGGTACGTTATGTCCGAAGCAAAGATAAAGAGCCGACCTGAGCGTGTGCTGGAAGATCCCGGTGCGCGAGCGGTAGCAACTTTGTACGCGGAATCGTATTTGAACGCCGCTCAGGCCAACGGCGTGTCATCTCCAGAAACGGAGTTGGACACGTTTGTGGACGAGGTGCTGGGGAAATTTGCCGAGTTTGCGGAATTGCTGCTGTCTGATTCGGTCGGCAGAGACGACAAATTGGCGTTGATTAATCGTGTAGTGGCTCCACGCAGCACGGAATTCTTTGCGAATTTCCTACGCGTGCTGGCGCGGCACGGTCGGTTCGATATGTTGCCTGTGATCCGAGTGGTCGTACAACGATTGCAGGAGCAGGCAGAGGGAAAACAGAGGGTGCGTATCAGGGCCGCGCGCTCTCTATCAGAGAATTCCCGAGAGCAGATTCGCAGTACGCTGCGGAAGTCGTTTGGGTTTGAGGCGATTCTTGAAGAATCGCTGGACCCAGCACTGCTCGGTGGCATGGTATTGCAGGTTGCGGATACGGTTTTTGATTCATCGCTGCGATCTCGGTTGAAGACACTGCAGAGTCGTTTGGTGGAGAAAGCTTTCAATGAAATTCAAAGCGGACGAGATCGCTTCAGTCATCCAGAAGGAGATTGAGGATTTTCGCGGTCTGATGCAGACTGCGGAAGTTGGTCGCGTGATTGAGGTAGGCGACGGCATCGCTAGATGCACGGGCTTGTCTACAGTGATGTCCGGCGAGATGGTAGAATTCTCGGGCGGAACACGTGGCTTCGCGTTTAACCTTGAAGAGAACAGCGTTGGCGTCGTGATTCTCGGGGATTACCTCGCGATCAAAGAGGGCGACGAAGTTCGGTCTACCGGCAAATTGCTATCGGTACCGGTTGGTGATGTCCTGTTAGGCCGCATGGTCGACCCGCTTGGTGTTGCGCTGGACGGCAAGGGTCCGGTTATCACTTCAGAATCTCGGCCGGTTGAATGGCAGGCCGCTGGAGTGGCGGAGCGTCAGCCGGTGAAGGAACCACTGCAGACTGGGATCAAGGCGATTGACGCCATGACTCCCATCGGTCGTGGTCAGCGCGAATTGATTATCGGCGACCGCAAGACTGGTAAGACAGCGATCGCCATAGATACCATTCTGAATCAGAAGGGAACGGGCGTAATCTGCGTTTACGTTGCCTGCGGTCAGCGAGCATCTTCAATCGCCGGGGTTGTCGAGGTGCTTCGCCAGAATGGTGCACTGGACTACACCATTGTCGTAGCAGCAACCAGTTCTGACCCTGCTCCACTGCAGTACATTGCTCCATACGCCGGAGCGGCGATGGCCGAGTACTTCATGTATCAGGGTAAGCACACACTGGTGGTTTACGATGACTTGTCGAAGCAGGCGGTTGCTTACCGACAACTTTCGTTGTTGATGAAGCGTCCGCCGGGCCGTGAGGCGTTTCCCGGGGACGTGTTTTACTGCCACAGCCGTTTGCTGGAGCGGGCAGTTAAACTGAACAAAGAGCTGGGTGGTGGTTCGATGACGGCGTTGCCGATTATCGAAACGCTGGAAGGCGAAGTGTCTGCTTACATTCCGACCAACGTGATTTCCATTACGGACGGCCAGATTTATCTGGAGCCGGATTTGTTCTGGAAGGGGATTCGTCCTGCGATCAACGTAGGTATCTCGGTTAGTCGAGTAGGTGGTAACGCTCAGACAAAGGCGATGAAGAAGATTGCCGGAAGTTTACGACTTGACCTTGCCGCGTTCCGGGAACTGGAAGCGTTTGCCCAGCTGGGAACTGAACTTGATAAGGCGACCCAGGCACAGCTTGATCGCGGTTATCGGATGGTCGAGCTGCTTAAGCAGCCACAGTTCGGACCGCTCCATGTTGCGGACCAGGTTATTACGATTTACGCGGGTGCCAAGGGGTACTTCGACAAGGTTCCGGTGAATCGTGTTCAGGCTGTAGAGCGTGAGTTGCACGAGTTCATTCGAACTGAGCACGCGGACATGCGAGACAAGCTCGTGGCTGAAGCGGCGCTGACGGAGCAGATTGAGGGCATGTTGAAGAAGGCTCTGGAGGCGTTCGTGGTGCGACAGGCCGCCAAAGCCTAGTGAATTTTGATCTCTTCGAATAACTTTTGTGCGGTGTGACTGATTCATGGCTAACCGACGCTTACTTGTCAAACGGCTCAAGGCTGTGCGTAATATTCGAAAGATCACGCGCACCATGGAGCTGATCGCGACCAGTCGCTTCAAGAAAGCTCTGGATCGTGCGACGGAAGCAGCAGAGTACACTCGGAAGATTTCCGAAATTGTGGGCGACCTTGGGCAGGCCAATCTGAAGTTCTCGCACCCATTGCTGGAGCGACGGGTTGAAGAGAAGCGGAGTGTCCTGCTGGTGTTGACTGCCAATCGGGGTCTTTGTGGTGGTTACAATGCCAGTGTATTGCGGCAGACGGTGGCGCATCTTCGGATGCTTCGTGAAAAAGGCGTGGATGTTTCGTTGGAAGTCTCTGGGAAGCGAGGGATTAAGTTCCTGAACTTCCAGAAGATTGCGATGGCTCAGAGCTACACCCATTTTGAAGACAAGACGTCGTTTGCCGACGTGGAAGTTTTGGCAAGTCGTTACGTGGACGACTACGTAGCCGGGCGGATTGATAGGCTCGATGTGGCCTATACGCGGTTTGTCTCGTCATCAAAGCAGTTTGCGGTTGTGGAGCCTATACTCCCAATTTCCAGTCTTGCTGGGATGGACAAACAGCCGTCCAGCGGCTTGGAATACGAGTTTTTGCCCTCCGCAGAGCAGATTCTTGCTGAGATTGTTCCTGCTGCGTTTCGGGCTAAGTTGTTCAAATGTTTTCTTGACTCCATTGTGAGTGAGCAGATCGCTCGAATGGTGGCCATGAAGGGTGCGACCGAGAACGCGGACGAGATGGCAGGTAGTTTGAAGCAGCAGTATAACCGTGCTCGCCAGGCGGGCATTACAAGCGAGCTGGCGGAGATCATTGGCGGTGCTGCGGCACTCGGGTAAAAATACGGTCTTGGCTTACGTAGCAAGAAACTGTGCGTTCGCTGGGAAGTAACGGCGAACGAAAATTTGTCAGGGTAAACTGTCGAGTGGCATTAACAGCCTCTCGTTTGAAACAATAACTGGATTCACAGGGCAAGTGACCCATGAGTGAAACGAAAAAGAACGGTAGAGTTTCCCAGGTAATTGGCTCCACGTTCGACGCGGAGTTTCCTGAGGACAGTCTTCCGGAGATTTACAACGCCCTAAGGATCGAAGAGGAGATCAAGGGCAAGCACGTGAAGGTGACTGGCGAGGTGCAGCAGCACCTTGGCGGCGGTCGGGTGCGTTGCGTGGCTCTGGGAAGCACCGATGGGATGCGACGCGGGATGGCTGTGGTTGACACAGGCGCACCGTTGTCAGTTCCGGTCGGTAAAGGGACCCTCGGACGAGTATTCAATGTACTTGGTGATGCAATTGACGGACGCGGTGCTGTTGAGCATAGCGAACGTTGGCCGATTCACCGTCATCCTCCTGCTTTGGAATCTTTGAGTTCGAAGACAGAAGTCTTTGAGACTGGGATCAAGGTCGTGGACCTGTTGACCCCGTTTGTACGCGGAGGTAAGGCTGGGTTGTTCGGTGGAGCCGGGCTTGGCAAAACCGTGATTCTGACTGAGTTGATTGCACGTATTGCCAGTGCTCACGGTGGTTACTCCGTGTTTGCTGGCGTGGGCGAGCGAACTCGTGAAGGGAACGACCTCTGGCTGGAAATGCAGGAAACAGAGATTGGAAAGACCGGGCGGTCTGTTATCGAGCAGACCTGCATGGTGTTCGGTCAGATGAACGAGCCGCCTGGAGCAAGACTTCGAGTTGCTTTGTCGGCGTTGACGATGGCCGAATGGTTCCGTGACACAACTGGGGCCGACACGTTGTTGTTCGTGGACAACATTTTCCGTTTCTCTCAGGCTGGTTCTGAGGTGTCAGCGTTGCTGGGGCGAATGCCTTCCGCCGTGGGTTACCAGCCGACGCTTGGAACAGAGCTTGGAGAGTTGCAGGAACGAATTACGTCGACCAGAAATGGTGCTATTACTTCAGTGCAGGCTGTCTATGTGCCTGCGGACGACCCAACGGACCCTGCTCCGGCGACAGCATTTGCGCATCTTGATGCGTTCATTTATCTCGAGCGTCGAATTTCCGAAAAGGGGATTTATCCGGCGATCGACCCGCTGGCGTCTTCCAGTCGGATTCTGGACCCGCAGTATGTCGGTCAGCGACATTACAATGCCGCACGACGTGTTCAGCAGACCTTGCAGCGTTACCGCGAGTTGCAGGACATCATCGCGATTCTGGGTGTTGACGAACTGAGCGAAGACGACAAACTGGTCGTACACCGAGCCCGCCGAATTGAGCGGTTCCTCTCTCAGCCGTTCCTGGTTGCGGAAGTGTTCACCGGGAAATCGGGCAAGATCACCCCGCTCGCTGACACGATTCGCAGCTTTGAAGAACTTTGTGATGGCAAGTGGGACCATCTGCCCGAATCGGCCTTCATGTACGTGGGTGCAATTGAAGAGGCGGAAGAGCAGTACAAGAGAATGCAGGCAGAGGCCTGATTCGAAGCCCGGGTAACAGTTAATCAGGGCACAGGAGCGAAACATGGCAGATCTTCGACTGGTACTTGTCACTCCGGAAAAAACGCTTTTCGACCGACCCGTTGCATCGATTAAGGTGCCTCTGTTTGACGGGTCTGCTGGTTTTTATCCCGGGCGAGCACCGTTGGTGGGCAGGCTTGGGATGGGTGAGTTACGATTGGTCAGCCCCAGTGGAGAGACTGAGTCGTATTTCATTGACGGCGGGTTTGTGCAGGTCAAGGGGCCTGTGGTTTCCGTTCTGACGAACGCGTCCGTGCCATGTGCGGATATTAGCCGCAAGGCGGCCGCCGGGAAACTTGAGGAAGTGCGTTCAGAACGTGCCGGTTCTGATGATGATTATAAGGGTGTGGCTCGCAGGCTTGAAAAAGCCAGGAAGATGCTCGCCCTGGCTGCGAAAGAATAGCGATCGTTCGCTGGGAAACCTCGAACGTAAGGTTACAATCTGGAAAGCCCGGCATGATGATCATGCCGGGCTTTTCTCATCACAGTGGCGAAGTATCTTTTTCGGCTGTGTGGTACCATTCGGGTGGGATGCCTTGTTGGCGCAAAAAGCATTTGGAGTAACGAAGCAATGAACAAGTTTGACGCTCGTGTTGATTCGCTTGTCATTGAGACAAAGACTATCTGGGACGCTTCGGTTGGTAATCTGGGGGATGAGGACCGTCGATGGGTGGCCACGGCCATTCATAAAGAGCCACAGTTGGCGAGTCGGATTGCATACGAACGGAACCACACCGGATTCACTCGGATCATTAGCGTGACATTGGAAGACATCCAGCGTCTGTATTTGTCACGCACTTAGATTCAGCGGGCTGTGATCTCGCGTGAAAAATCGCGCTGAGTCAGGCGACGTCAGGGTATGGCGAACTCGGGGTAGGAACAGATTGTTGCTCTCAGCGGATGTCGAGACCGTTCAGTGATGGTGTCGGTGCAGGCAGAGGATTCTGATTCCAGGGTTTGGCTGGGGTAGTGTATGTCCGGAAGAGAGTCCGCAGTTCGTCTTTGGTTTCTCCTGGCGTCTGCCTGCAGCGTTGCGGCTTACTCGGATGAACCTAACCACGGTAGAGTTTGGGTATATTGCTCTGTGGCCAGCGAGCAGTCCCTGGATCTGCTGTACCTTGAACCCGAGACTGGGGTTGTGACAAAGCGGTCGCGTCTTAGGACTCCCGGGGAGCCAGCGGCTTTGGCTGTAACGTCCGATTCTCGGTTCCTGTTCGCATCGATGCGCTCGACGGGGAAGCTCTGTAGTTTCCGGATTGATCCGCAATCTGGAACTCTCGACGCTGTGAGTGTTGTGGATGCGGGGGAAGATCCGGCCCAGATTACGGTGGACGGGACGGGAAAGTTTCTGTTGACCGCGTATTACGTGGCGGCGAAGGTGAGTGTGCACCGGATCGCTGTTGATGGATCGTTATCAGCGGAGCCGGTTCATGAGGTTTCGACGCTTGAAAAGGCACATGCGATTGTACCGGACGCGACGAATCGGTTTGTGTACGCACCGCATACGGGGCCGAATGCGATTTTTCAGTTTGGATTCAGTTCAGAGACGGGGCAATTACGGCGTTTGCAACCGGACAGGATTGAACGACCTGCAAACACTGGGCCTCGTCATCTGTCCTGGCATCCGAAAATGGCAATTGCTTACATAGATAACGAGCAGGGCAATTCTGTCACCAGCTACCGCCTGAGATCGGACGGGCAATTATCTCCGTCGTCCACGGTATCAGTATTGCCGGAGGGATATGATGGATCAAACAGTACAGCAGAGATCCAGGTGCATCCCAGCGGGAGATTCCTTTATGTTGCGAATCGGGGTCACGACAGTTTGGCCCATGTGAGTCTGGATACCGCAGGCAGTGAAATGAAGCTCGTGGGGAACATTGCAACGGAGTCTGTTCCGAGGTCATTTGACATTGATCCGGCTGGGAATTGGCTTTTGGCGGCTGGCGAAGCGACCGGAGGTCTTGAGGTCTTTCGGATTGAGCAGGAGACTGGTGCCCTGCATTCGGTTGGCGTGACCGCCATTGGCCCGAAGCTCTGGTGGGTACTGTGCGTGGGGGCTCCGCAGTTCGGGCGATAAGTTCGTCCGGGTAGGAATTGTTTTCGGTTGGAACTTCTATCTGCGAAAGCAGTCTGTGCGTTGCAGGATATCATCTGTGGCGAGTGGCTGAAGTTCGTGTATGGCCGTCAGTAGAGGCGTTGCTGCGGTGCCCTGCGTTTGACTGATGGGCTTCAAATGGCGAGGATGCGGGGATGCTCGGGCTGCGCGTTTGTGTGGTCACAGAGCGTCACTCCTGCGATATCCCACCTGAAGCGAAGACCGTTGAGGCCTTTCATGCGAAAAACGCTGGCTGTATGTATTGCTGTTGTTTGCGCGAATTTTTGGTCTCTGGGCTCAGTCGTTGCGGACGAGCACCCCGACAGAATTGTGCATCCGGAGGTTCCTCGAGGAAAACTGACATCTGGGGAGTTCAGCAGTAGTCAGGTTTTTCCTGGTACGACGCGTGGTTACAGCGTGTACGTTCCAGCTCAGTATCGTGAAGACCAGCCGGCGAGTCTGATGGTGTTCATGGATGGCTCCGGATATGCGAGTGCCGAGGGGGCTTTTCGAGTTCCGGTGGTGTTTGACAATCTGATTCACCAGAAGGCGATGCCGGTCACGATCGCGGTGTTTGTAAACCCGGGTACGATTCGTGGAATGAAGCCGGGGGCAACCGACCGCAGCAATCGATCGTTTGAATATGATTCGATGGGGGATCGTTATTCGAAGTTTCTGATTGACGAATTTCTTCCGGTGGCATTGCAGGGATTGAATGTTTCTTCGAATCCGTCGGATCGAGCGACAGCGGGGATCTCATCCGGAGCGATCTGTGCGTTTACAGTGGCCTGGGAGCGACCGGACCAGTTTGGCAAAGTTTTAAGTCACATTGGCAGTTATACGAACATCCGGGGTGGTTGGGCATATCCGGGACTTGTGCGCAGGACGAAGAGCAGTCCGAAGGCGATTCGCGTCTATCTTCAGGAGGGGCAGGACGACGTGAACAACCTGCATGGTCACTGGCCACTGGGCAATCGCGACCTTGCAGCGGCGCTGCAGTTTGCGGGCTATCAGTACAGGCTGGAAATGACGGAGGGCGGGCATAGTGGCAAATGGGGTGGAGAGTTACTGCCGGGGGCTTTGCGTTGGCTTTGGTCAGAGGCGCCGGAATCCACAGTGATACCAATTACGGAAACAAAACCGGAATGGGTTCCGCATCCTGATGCTGTTGTCAGCGAGAGTGTGCCGCATGGAACCGTTGAGGAGATGGAGCCGTGGAAATCGACTATTTTCCCGGGAACGAGTCGCAACTGGTCGATTTATGTTCCGGCCCAGTATCAGAAGCAGAAGCCTGCGGCGCTGATGATTTTCCAGGATGGTGAGCGTATGCGGGATGTGCAGGGGCGTTGGCGTGTTCCGGTCGTCTTTGACAACCTGATTGCTCGTGGCGACATGCCGGTCACGATTGCTGTGTTCCTTGATCCGGGGCATGATGTCACAAAGGAAAAGCGGGAGAACCGTGCATCGAATCGCGGATTCGAGTACGACAGTCTGGGCGATCGATACGTAAGATTTCTGCTGGAAGAGATACTGCCGGAGGTTCGTGCTCGTTACAGCATTTCAGAGGATCCGAATCTGCATGCGATTGGAGGATCCAGTTCTGGCGCGATTTGTGCGTTTACGGCAGCCTGGGAACGGCCGAACGAATTTCGTCGGGTGTATTCCAGTGTGGGAAGTTTTACCAATCTGCGGGGCGGCAATGTCTATCCATCGCTTGTACGGAAGACGGAGGCAAAGCCGATTCGCGTCTACATGGCGGACACCAGCGGCGACATTGACAATCAGTTTGGAAGCTGGGCGTGGTCGAATCAATTGATGGCCGCAGCCTTGAAGTACATGGGTTATGATCTGCGGTTTGACTGGGCGGAAGGCTATGCACATAACGCAGATTTTGGTGGAGCGAAGTTTCCGGAAGCCATGAAGTGGCTCTGGCGGGAAGAGGTTCATCAGCCGGTCTATGACACTCGGGGCGACCTTGGTGGCGACCTGACGCTTTTAAAATTGTTGATTCCCGGGGAATCGTGGGAGTTAGTTGCCGAAGGGTTGGGATTTGCCGATGCGTTGTGCACAGATGCTGCAGGCAATCTCTACTTCTGCGACATGAAAGCTCCTGCGATCTACCGAGTGAATGCTGTTGACGGAGTTCGTACGGAGATTGCCAGGGAATCTGTCAGTGGACTGGAGTTGGGGCCGGATGGTCGGCTGTATGGTTGTCAGGGTTCGCAAAAGCGAGTGATTGCGATTGATCCGGTGACAGCAGCGGTTTCTGTTGTGGCAGAGAGCGTGGTTCCAAACGATATGGCGATGGGCGCGGATGGTTTTCTGTACATTACAGAGACTCAGGCTCAGCAGGTAACATGCATTCAATTGAAGACTGGTCAGGCCACGGCGGTGGATACGGGCATTGCCATGCCAAATGGGATTGCGTTATCGAATGATGGTGGCACGCTGGCGGTATCGGAATATGGCGGTGAGTTGACGTGGACATATCGGGTGAACGCGGATGGGAGTCTTGACGCGAAGATGCCGACGATGCCCATGCGGCTTCTGATTGACCAGAAGGGCGAATTTCGGATGAGTGAGCCGCCTCCGTATGTGAAGGCATCACGGGGTGATGGCATGGCGGTTGACCGTGCTGGTCGCTTTTACGTCACCAGTGCGGCTGGGGTTCAGATTTTTGATCCAACGGGTCGTCCCTGTGGCGTGTTGCCTGTCGTGGACGGCACCCAGCCGCTGACCACGTGTATTCTTGCGGGGCCGAATCACAGTACGTTGTACGTCGCGAATGGAACGAAGATCTATCGGCGGAAACTGACCATACAGTGATGATTCACCGGGAAAAAATTGCGGTCAGTTGAGTAGTGCGCGGGTTGTATTCCTCGCTCCACGAGAGTTTGGCGGACGGTGGGCAATGACCGCGTGCGGCGCTGTTCTGGTGGGTGTGTCCGTGGTGGCTGGGGACCTTGAATTGTCGAAGGAACTGTCGAAATTCTGCTGGTGTGCTGACCGTGACTCAGGGAGATCAGAATGTTGAACCGACGGGCGTTTCTTGAGATGACAGGCGCGGGGCTGCTTTCGCAGGGCGTGCTGCATGCCGCGCAGGATCAGTCTTCGCAGCAAAAGGGAACACGGGGTCGGCTGGCGGTGCTGACGACTGAGTGGCGTTATCATTCGCATGCCTGGCATATGGCTGAGCGTTTTCTGGTTGGCTATCCGCGGGGAGGCCGATGGCACACACCGGCGTTGAGTGTGGTTTCGGCGTATGTTGATCAGTTTCCGTCCAATGATCTTAGCCGTCAGCGCTCTGCGGAATTTGGATTTCCGATTTATCCAACGGTGGCTGAGGCGCTTCGGTGTGGCGGCGACAAGCTGGCTGTGGATGCTGTTCTGCTGATTGGCGAGCACGGGAAGTACGAGGTGACGAAGTTTGGACAGACCCAATATCCCCGTTACGAGCTATTCAAACAGGCAACGGATGTCTTTCGGGCGGATGGTCGCGCGGTGCCTGTCTTTAACGACAAGCATTTATCATGGAAGTGGGAATGGGCACGGGAGATGTATGATCTTTCTCGCGAACTGAAGTTTGCGTTCGCAGCGGGTTCCTCCCTGCCCGGAACCTGGAGAATGCCTGCCGTGGATCTTCCATTCGGGGCTGAAGTTGACGAGGTGCTGTGTTTGGCGATTGGTGGGATGGACAGTTACGACTTTCATGCGCTGGAGGTGATTCAGTGTATGGCGGAGCGCAGACGTGGGGGTGAGACGGGCGTGGTGGCTGTTCAGGGGCTGAAGGGAGATTCGGTCTGGAGGGCGATGGATGCCGGAAACTGGCAGGCTGGCGGCTGGAATTCACAGTTGTTCGAAGCCTGTCTTTCGCGCAGTCAGACGTTGACTCAGCCGGAGACCTATAGCCATCGTTTTCCGACGCGGAAGCAGATGCAGGAGTGGGTTGCGGAGCCTGTGGCTTATCGCATTGAGTATGCGGATGGAATGAAGGCTACGATGCTGCTGATGAATGGTCTTGTGGGAGACTTTACGTTTGCGGCGAAGATTCGCGGGCAGGAACAACCATTGTCCACGCTGTTTTATTTACCCTCCGTTCCCAACGTGGCGTACTCGGCCGAGCTGATGGCCAAAGCGGAAGCCACATTTGTCACGGGAAAAGCAGCGTGTCCACTCGAGAGAACGCTGTTGACAACGGGTCTTGTTGAAGCGGGAGTGCGGTCTGTAGGACAGGGAGAAAAGCGTCTGGAGACGCCCCATCTGGCCATTTCCTATATGGTTGGGCGGGAATCGACATTTGCTCAGGAGTGACGCTGGTTGGAGTGGAGCAGCGGATTTCAATCCTTTTCTGCAAAAATCTGGCGAAATTTCTGTCTTGCGAGAGTTATCGCAATCAAAAAAAGGCACGCTTTACATGGATGGCATTGGACGTTACCATCTTCCCCCGTACCGAGGTCAAGTTCGGTAGACCACGATACCCCGTGGTGTAACTGGTAGCACTACAGTTTCTGGCACTGTCAGTTGGGGTTCAAATCCCTACGGGGTAATTGTCTGAAATCAGCCATCGCAGGGTAACACCAGCGATGGCTGTTTTTGTTTTCTGGTTTCAGCGGTCGTGGATTGTCGCTGCAATCAGTGTGAGGCCAGGAAACGATTGCCGCAATCAGTGTGTGGAAACCCCTCGATATTTCTGCGATAGGGTTTTGCAGGCTTTGATTGTGTGATTAGTCCAAAAAATCCCGCAGCATGACCATCGCCTGTTCAGTGGCCATTTGCTGGCGGTGGTGGCGAAGTTGCAGGTCTGACAGATCTGCCCGAGGCGGCAGCAGCACTTGTCTTGTAACGGATGTTCCATCGCAGGAACTGACAGCGATCCAGACAACACCGTCCAGTTCGGAGGGAGCACCGGGGCCAAGATGTCCAGTGATCCCCAGCGACACGCTGGCATGTGGAGTACATGTCAACGCTCCTTTGGCCATGCTGACAGCCACCTGCTCGCTGACAACATTCTCTGTATCGATGAGTTCCTGTGAGACCCCCAGCCAGTGGACCTTGCTGTTGATCTGGTACACCACGAAACTGCCAGCAAGGTATCCCGAGATACCGGGCAAGCGAGCCAGCGTTGCAGCAATCAGGCCCCCCGTGCAACTTTCTGCCAGCACCAGATTCTGCTTTGAACTAATCAGCGACTGAAAGAGTGATGCGGCATGCAGATCCAGCGATGACTGAGAAGACATTGAACAGAATCTCCGGTACGCGTAGAGAGGGATCGGTGGTCAAGCCTGACCGAGATATTTGTGACCGGGAAAGACTGCTGTCATCTGCTCGGCAGACCTGGTCAGAAACCGCAGAGTTTCCCACGGGGTATCAGTTTAACGGTCGAAGGAATTTTTTCCCGACAGAGACATGAGAGAGCGGCGGATTGGCAGTCGGAGAATCTGCCGGTCCTGCTGGTTCGGCAGACGCGATTGTTTTCAGCGATGCACTGGCAGAATTGGCCGAATGTCTGCGAGTGAAAGAATCCGGGTTTTCAGGTGGGCTCTGCATTATCCGGAACCGGAATTGATCTGGAAGGGCGTGTGCACGCATGCTTCGAGGGTTGTGACAAATGAAATGACGCGGACTGTTCTCAGGATGGGCGGCGTCATGCGTTGTGAAACAAGGATGCCACATGTTTCTGATTCTGCGACCTTTAAGATTGTTGTTGAGTGCGATGATCTTCGAGACAACTCCGCGACAGAAGTCGATGGGGTTGGCCTTTGGGATACTGCTCGGGCTGGTTCCGAAAGGTAACCTGCTGGCAATCTCACTGGGGTTGATCCTCGCAGCGACGCGATTGAACCTTGCGGTCGCAGCGCTGGGGGCAATGCTGGCCGCGACAATAGCGGTCTCCTGTGATTCGCTCTTTGACCAGATTGGGTGGTACGTGCTTTCACAGCCGTCTCTGGCTGGAACGTGGACATGGCTTTACGACATCCCGTGGGTTCCATGGACGGATTTTGACAATTCGATAGTGATGGGAAGTTTCGTTACAGGGCTGATCTTGATGCTGCCCGTACATTTTGCGACTCGGCCACTATTTCAGCGATACTCCGGCGTTTTGTCGATGTATGCGAAACGTTCGTGGCTGCTGCGAGTGTTGACGGGAGCGGAAGTGGCAAATCGGTTGAGTGCCGTGGAATAGCGTCACAATTCTCACTGAGCATCATTCCTGAGACTGTAGACTGTCTGAAGAGAGTACAGCATGCGCTGGAAATGGATTTTACCCCGCCTGATAATCGTTGTCTGCCTCTGGGGGTTTATGAAGTGGGGCATGGACCCGCTGCTCAGATATTCTGTGGTACAGGCACTGCAGTCGGTCTCGGGTGCAAAAGTCGATATCGCGAACCTGCGAACGCAGTTTTTTCCTCCGACAGTCAGTGTCGATAACGTCGCGGTCGCCAGTGCGCGACGTAGTGGCAGGAATCTGTTTGAATTTGAACGAATGCACCTGCAGCTGGAGTCTCGATCGCTTTCAATGCGTCGCTTTGTGATTGACGACGGTCGTATTGAAAACTTGAAATTTGATACTGCGCGCAGTGATGACGGACAGTTGGAGAAATCGGAAGTCCCGACATCGACGGAGCCTTCGTGGTTGTCAGAGAAGGTCACTGAACTGGGCGACGAATGGCTGGCGCAGCTTTCGAAGCAGGTACGGGATCAGCTGGATCCCAATCTTCTGGAAACGTATCGCGTAGGATCAGGAATCTATTCCCGATGGGATACGCGATTCAGTGAGCTGGAAGATCGAGCGAAGGCGATGGAGCCGCGGGTGCGCGCTCTGGACGAGAAATTCAAATCTGCGAAGCAGGGTGATACGCTGGAGCAAATCGAGAAATATCTCCAGCTGGCACAGGAAGCTGACGCGCTTCTTCGTGAAGCGCAGGAGTTCCAGAATGAACTCAAGGGCATCACGCCGGAAGTGCGAGCGGACTTTGAGGCCCTGAATGCGGCAAGGCTGCACGATCAGGAGATGATCAGGCACAAAATTACCCTGTTGAAACCTGACGGGCCCCGGATTTCTCAGGCTCTGCTTGGCAAAGCCATGTATCTGCGAATTCAGCAGACACTGTCATGGATTGAAACTATCAGGGAATGGCAGTCAGATCTGGCTGCGCAGGTTCGGCCACCTCGGAGTGCAGGCAGACAATTTCCGGTGCTGCTGACCAGTCCTGCACCGGAAGTGCATCTGAAGAATCTGCAGCTGTCCGGCTCCATTTCCATCGACGAAGAGATGATTCCTTATGCTGCCAGCGTTAAGGATGTGACAGAAGATCCCAAACTACTGGGGCGTCCCAGTGTCTTTCAGCTAACTGCTGCTGGCAAAAAACCATTGCGGTTGAATGTGACGGTGGATGCAACGGGCGACATCCTCAGCAGCGAGCTGGATGCTGAATACCAGGATTCGGATGGCTTTGAGCTGATCGCTGGTCGACGCGAAGAAGCGATGTTTCAGGCAGCACTCAGGAACCTTGCATGGAACATGAAGCTGCGTTTCTCCGGCGATCAGATGCAGGGCTTTGTCAATCTGCGATCAGACATTCAGGGGTTGAGCTTTGACGCATCGAAGGATATCCGACCTGAGATCATGGAGGCCACCAACGAAGCACTGGGCTCCGTGAAGACACTTGACGCGTTAGTCGCCCTGAATGGCACTCTTCAGAAACCGGACATTGCTCTGACTTCCGACATTGGCGAACAGATTGCCGAAGGGGTTCAGACTGCCTTCTACCATCAACTGGAAAAGGCCAGAGATCGCCTGCTGGCGGAAGTTAATGATCACGCGTCAGAACAACTGGAAAAACTGAAACTGCGATTTGCTGATGAGTATCAGCATCTGGCTGAAGATAATCAGAAACTGATGGCACAGATTCGGGATGTGCAGTCAATTCTGGTCAGTCTGCAGTCCGGAAAAGCGAATCCAGTGACAATTGCCAGACAGGTTTCACAGTCCAGTCTGCTTTCAGAAAAGGATCAAAAGAAAGTTCAGCGTGTTCTGAATGAATTTGATGGTGCGATGCAGGGCCAGATACCTCAGGCCATTCTCAGGAAGTTGCCAATCTCTCCCGATCAGCTGCCTCCGGCCCCGACATTAACGATCCCCGGCTTTCTTCCTGGTAACCTTGCCGGTCTTTTTCCGGGCCTGATGGCGGGCACGATTCCCGGGGCCCCGCCACTGGGGCCTGTCGATGCTGAGCCTCGGATAACCTCCACAGAATTCCCGGCGCCCCCCGCGAGTGCGGAGAACACGCCGGTGGTACTGCCCGTCACGCTGCCGGGGTTACTGCCCGGATTATTCCCCGGGCTGATGCAGCCAATGAATCCTCAGCACCAGACTGAGAAGTCTGCCGAACACACTCCAAAACGCGCCCCGCTGATTATTCCGCGTTTCCGTCTGGGTGGCAAAAAATAATGGCACGGGGTATGAGCGTGATGCGTTGATGCTGACTTCCTGACCTGCTGGCTATTTCGCGACAGCAGCAGGGGTCAGTTCGCCGTTCGCGAGCGGAAGACTTCCTGCAAACAGCCCCTCGATAATACGGGCCATGTGAGCGATATTGAGTCTGGTGTACTCGTCCGTTGGCTGATGATAATCACTGTGCAGCGAGCCTGCAGAAAAACTGTGCGCAATCACACCTTTTTGTACGAAGGAGTAATTGTCGCTTCGGGCGTAGAGCATCTCACTGACATCTTCCCGATGAAAGACCTCAACCCCTGCGCGACTGGCCCCTGCGGCCATTTGCTGACCGAGTGAACTGCGAGTCCAGCCGGTTCCCCACATTTTTTCTTCCGCTCCCGTTTCGGGTCTGCCGATCATTTCGATATTGATATTGGCAACGGTTTTCTCCAGGGGCCAAAGAGGATTCTCGCAATAGTATTTCGAGCCGAGCAATCCTTTTTCCTCTCCCCAGAACGTCATGAAAATGACTGATCTCGCTGGTTTTTGCGGCAAGGCGGCATAGGCGTCTGCCAGCGTTACCACCGCTGTGACTCCGGTTGCATTGTCATCTGCGCCGTTGTTGATCGTGTCCCCGTCGCGATCGCCGGAAAGTCGTCCGATATGGTCCAGATGAGCAGAGAATACGATGGCCTCGCTGGATTTGTTCGGATCACTGCCTCGGAGTATGGCGACAACATTTTTGACCGGCGAAACAGTCACAGAGCGTGGTGGTACTGCGAGTTCAATTTCCCCCTGTAACGTTGTTTCAGACGGGATCAGCACTACGGGAAGTGCGACCTGCAACTGGGCCGGCAGCATCAGGGGACGCCCGCGCATCAGCTGCAATACCTCGGGAAGCGGACTGTCTTTTCCTGTTCGAATGAGCACAGCCACAGCCCCTTGAGTGACCAGTGGCAGCACCCGTCGAGCGAGGGTTACAGTGGCCGCAGACACATTCGTGGCCGCCTGCGGTGGCAGTGAGGGTTCGTCAATCAGAACGATGGCGCCTTTGACTGAGGCCCCGGAGTTGTCCGAAGTGATACCGGCTTTGACAAGTACCTGATCGTCGCCACCGAATACTGCTCCAATCACATCCACGGTCCGATCGCCCTGTTTCAGAACCACGGTTCCGATGGGAGGTCCATGCTGGGTCAGTTCATGTGTCTGATAAAAGCTGCCATCCGGCCCCAGCCCCTCAAGCCCTGCCCCACGGAAACGCGATGCCACGTAAGAGGCAGCAATGTTCAGTTCCGGTGACGGAGTGTCTCGGCCAGCAAGTTCATCCGAGGCCAAAAAGGAGATTGTGGAAAGCACCTCAGATTGCTCGATGCCGGACATCGCCTGCTTTTCTTCAGGCGTCAATGGTGAAATACTAAAGTCTTCTGCGGCAACGTGATGCGGCGCCGCGCAGAGACCCAAACTCAGCAGAAACGCTGCAGCAGAGCAACCGTTTTTTACCAGACCCGCAGACACACTACACAAAGGAAATGTCATGACAGCAGTTCGTTTCAGAACAGAGGACAGTTAAAACGTCAATCGTAAGACAGGATAACAGGCAGGTGGGGGATTAATCATCCATCGGCTCGTCGGGTACATAGTCGTCAGCATCCACGGCGTATTCCAGCATCACATCCATGGAGATATGTTCTATCGCAGAGATATGTGTGGCCTTCAGATAAAGCCTTGGAGCGGCCCCGGCTTCAAGGGCCTGCAACCAGCGTGGCAGACAGAGGCACCAGCGATCTCCGGGCTTCAGGCCTGGAAATCGATACATAGGCATCGGTGTGGACAGGTCGTTTCCAGCCGCCTTTGAAAATGCGAGGAATTCTGCTGTCATTTCAGCACACACTGTGTGCATGCCAGTGTCTTCTCCGCAGGTCTCGCATTTGCCATTGCGAAAGAATCCGGTCATCGGATCTTCAGAACACGCCAGCAGGTCACCACCAAAGACATTCTTTGCCATATTTTCAGCCTGTTACAGAGATACCGTAGTTGGAACCCGGATTAATGGATGTAGCGAAAATCAATACTGGAATAAAGTGCGTGAAAGACGGTTGCCCAGAGATCCGCAGACTCCGGATTGCTGCGAACATGATCACACAGCAACTGGATCTCCGCGTCTGCAGCCTGACGACACAACACTGATCGAACAGCAAGCTGCACCTGCTGTTCGATTGTCAGCTTGTCCAGTTCTTGCTGGCCGAGGAAATATTCGGCGGCATGTCTGGACTGTTCCACCACAAAGGGACTGTTCATCATGTACAGCGCCTGAGCGGGACGATTGCTCTGCGTTCTTATGCCCGTGACAGAATTTGGGTTTGCCGCATCAAAGATCTCGAACAGATCCAGCATCGTGTTTCGGAAGACCGGAACGAAGATGCTTCGGCAGTTCATCGGATGTTCTTCATGCCGGTACTCATTGTCATACGTTGACAGTTTTGCGATGCGCAGTCCGCCGGTAACTGACAGGTCCAGACGTCCCGAGGTCTGAAGCATGCAGTCTCTGAGACTCTCTGCGTCAAGGCGTCTTCGAACGCTGTGCGTCCAACAATGATTTTCCGGATCCGACGTTTCCTGGCCAGACGCTGCGATCGAAGACATCCGAAACGTGCGGGATGTGCAGAGTCTCCGGAGCATAGCTTTTGTCGACCACTGATCCGCATGAATCAGTGTCCATGCAAGGTAGTCCAGCAGTTCGGGGTGCGTGGGTTTCTGGCCCGTCTGACCGAAATTATCGGGGGTCCGGACAATCCCGGCGCCCATCACATGCAACCAGAGCCGGTTAACCCATACACGAGCTGTCAGAGGATTTTCTGATGAAGCGATCCACTCGGCCAGTTCCAGTCGTCCACTGGAGGATTTTCCTGCGGGACTGAGTTGCCGGGCCATGCTTCCCTGAGTTGCGACCTGCAGAAACCCACGTGGCACAATCGGACCCGGATTCCGGATTTCACCGCGGATATGCAGATGCCAGTCTCCCACTTCCGTTTCGTCATTGACACACATCGCGACCGGCAGGATCGGCTTCTTCTTTGCATGTTCCTTCCGAAGATCCTCTGCTGCTTTCAGCGAATCCCCGGCAGGCACCGGACGATTCACGGCAGTCGCGAGGGCTTCCCCCCGTCTCAGGTCGGACACCTGGGATGTGGGGAGAAAGTGAATCGCATCGATAATGACATGCCCGGGAGCAGCATCGGATGCTTTGATAATGACTTTGGCGGTGGCAGATGCTTCAAAACGAAACCGTCCGAGTTCTGCAAAGACACCATCACCGGGTGGTGTCACTTTTTGATTGACCAGCAGTTGTGTTTCGCCATCGGCATGAAAAATTACCACGGGGACCTGCTCTGAACGACTGCCGCCATGATTGACGACCATCCGCACAAGGTATTCGTCATCGGCAGGGATTCTGACAGCATAGGTTGCGGTCAATCCTTTCCGTGGCATGCCACTGTGTCGGTATCCTTCTCCGATAAAGGGAGGTTGGAACATGGACGGCGTCCACTCACCGTCAAGTACCGCGTCGCTGTCATCGACGACGATTCCTGGAAGTTTATTGAAAGCCCTGCCCTGAACGGATTCGTTTGCCCGCGGCTTTTTCTTCAACTCTGCGATCTGTTGTTCCAGTTCTTTGTCACGAGCGGCCCATGCCTCGATCGCCGCCTGATCCGCCCCCTGCCGTAGTGGCTTTGTCACCCAGCCGCAGACATTGCCCGGTGTTAATGATCTGGTACTGCGAAAAATGCCGGCGAGCGCGTAGTAATCCGCAGTCGGTATGGGGTCGAACTTGTGATCATGGCAGCGAGCACAGCCCAGTGTCATTCCAAGGAAGGTGCGTCCCATGGAATCGATCTGTTCATCCACCACATCCATTCTCAGCTGTTCTTTATCCTGTTCTTCATAGTTGATTGCCCCCAGCATCAGATAACCAGCGCCAATCAGCTGTTCGTCATGCTGCGCATCTGAAGCACCAGCCAGCAGATCACCAGCCAGATGTTCACGAATCAATTCAGGAAACGGTCTGTCATTCTGAAATGACCGAATCACATAATCGCGAAATCGCCATGCGTCCGGAAACATCATGCTGCGGCCGCCACCCGTGGACTCTGCAAAGCGAACGACGTCCAGCCAGTGCCGTCCCCATCGCTCACCATAACGCGGTGAATTCAGCAGCCGATCCACCACCTCCGGAATTGCTGTATCAGGCGACTGAGCATAGTGTGTCGCGAAGTCCCGCTGCTCTTGTGGTGATGGAAGCAGACCTGTCAGGGTTAGGTACAGACGTTTTAATATCACTTCAGGCGAGGCATCCTGCGGGGGCATTGAGACGCCCGCTGCACGATGGCCGGCGGCAATAAAGTGATCCACTTCGTTGCGAACCCATCCCTCGCCTGCGTTGGGAACGACCACTTTGCTGATTGGCTGAAAGGACCAGAACTTCCGCCCCAGTTCCACGTCAATGTGTCCGCGGCGGACGGCGACGCTGCCCGTTCGCGGATCACTCGCTCCGTCGCGAATCCATCTTTCAAAATCCCGAATGACGGCGTCCGAAAGTTTTTGATCCGGAGGCATCTGAACGGATTCGTGCTTCAGCGCTCGCAGCAGTTCGCTGTCTTCAGGATGTCCCTCGACCACCGCCGGACCGGAATCACCCCCAATGCGCAGGCCTTCCCGTGAATCCAGCACAAGCCCGCCTCGAATTTCCTTCGCATCCGTGGCGTGGCAGGAATAACAGTGCTGAACAAGGACCGGTCGAATCTTCTGTTCGAAAAAGTCGATCTTTGCAGAGTCCAGCGCAGGTTTTTCCTTCAACGCGGATGTCTCGTCACCTGCGCAGTACTCTGTACCAATCCGTCCCCAAATGCAGAATGACATCAGAATGGCTGACCGGAAACTTCTCATGATCCCGTATCCCGTGACAAACAATGTCGTTGTAGCCCACGCATGTTCCCTGATTACGGCGGACCTTCATCAACTGGTCCAGTGACAGCATATCAGCACCCCAATACATCATCATCAGCAGCTTCCTTATTCCGTTGGCCTGCGACAACGTCTTTAGCCCGGGGGCTTTTGTAGTCGGGACGAACTTTAAAGGAGAGTTGGATTTCCTGCTGCGTCTGCAAACAGCTACCTGAACGAGAGCCGCCTTCAGGCATGCTGCTGTCATGCTTCAGAGCTTTCAATCGAGTGTTTGTTTTCCGATCTTCCGAAAAACGCCCGACTGTTTAAAAACGGATTCGCGAAATCCCGAAGATTCGTGGAAATCATACCGGCGAAAACAGGGGAATGCACCTGGTTCAGTCCCACAGCTCCGCAAATTCCTCCCGAAGTTGCCCTGGATCTCGGTCAGGTGCCTGCAGCACGAACACTTGCGGGCGGCTTAATCCAGAGTCGCCTGTTCGCCTGTTCGCAGGATTTCCAGCACTTCAGAGGACGTGGATGCTGTTCGCAGGCGTTCCGGAATAAATTCACTTTCATCCAGCAGCGTGGCCACAATCGATTGCAGTCTCTGATGAACTCGAGGCTGTCCGGAGGGCGTGAGAAGCACAAACAGCATGTGCGCCCGCTCGGTCGTTCCACGATACGGAATCCCGTTGGAAGATCGAATAAACAGCACGATTGGTTTTTGCAGACCATGCAGACGCGCATGGGGCATGCCAAGGTGCCTGCCAAGGTAGGTTTCAATCAGCCGCTCACGCTCTTCCACTCCGCGAAGCACTTCATCCCTTGGAATCGGCAGGGAATCCAGACTGAGCTTCATCAGGGCGGTCCGCACTGCTTCAATCGTGCTGTCTGCTTCCACATCCAGCTGAATTCGATCTTCTGTGATGGCGTCAGCCAGATTTACGGTCTCTTCATCTTCAAATTCATCCCGAATCGTTCCCACAATCTCCTCAATGACATCTTCCAGTGTCAGAAAGCCTGACCATGTTCCTCGAGCGTCCCGGACAAGGGCGACGTGGCATCGCTTTTTTTGCATTTCTGCAAGCACCGCCTCCAGCCCCGCCGTTTCATCCGTGACAATGACCGGTCGAAGCAGAGTTTTTAGATTGCTGCTGGAACCTCCGGCAAGGAAAAGGTCCTTCAGATGTACAAAGCCTGACGGCATTTCTTCACCGTCAATCAGCGGATAACGACTGAATCGATAACGCCTCGCGGTCTGCAGATTCTCGTCAATCGAATCTAACGTGCTCATGCAGCGAACCTGTGAGCGGGGACGCATCGCATCTCTCACAAGCAATTCGCCAAGATCAAACACGTTCTCCAGAAACAGCAGCCTTCGAAAACTCATTGAGCCAGTCGACTGCGACTGGTTGAGCAGAATCCGCAGTTCGTCCTCGCTATGCGTTTCATGGCCTCTGGATTTTCCCAGCCCCATCAGGTTCAGCAGATAATTCGCCGACCCGTTCAGTACCCACAATGGCAATGCAAACAAGGTCAGGAAGATCCGCAACAACGGCGCTGTCAGCAGCGAAACCCGGTCCGTTCGACGAATCGCCATCGATTTGGGAACCAATTCCCCAATCAGGATATGTGCGTAGCTGACAATCGCGTAACTGATGACAAAGGCCACCGCATGCGATGACAGCACCGTGGCTGGATTGTTATTGACGAACAGTCTTGTCCATAACAACGCCGGTTCAATCAGGCGAACAACTGCGGGTTCTCCCACGAAGCCCAGGCCAATTGAAGTGAACGTAATCCCGACCTGGCAGACCGACAGGTACTCGTCCAGATGGTCCTGCACGTGCTTCGCCGCAGAGGCACCGCGAACTCCGTCGTCCAGCAGTTCACGAACCCGGGACGGCCGCATCTTGACAGCAGCAAACTCTGCCAGAACAAAAAATCCATTCAGCAGCACCAGTAGTACTGCCAGAAACAGGTAAAGTAACGCCATTCCCGACTATTTCCTGAGAAACCAGAAACTTCTTTTCTGAATCATAGAGCCTTGTCTGCCGGATACCAGTGATGTGGAACACGGGGATCACTGCAGCCTTCAGAATTCTTCCGCTTCCTGCATGAATTCTCTGCCTGTACCGACCATAATGCCGGTTTTGCATCATATGTTGTCAAATCAGAGAGACTCGGAAGTGCATCGCTATGCTGAGTATTCGCAGAATCATTGTCTGCCTTGAACTATCCCGGTTCCATGTCTCCGCAGGCAATTCCATTTTCCCGGGACTCAGCCCGGCCTTCGCAAATTCCGCCCTTGTGGCCGCAATTCGTGGTATCCCCTTGGCAGTCGCCGGGATCCTGCCGTCAGTGTCTTCGCCCACATCGGAAAACGCGTGCCTGCCTGATTTCCCCGATTCGCCCATGCCCCCGAGTGGCGGTTGCTTTCGCTCCATGATTGAACGTCAGGCTGCCGCGGTCGGCGTTGCCATATCGCAGTACGAAGAGTTCACAACTGAAGAATGGTGCCGAATCCTGGCCTCAGAAATGTGTCATGCCGACGTGATGCTGGCTTTCGATCTCCACCAAAACCCTCAGGCTCCATCCACACCCGAAGAAAATTCATGGCTGCACGCCCTGAAAGACTTCGGGGGAATTCTTTGGCTTCACCATTCTTCACACTATCCGGCAATCGCGCCTGCCAATCAAATTACCGATGTCATCGCCCCCGTCACCTCAGATGCGACCGCAATGGAAATCATCTTCGCTGCAGTGAATACAGCCAAAAGTCTGCAGGCCCGGCTCTGGCTTGTCCCCGGAAAATTCAGGGACGCAGACCCCGGCGAACGCACTCCGGATGCCCTGACTATTTATTCCCATCTGGCGAATTGTGACTATCGCACGCTGCCATTTGGCGTCCGGGTCACCGAGCCCTCGAACGATTTTGAAGACACCATCAGACGGCAATTGGAAGACTGTCCGGTCCCAGTGCTGTTGCAGCAAAGAAATCCAGCTGACAATTCCTGCGTGCCGGCAATTACACATCCACTGTTCAGGGCGCCGCAATGTTCAGTGCTGTTGCTTCCCGCGGAACGTTTTTCTTCCCCGCAGCAACAGAATTGATTCGGGGCGATCATCATTTTGCCAAAACTGTCGGCAGATTCTCCCGGCCGACATGCGGCATGTGGTTCCAGGTAAAGGCCTGTCATTTGTTTCAGGATCCGTTACATTCCGGGCAGAACCAGCCCTCAGGACAGCCTCGCAAAATCAACCAGGGAGCACGCCGATTTCCCGTTCTGAAAACGAATTAACGCATGCTCAGTTTTTGATCAGCGCCGGAGTATTTGAAGGTGGAATGCTGGCAGTGGCCTTCGCCGTCGGCTGGATTGTCGGAATCGATCCCACAGCCATGCTGCGCTGGAACTCCAGGGATTTTCTGTTCGGACTTGCCGCGACAATTCCGATGCTGTTGTTGCTTGTCATCTGCATGCTTTCCTCATCCGCAGGCATGACGCAAATCAGGAAGTTTCTTCGAGATACCATCGGAGTCTTTCTGGTTCAGTGCCGCCCTCTCGATCTCGTATTGCTCGCCCTGTTGGCCGGGGTCTGTGAAGAGATTTTCTTTCGAGGATTTCTGTATGCATGGATTTCCGACTGGAATCCTGTCCTGGCCGTGATGGTGACAAACCTGCTTTTCGGACTGGCTCATGCCGTCACTCCTGTCTACGCGATGCTCGCTGCCTTCCTGGGACTTTATCTGACGGCCCTTGTCGCCGCCGACAGTACCCCCAATCTGCTCATTCCACTCACGGCTCATTCTCTGTACGACCTGATTGCGTTCTATGTGGTCATCTATGACTACCGCCGCCATGAACAGCAGCGGGATTCACAGCTGGAATAAGCTCGAAGCATTGGCCACTGATTTCCCCGCGACGTTTTTGCCGGCTGGGTGTGTATCTGCGGCGACATCTGTGCAACAAGGTGCACGAACAGCACTCTTTCCGTGGCCCCCAGGCAGCGCGGCCCCGACTCTTCCGTTCCCGCAGACTTTCCCACAGTATGCGGCGCTTGCGTGCAAACATGAATTGAATAAACTGTGGAAATTCCATTTCGACCACAGGGGGGATTCATGGCAAACTGGCAAATCGGTGTTTTTGCTTCAATTGACGCGGGTCTTGGAGTCCATCTGGACGTGGCCCGGGAACTTGGTGTTCCTACTATTCAGGTCCACGCGCCTCATGCAGGAACTCGCAATCCGGCAGCAGCGGCAGCTTTTCTGAAACGCTGTTCTGATGCTGGTATTACGATCACAGCAGTGTTCGGTGGCTTCGAAGGGGAAAGCTACGCAGATATCGCGACAACCGCGCGGACCGTGGGACTGGTCCCCGAAGAAACCCGAGCAGCCCGCGTTCAGGAAATGAAGGAAATCAGCGACTTCACCAAACTCCTCAACTGCTCAACCGTTGCACTCCACATCGGTTTCGTCCCCCACGACACCAACAGCGCCAACTACAAGAACCTGATTGCCACAACCCGCGATCTGCTGGACCACGTCAAGGCCAACGGACAGCAACTGAATCTGGAAACCGGCCAGGAATCCGCTGATCACCTGCTGCAGTTCATCAATGACGTTCAACGCGACAATCTGTTTATCAATTTCGATCCGGCTAACATGATTCTCTATGGAACCGGAGAACCCATCGAAGCCCTGAAAAAAGTGGGCAAGTACGTTCGCAGCATTCACTGCAAGGATGCAAAATGGGCTCCAATCGATGTTCGAGGTACCGGATGGGGACAGGAAGTTCCGCTGGGTGACGGCGATGTCGGGATGGAACGCTACCTGCGGACGCTCCTTGAAATCGGCTATACCGGCCCACTGACCATTGAACGCGAAATTCCACAGGATCGTGAAAGGCAGAAGGCCGACATCGGCCACGCCGTCGCTCTTCTGCAAAACCTGCGCGGAAAAATTCTCACCTGACACTTATCCGTTGGAATTTTCTGCTGCTGGATCCCCGCCTGCGCGGGAATGACGGCAGTGTGTTCGCTATTCCAAAATGCAGTGTGTTCGCTATTCCGAAATGATGATCAGTGAAGGGGCATGTTCCCACTGTACCATTCTGGAAGTCTGCTGGGCGAATGGGCCGTTCAAAAGAATGACAAGGGCAAGAGTTCCTGCCACGCTCAGTGGCAGGGACAGTCCAAACAGCGGAATTGAGAGCCATCGTTGGGTGCGTGTTCCAGACCGCCAGCAACGCAGTCCCGTTGCCAGCAATGTGGTCGCCAGCCAGATTCCGGCTACGGAAGTTCCCAGTTCGACGGCGCGCGTTTTTCGAAGATCGCCCGTCATCGCGCTGATGATTTTCTGCTGAATGTCCTCCGGAACTTCCACAAGCGCATAAAGCACACGAAAGGATTTTTGGCCTTCCGCTCCAGTCTCGATCGTTTCTGTACGAGTGAAGCGTTTCACGACACAGCGCTGGACGGTCTGCGGGGACAACTGCAGGCTGATCGATTTTGCTCGCGGTTTCAGTTGTCGAACGTCACCGGACTCGGACTGAACAATCGCCGCAAGGACCGTTTGGCTGACAGCACGGTCCAGGGCGGCCTGATCATCGGTGTCACCAAAGAGGGCCTCTGTTTCTGCCACCAGTTGATCGGACCGGGGGGCTTGGATCCATTCCGGAATCTCCACGACCTGTGACTCTGTTTCCCGCGGCGCTGTGGACTGACCTGCGGGCATGTCACGGGCGTTGCTGTTGGGGCCGGACTCCGTCGGATTGAGAATCGACACAAGGGAATCTGCAAGAGAACTGAGACCGCTGGCTGCCAGCAGTGGTTGCACCTGCGGGACAGTTGCCCCGACAGGCGATGACAGGGGAATCAGGGCATACGTTTGTCGGATTCCGCCCGGTAACTGTGCATTAAACGTCTGCAGCATTTCTGTGGCCGAGTCCCCCAGCATTTGTCGCAGCATTTCTTCAGAAAGCTGAAACACCACGACGTCGCCGTTGGAGGATTCGCCGGTCGATCCACTTAGAGCCCCCATGCTGGCAGGGCTTTCCAACTGGGAGCGAACTAACTGACCGATCTGTCCGGCAAATTCCGCGAGCTTCTTCCGTCGTTCCTCGATCATGTTGGGAATTGACGGAAATGCTGAGCCGCTCGCGGTGCTCGTTGCAGACGCTGACTGAGAGTTTTCATCAGCCACAGTTTCATTCTGTTGCTGCGGTGTGGTATCTGTTTCGGAGCCCACCTCCTGAGCCTCAGACGCTGGATCCACAGTGGCATCAGTTGCTGATGAAGCGACCTTGTCAGAAACATAAATTTCGTCGCAGCTGGCTCGCAGGTCAGCAACAACGCGGTTGATGCCCGCATCGACGTCAATCGTTTGCACTTTCAGCATCAGGTCTTTCCCGATGGGGGCTTCCTGCTGCTGAGTTTTTGCCATTACCGACAGAAATGAGGCGAAGGCAACCAGAACCAGTGCCGCAATGCAAGGCTGTCGTACACGCCGCAGCAATCCCGACGGGAAGGCCGTTCGTCCGCGTCCGAGGCAGGAACTGATCCCGAACGACAAAACTTTCAAGCCCAACACGCCAATGAGAAGACTGACCGCTGTAAGCAGCATCGCCGTAAGAATTCCGAGACCCACGATCACACCGAACACGGAAGCCATTTGGAAATTCTCCCTGGTTTCAGGGGATGTCTCAGGCACCGCCCAAAAACAAAATTCTACACTGTTTATCACAATCTTACTGGATACCTGGAATCGTTTCAGTTTCGAAAACGGATGAACAGGTTTTCTCTGTGCATTCAGTGCCCATGGATTGGCAGTTTACTAAGCACCGAGTTGTCCGCCACAGGTATTCTGCTGTGACTTGTCAGAAATTTTCAGGTCTGCAACATGTGTTTTGATAGCCTCAGACAGGACCAAAGACCCTAATTCGCCCGGCAGATCGTTTTCAACACGCCTCCGGGCGATTTCAGGGAATTCAATGACGTCACTGGTCTTTCGTTCTTTCGATGAAATGTTTCAGAACACGGCAGCTCTCTGACACACAGATCTTCTATGCATCTCGCCCCCGCTTCAGTTTTTGCCATCTCTGGACACCGGCCTGGTCGCATCATGCCCCCGAGCCTCCGGATCTGATTTTCCCAGAAATCGCTGTCCATGGGGCGTCCAGCCTGAGGATAACTGCACAACCACAGAGACCGCCAGTGCGAAGGTTGCAGCGAATGCCGTTGGAAATGCCATGACTCTGGACAAAAGTACAGACACCAACATGGTCATGATTGCTGAAAGAATTCTGAACCGCTGCCCGCGAAAGCTATCCGCCTGCCACCACCACCTTCTCACAAACAACAGCACGGCGGGGAAAACAATAAATCCTGCCAAAGTCGGTCCACCGTCTTCAGTCGACAGCACTCGTAGTCGTTCGGCCGGGCCGAGTGCCAGCAGACCACGTCCTGCGGATGTCAGCATTGAGGAACTGCTCAGCATCAGAAATTCTGCCAGTTTCCCCATCAATAATCCGGAGAATGCACCAGATAGTCCAAGTATCATTCGGCGAAACCACGGGTCAATGCCAGTGCCTTCCATGAGCCTGGAGGGGATCATCACGGCCCAGGCAGCAAACAAAGTGGCAACAGTGAAAAACAAGGCATCGCTGTCAGAGGGAAGCAAAGGCGTTGCGAAATACAAGGCGACAGAGACGACCAGTACTGAAAGCATCGATACGGACATGGAGGACGTCAGATTAATCAGGCGCTGGTCCAGAGGAATGGACCTCCGTGTGCATGGCGACGAGTTTCGCAGCAGCTGCGGTCGACCTGCGCCTGCAGCTTTCACGTTCATGGGTATGCCCCGAGCAGGGCCGGAACGAGTCGGCTCTGACGACATTGTCGTGCCGGTTCTGACCGCAGCGGATGCAGTGGGCTGAGCCGATTTTCCGGCAGAAGTGGCCGGGTTTCCGGAGACTTTTTCTGAACGAAAAAACCACCAGGCAATCCATCCCAGAACACCGCCAACGAGCAGCAGTCGTGAGTTGCGAAGGATTCCATAGTTCAGCAAGACAATCAAAAACGCCCCGGTGATCACCCATTTTGCGGGTGTGGGAATACGATCATTCCAGAATTGAATGACCGGATCAAGAAATTTCGCCTGCAGTGAGGGCTGTTGGTCAAACCTTTTGGTGGAAGACGAATCGAATTCAGCCGTTGGCATTCCGGAATTGGAATTCGAGCCAGGGTTTCCGACCGCGGTTGTGTCCCCCAGCGACTTGTCTGCAGGCTCGGGACAACTGAGAGCCTGCAGGAACTGCCTGCGAAGTTCTTCCACACTTTGAACTCGGCGATTTGGATCCTTTTCAAGGGCTGCCGCCAGCACTTTCTGCATGCTCTGTGACAGCCCTGATAAATCGGGGTCGGCGGTCAGGTGCTTCATCAGAATTTCCGCAGTGGTTTCTCCATCAAACGGCACACGCCCACACAGCATCTCGCACAGCATGATGCCCATGGAGTAAACGTCGACTTCTTTGCCATAGCGGCCGCGAGCCACTTCCGGGGCCATGTAGTAGACCGTACCAACACTCTGAGTCTGAGCGCTCCGGTGACTTTCAGAAATAAATTTGGACAGCCCCACGTCGCCGATTTTCACCACGCCCGCATCGCTGAAGATATTGGCCGGTTTCAGGTCTCGATGGACGAGGCCGCGATCGTGAAGAAAGCTGAGCCCTGCGGTCATGCCATCCAGCCATGCCAGAATCTCCTTCTGTGGCATTCCGGCTGGGTATTTTCCAAGGACATCGTAGAGACTCTGACCACCCACATATTCCATGACAATCCAGTGCTCGTTCTCGGAGTCCTGACGAATGTCGAAGATGGTCACAAGATTCGGGTGCTTCAAATTCAGGCACTGCGTGACACCGCGGAGCTCTACTTCCATATTGTTGTGAAGCAGCTTCAACGCGACTTCTTTGCCAGCGTCACTGAGTGCATAATAGACTTCTCCGAATCCACCTCGATGGATTGCCCGCTTGATTGTGTAACCATCAAGTGGCCGGGATTCCGGGGCAAATGCAAATCTCATGAGTATTTTCCGCAGGTAAACAGACTCGGCACTGACAGTGATTTCTGCACCCCGACTGCCCGTCGTATCAGCTGACTCTTGCCCAACACTGACTGGACTTGTGTTCTGTGATGGCATGTTTCCACGCCATGTCCGGCAGTGACTATCCAAACGTAGATAATCGCTGCAGTCGAAATCGAAAATCCCCCGCACTGATTACTGCACTATCTGACAATTCCGTATTCTGCTGCAGTGGCTGATCATTCAACTTTAATGAGACGTCCGAACGACAACACAAACGCCCGTCCCTGCGGAACAGGACAATCAGACCTGGCCATTCAGGGCAGCAGACGTGATGGTCTGATCGTGGTCCCAGCAGGATCGTGTCGGCCATCAACAGGACCCCACTCACCGACTGTGACGGCTGGTGAAAGCTTTGCAGATCAAGCACTGCCGATGCCGACAGCACACTGGGTATCCGGAACTTCAGCCGGACTTTTTCGCCCAGCTGAATCACATCACCGGAGTGCAGACCCCGCTCGTCCGTTACCAGTTGCCCACCCACACTGCTGGTCTGGTGCGGGTGAAAAAACCATGAATCGTCCTTTTGCAGAAGTGATGCATGCCTGCGGGAAATCGGCGCCATCAAACACAGATCTGCAGCTTCGGCCGACTGCACCGGACCGCCAATAACAACAGGATTACCACAGAACAGCAGCCATGCACCAACCCCGTCGATCCAGAGCATCCAACGCTCACACGATCCCTCTGTCACATCGCACCTTTTAACCGTTTGCGTTTTAACCAGTTGGCGTTCTTATCGGGACGGTTTTCACGGCATTTTGCAGGGCGCTCACCTTCTGATGTTTTCCGCCTGCCCTGCTGTCGCTTTCACCCTTCAGGAGTTTCTGCATCATTTTCAGAACCCTGGATCACTGCCCGGCGGTGGATCACAATCACCTGAGATCCCTTCCACCAGGCAGCCCTGATCGCTGAGTCCGCTACATCCCGCATTCTACTCTGGAAAGTGCCGCGAAGTGCAGTACAGGCAGGGGTGAGAATTCGGAAAAACACGATTTGCAGGACTCCGCCCCGTCTGGCCTCAGAGCAGGGCGGAGAACGCCTCTCAGGGTTGCTACCATGAGCTTAAAGGACAGGATCGGCTGCAGGACCTGCCGCAGCCGCGTCAGTCTGCAGTCCGAAATGGCTGTCGATTTCTCCCAGGACATCACCCTTTGCCGGATTCGTGGCGTCTTCCACCGGGATTCGTCCCTGAATCTGACCCTGTGTCTCAAGAACAGACTCACGTACATCCAGAACCCGGTTCATGTCTCGAATGAGTTTTTCCACCCGAGCCAGTTGCGTGTCATCCACTTCCATCGAACTGACCGTTTCGGCCGCCTGCACCTGTTTCAGTCGAGCCTCCAGCTGGGCCACTTTGACAATCAGATCCTTCTTACGAAGCAACATGGTATCCAGCTTACGCTGGTTTGCATGCAGAGTGTCCTTCTGGGCGGTCAGAATCTGTCGGTCCCGCTTCACACACTCTTCTGCTGTGCAGTACGACTCAAAGCGATGGGCCAGGTCAGCCTCCACTTCCGAACGACTCCAGGAAACCGTTCGATACACAAACGACTGCCGGTCTGTCTGCAGATCCTGCCGCAGTGTCAGAATGGCGTCTTTCTGTTTTGACAACGCAGATTCGCGTTCTTCAAGAACCCGCTGCAAATCTTTCACGTCTACGGACTGTTCCGCGACAGTTTCCAGGTGCCTGCGAATTTCCGGCATCAGGTTCGTGACCTCATTGCGAATTCGATCCAGCTCGAATTCGACGGAAATTTCCTTCTTGACGGCCTGCCGCACATTAGATCCAACGGTTTGCAGATAGCTCAGAGCATCTGCTCCCAGGATCAATCCCCCCGCGACAACCAGCGTTGCTGCTCCCGTGAAAATTCTCTTGAACATGATGACTCCTCCAATTTAAAACCAGACTTGAACGGGCTGCGAATTTCGCAGAATGGGGGTGTCATTCGCCGGTGACGGCATTTGCCTGGATGGATTTAGAATGTTTTCTGCAAAATCTACAAAAGTCCCGGATTTGTTGCGTTTTTTGAGTGGAGTTTGCCCGGGGATGTGAGGATGCCGGACGTTCGCAGACCTCCTTCAGCCTTCCCTATTCCAGGACTCACCTCAGCACGCCGGGAATCAGATTCCAGCTCTGGGCAACGCCGGTCAGTCGTTCCTGTCGACCGAGATGTTCAAAGTACAGGTCGTCCGGGGCAATCCCCAGAGCGGCCAGGATCGTCGCATGGAGATTTTTGATTGACTGCGGCGATTCGACGGCCCGCAGCCCAAACTCGTCGGTCGCTCCGATAGCCGTTCCCGCATTGACGCCGCCACCTGCCATCCAGATTGAAAATCCGTAGGGATTATGATTGCGTCCCTCGTTGCCCTGCATCATGGGCGTTCTGCCGAATTCCCCCGCCCAGATTACCAGCGTGGAATCCAGCAGACCCCGCTGTTCAAGATCTTTCAGCAGCGCGGCTACCGGCTGATCGGTTTGTTCCGCATTTCGCCGATTGTAGTCCGTGTTGTTTTCATGACCGTCCCAGCCAAGTTTGTCGACAGCATTGTACAGCTGCACAAAACGCACACCCTTTTCGATCAGTCGCCGTGAGAACAGGCACATGCGCGCATACAGGGCTTTCCCCGTGTTGGAATCATGCAGTCCGTAGGCCTGTTGTGTTTCCATGGTTTCCCGGGAAAGCTCACCGACATCCAGTGCTGCTGACTGCATTCGGTAGGCCAGCTCATAGGCGGCGATGCGTCCTTCCAGGCCGGGGTTTCCCAGCCGTGCCGCAGCATGCCGTTTATTCAAAGCCTGAGTCAGATCCAGAGTGTCTCGCTGCGTGGCAACAAACTCTTCCCCCGGGCGAAGATTCAGCACAGGATCGCCTTCATGGCGGAACTGGGTCCCCTGATAGGCCGCTGGAAGAAAACCGTTACTCCAGTTTGCCGATCCCCCAAGCCCCCCGACTTTGTACAACAAAACATATCCGGGCAGATTTTGATTCTCAGATCCCAGTCCCCATGTGATCCAGGAACCAAGCGAGGGCTTGCCTCCCAGAATGGCGCCGGTGTTCATCAGGTACGTCGCTGGGGCATGATTGGAACTTTCGCTGAACATCGAGCGCACCTGGCAGAGCTTATCAATCTGAGTCGCAGTGTGCGGCAGCAGGTCAGACATCCATTGCCCGCATTCCCCATGCTGTCGCCACCGCCACGGCCCCGCCATCAATTCATCTTTGCAGTGCTGAAATACTCCGCCAACGCGGTCTTTCTGGTCACGCAGAGACTGCGGGACAGGCTGACCATGCAGACGAATTAACTCCGGCTTGTAGTCAATCAGGTCAAAGCCACTGGGACCGCCATACTGAAACAGAAAGATTACCTGTCGGCAACGTGGCAGTACTGCAGAAACCTGTGGGGCCATCGGCGCGAGCGCATTCCAGGTCGGGGATGCTTCCTGGAGACGCGTTTCCTCGGCGGCCAGCGCCCGCATTGCAAGAGCTCCAAATCCCAGCCCAGTGGATGCCAGCAGGCTTCGACGCGATATGTGCTGCATAAGTTTTTACTTTCGAATTCTGCCCGCCCAACAACCGCCCCGGAGACCCTCCGTCAGCAACTGAACTGTATCAGTTACGTGCCTGACACGTGCCCGCAGAGCCCGGCCAACATCGACCTCCATCTGCTTGTGCTGGAAAACATTACCGGCAACCGGCCTGTTGGTTTCTCAGCCTGCAGGAATCCCCGTCTGCTTTCACCGAATCCGACAAACACAGAACTCAGGCCGCCCCTGTTGGCTCCTGCAGAATGGATTGTCGCTATAATTCATCGTCCAATCCAGCAGGAAGGCAGCAGGAAATGAATTGGCAACGGGCGCTGATCTGTTCACGCAGACGGCTCCATGCGTCAGCAGGGTTGCCGTTTTCCGGATCTGTCCTTCAAACATCAGCAGCACCGCCTTCCGGAGATATCTCGCGGCATGTTTACCTTCAGCAGACTCCTTGTTACCGGACGCGATCGCTCCCGGTTTCTGCATAACTTCTGCACCAATGATGTCCGCAGTCTGCCCGCAGGTCAATTGATCGAGGCCTTCTTCACGGACGTGAAAGCCCGCATCCTGGCACATGGGTACATCCTTGCGTTTGAATCGCACCACGAGATTCTGCTGCCCGCCGCAGATGCAGAACCACTGCAAAAACACCTCGACCGCTACATCATCACGGAAGATGTTTCTGTTACGCTGTCTCCGGGCCTGCAAACACACATTTTTTCGTGTGATCCACCTGCCCCTGCCTTGACCGCTCTGGCAGAAGCCGTCACAGAACAGACTGGGGCCTGCCGTTCCCTCGAAACCGCTGGCGGATCACTGACAGTCCTGACGTTCGCGTGGAATCAGCGGCGTCTTTGTGCAATCTGTGGTCCTGAAGCGGCGATGCAGGCCGTCAAGGCAGATGCCCTTCCCGGATTGCTCACAGAACCCGAGCTGCAGGTGCTGCGAATTCGGGAACGCTTTCCGATTGTTGGCATCGATCTGACCAATGAACATCTGGCTCCGGAGGCAGACCGCAACTCCACGGCCATCTGCTTCACCAAAGGCTGCTATCTGGGACAGGAACCCATTGCCCGAATCGATGCTCTCGGACACATCAACAAAGCGCTCCGCTGCCTTGTGATCGCTGCGAATGACACCGTAGCTTTGCCCGCAGACGCCCCGATTCGTAATCCGGAAGGGACGAGTGTGGGTCTGCTGACTTCGGCGGCGCGAAACGACCATGAATCCATCGTGGGCCTTGCCGTCATTCGACTGGCGGCCGCCGAACAGCCGGGCCTGGTGGCTGACAATCATGGACTGCTGTTACCCGTCAGCAGCGTAAATGCGTAAGTTCATAATTCTCCGAATGCCTGTCCAGCTGTACAAACATCAAGTCAATCCGGCAGAAAATCGCGTTGCTTCCCAGAGCCCTGCAACTTCCTCATGAAGACCTGGCCGACAACGCGGAACAGCAAGAGTCGCTTGACGTATGGCATCGCCTTCGGAAAAGAACGCCATCAGCAATGTAGTTTGGTGCGAAGACCGGCACCGGACGGCTTGCTTCCTTCCGCTTTTATGCGAACACACGCCGCGGCGGCCAGAAAAGGTGAAACTGAATCGAAATTTCGTTAAGATCTGTCGTCACAGGACCTCTGCGCTTTGTCGTTCGCAAGCTTTGTCTACACTTTGCCTGACGACGATTCCAAAGTTGCTGTGTGATTACACTGTGAGACATCCGGGCTGAACGGGACGCAACATGGATCATCCATCACCATCAGAATCCACAACATCCCAGCCTTCCCATGGTGGATTCTCACCAATCGGAGGTATGCCGTCGGCAGTGGCAGAGAAGCTCAGGTCGTGGCACACAATCACCCCGCTGCCGGTGCAGTGGGGCGATCAGGACGCCTTTGGTCACGTGAACAATGTCGTGTATATCCGTTGGCTGGAATCGGCACGCGTGGACTTGCTGAATGCCTGTCCGTCGTCTGTTACGATGAGCGGGGCCGGGCCTGGGCCCATTCTGGCCTCGGTCCAGTGCGACTTTCGGCGTCAGTTGCGTTTTCCGGACTGGGTCTATGTCGGTTCCCGAATTACGCGTCTTGGAAGATCCAGCGTGGACATCAGTCACGCGATCGTCAGCGCGGCTCAGGGAGAAATTGTCGCCGAGGGGAAATCTGTCATTGTGGTGTTTGACTACACATTGCAAAAAGTCTGTCGGATTCCCGATGACTTACGTCGCAGCTTTGAACACTCCATGATGCTCTCTGCGGGTGATATGCGAGGGACGCCGTGAAGCGCGAACGTTCATGGGGATTTACACCGGCGGCAGAACGCACCGTGCAAAGTTGTCGTGAGCTGGCGATGGGGGCGTCCAATCCGGACGTCTGGGCCGCCTGCCTGATCCTGACGCTTCTAAACGATGAAAGTCTGGCCTCTGCCTGTCTGAAGCAGTTTGGTGTCACCCCGGAATGGCTGCAGCAGGACGATGCGGGAAAAGCAATCCTGCTGGCACTCGCGGTTGGTCCTGTCGTCATTGGGGAATCCGAGGGAAGTGGTTGTGGCCCCCAAAGAACACTCGCAACACCGGATGATCCCGCTGCATTTGTATTGCTTCTGGAACGTGCTCGTGCGATTGCCATGAAACATACGGCAGAAGGAGCCATCTCCAGTGGCGTTTTGCTGCTGGCTGTGGTGGAACAGAATTCCTCTCTGCGCGATCGTCTCGAGACCATCGGGGCCACGCTGGACAGTATTCGCGGCGTGTTATTTCCTGAAGAAGGATCCACCACCGCACCGCTTGCACTGGATGAGCCCATTGCGATAGCTCTGTCTGCAGACCTCCGAAAGAATCCGATGACAGCCCCCATGCAGACGGTGCCTGACCGGAAGTTAAACTCCCCATCTGACGTGCGGATGACCGTGCGTATTCTTGATGCCTGTCTGAATCGCTGTCGGGAAGGACTGCGAGTGCTGGAGGACTTCGCCCGTTTTCTGCTGAATGATGAAAGTGTTTGCCGAGAACTGAAGGACATGCGGCACACGCTCACAGCCTCCGAAAAACTGCTGGCCGAATCCTTCACCGAGAATGCTCCGATGCACTCCCTTCTGGCAGCAAGAAATACCCGGCAGGACGTGGGCACAGGGATGACTCATGGTCATGAATATTCCAGAGAAACCCTACAGGACCTTGTGACCGCGAATTGCCGTCGAGTTCAGGAATCTCTGCGAAGTCTTGAGGAATTTGGAAAGCTGGTCTCACCCGAGTTCGCTGCGGTTATGAAGCAGTTGCGATATCGAAGCTACACGGTCGAACAGGACCTGGGGCAAGCGACAGCAGCCTGTCGCGTCGAGGTGGACGAGATCCCTACAGACCGACTGCAGCGTGCCCGGGTTTATGTGCTGATTACTGAAGCCATGTGCCAGCAACCGTGGAAAGTTGTTGTGGAAACATCTCTGGCCGGAGGCGCCGGGATTCTTCAACTGCGTGAGAAATCACTCTCGGACAGAGAGCTGCTGTTCAGGGCAAAGTGGATTCGCGATGCCTGTGAAACACATCACGCATTATTTATCATGAACGACCGCCCGGACCTTGCAACACTTGCCAGGGCGCATGGTACGCATGTCGGACAATCGGAATTGCCGGCGACCGAGGTTCGGACATTGCTTTCCCCTGGCAGCCTTGTCGGAGTATCAACGCATGCCAAAGAACAGTTAATTCAGGCGTTTCAGCAGGGGGCCTCCTACGTGGGCGTGGGACCGGTCTTCCCGTCCACAACAAAAGCATTTCAGCAGTTTCCCGGTCTGGAGTTTGTTCAGCAGGCAGCAGCAACTGCTGCCGGACCATGGTTTCCAATTGGGGGCATCACACTCGAGCATATTCCGGCACTCTGTGCCGCAGGAGCAACTCGGGTGGCCGTCACATCCGCGGTCACACAGTCCTCCTCACCTCAGCAGGCCGTACGAGATTTGCTGCAGAGCCTTGACGACCATCGCCATGCTCTGAAGCCGACACACGAAGGGCGTACCTGAGCCTGCGAGTAGTCGGTGACTTACAGAGTCGCCAGACCGGAATCATTCTGAGCCAGTTGTGGCTGTTCGACAACGGGTGCGGATACCTGAGTCTGCCGAAGAATTGCCGATTCATGGGACACCGTCTCCGCAACCACGAGCAGGCTTCCGGCACCTGCCAGAAGTCCTATCGTGTAAGACAGCAATCCAGTGGCCCGCAGGCGAGTCCCATAAACAGACTGGCGATCATTCAGCATGAAGTAGCTGAAAACACGCGTCCCCAGCGTGAACGAAATTGTCAGACAGAAAGCCGCCTTCAGAAACGGCCGATTGGGATCAGAAGCTTCCATAAGTTGCAGGGCCAGCATCACCAGCGTCGCCGGACCAGCGGAAAACCACAGCAGCCGAACCACAGCCAGCAGCGGGCCTCCGGTCGGTGAACGAAATCGCGAACTCTCTGGTTCGATCGAAGAGTTGAACCTGACAGTCTTCAGCGATGGCTGCCCGTGCGATGATGTCAGGCCCTGCAGCCATGAGTTTACAAATTGTGGATCATTCACCGCCCAACCTCCAGGACTTAGCGCCGCGCGCCAACTTGTAGGTAAATCCATTCAGCGCAGAACGGAATTCACCCTGTGCTGGTGGCTTCGGCATTCGCAATCCGGCGGCCAGCAACCCCGAACGCTTAACGTCTCGGAGCACCATCAACACACTTCCGTACTTTTTTTCGACCGGCGTCCGAGCCTGAATTCCGGTGTTTTTCGGAAAAAACCGCTTTCGTTACATCAAGGTGTCCAATGCTCGGAAGTTTGCAGTGATAACAACGAAGCTATCGCGCGCAACCTGATCGCGGCAATTGTCAGAATGCGTTTCAAAGACACAGGCGGCAAGAGTTGGCATGACCGTCACGTTCTGTGACAACTGCCGGGAAATGTTTTCACGTCGGGCCTGTTTGGCTAAGGAGAAAACTTATTCCTCCCCACAAAAAGAATTCCACATCATCGCAAAGATGTTTTGCGAATTTTGCATTCCAGCGGGGGACGGGGGGGCAGCGAGATTCTTTTTCTGCATCGTTCAGGGCTTTCGGTGGATCTGGCAGGCATTTGCAGTCAACAATTGCATTTCCTGCAGCAGAATCAACGAGAACGGTGATGGAGAGGTCATTTGCTGAATGGTATAGTTACGCAGCTGCTACACGTCGCAGATGCCGGGGCGGATCCTTTTTGCATGTATTTTGATCCGCTGGAACGCGACGAAAGCCGGTCAGCGTAAACCATATACCGGGCATTCTGAAATGCAGACACTTGTCCCCTTCTAAAAAGTCGGCAATCCGAGGGGGCTGAGGACTACCGTTGTGAAGTCATGGGACTGATTGATGCAGACAGAGACATCCATCGAAAAATCGAAGACTTTGGGTCTGAAGAATCGTCTCAGGCAGTTCCTGCAGGCACAGGTTCTGGTGCCGGTGCTGATCACTGCGTGTTTCTGGCTGGTGATGAGTCTCTCAACCAACTTGTATATGCAATGGGTCGAAACTGAATACAACGGACTGTTTTCCCGCAATCTTCAGTTGGTACGAGCCGCCAGTCTGCTCAGTACCTCCACCTGGAGTTGCCTCTCGGGCTGGTATGACGAGTCTATTAGCTCCCGGGGTTTAAAGGAACAGTGGAATCTGCAGCAAAAAGGGATTACCGATCTTGTCGAGGCCATCGAACAGGGGGATGACGATCCGAATTTTGAGGCAGAGCGAAAAGTACTGTCTACTACCGTGTTGAAAATCGATGCGTTCATGGAATTGGAAGCCAAACGTGCGGGAGCTCAGCGAACGACAGACGCAAAAGCGGCAGAGCAGATGAAGCAACTGGTGGAAACAGCGGCCACGGCAGCTCTGGGAATGACAGAGCGAAATTTAGCGATCATTTCCACGAGGCGTGGAAAACTTGCGGTCATTCATTCGCAGGTCGTGCTGCTGCGTTTTGTACTGCTGCTGCTGGGACTTCCAATCGGACTTTTTCTTGGCTGGCGTGTTTCCAGGCGGCTGCAGACGAATGTGACGCAAATTGCGGTGACGCTCAGTGACAAAGAGTCATTCGGTGAGGCATCGGAAATGACCGTCAACATTACTCAGAACAGCAGTCTGGAAGAGATTCAGCGTCAGGCGGAACGTGTTGTTGAACGACTGCGCAGTGTGGGAAGTGAACTTCGGTCTGCGAGGAAAGAGGTCATTCAGTCTGAACGACTTGCCGCGGTTGGTGAACTGGCGGCGGGAGTTGCTCATGAACTTCGCAACCCTCTGACTTCCGTCAAGCTGCTCCTTCAGCATGCAGCTCGACAACCTGATGGCTTCCGAATTGAAAAGGCTCAATTGGGGCTGATTCTTGAGGAGATCAGCCGGATGGAAACAACTATTCAGGGGTTGCTGGACTTTTCACGCACTCCGTCATTGAATCATATCCATCATGATCTCCGGGAGACAATGCAACGCAGTTTGAACCTTGCTGATGGACGTGTCAGACAGGCAGGCTTGCATGTGCACAAGTCCATGAGCGAAGAGCCGCTTTGGGTGAATGGAGACCCCGAGCAGCTGAATCAGGTATTTGTCAATTTGCTTTTAAATGCGATTGAGGCGACCCCTTCGTCAGGATGCATTTACGTCTCCGCGCACCCGGTTCCAGAGGCTGCTTTAATACGTGTGATCATTTCGGATACCGGTCCCGGTATTGCCGGGGATATTATGGCGCGATTGTTCGAGCCATTTGCAACCACCAGACCTAAAGGTACTGGCCTTGGGCTACCGATTTGCCGACGCATTGTAACGGAACATAAAGGCACAATCGTGGCAGGAACCCGGGAAGGTGGTGGGGCAAAACTGACGGTGGATCTTCCTGCCTGTCCCCACAATACCGCTGCTGGAAACGCCCCGATCACCGATTCATGAATTCGGTTCATCGCCCTGAAACGACAGTTCGCGCAGCAGGAAGCAGTATTCACCCCCGGTATCGTCGTTTGAAATGGAGCTTGGCAGAGCGTTGGCCGTTCGCCTGCATCAGAATGCAGGAAGAACTGTTGTGGCCCTGCAGCACCCTGATCTGCCATCAAGAACATTTTACTGATCTGAAAAACCTGAAAACTGGTAACCTTAATTATGGAAAAACTGCTGATTGTTGATGATGAGGCTCATATTCGCACAACGATAGAGTCCATTCTGAGGACAGATGGGCTGCAGATTTTTTCTGCAGCGGATGCCTTGTCTGCAATTTCACAAATGGAAAAGGAATGTCCACAGATCGTACTGCTGGATATTCGGCTGGGCGCGTCTTCCGGACTGGATATGTTTGCCGAGCTACGACGGTATAACCCAAGGGCCCTTGTGATTTTTATCACTGGTCATGGTTCTGCTGACACAGCAATCGAAACCATGAAACTCGGAGCATTTGACTACCTGATGAAGCCTCTGGATCTGGACAGGCTTTGCGGGACCGTAGAGCAGGCTCGCAAAATCTGCCGTGAAATGTACAGGCCCGCTGCCATAGATCAGCCGGCCATGGACAAAACAGGGTCAGACCGACTGATTGGAAGTGGTCCGGCCATGCAGGCCGTCTGCCGTCAGATTGGCCGAATCGCACCTCAGGATGTCAACGTGCTGATCATGGGGGAAAGCGGCACCGGAAAGGAACTGATCGCCAGAGCTATCTATCAGCACAGCCGACGCCTGCAGGCACCGTTTCAGTCCATGAACTGCTCCGCCATTCCCGAAACGCTCCTGGAAAGTGAGTTATTCGGGCATGAAAAGGGAGCCTTTGGCGGGGCTGATCATCGTCGCATCGGAAAGTTTGAACAGTGCCACAAAGGCACAATCTTTCTGGATGACGTCAGTGATATCCCTCTACCGACGCAGGGACGCCTTCTAAGACTGCTTCAGGATGGTCAGTTTCAAAGAGTCGGTGGGGTCGAAACCCTGAGAGTTGATGTGCGAGTAGTCGCCGCAACCAGCCGGAACCTCGAAGCACTGATCACAGAAGGCAAATTTCGCCAGGATCTGTATTACCGACTGAGAGGCATCACAATTCCTGTGCCACCGCTGCGTGAACGCACCGAGGACATTCCGGAACTGGCTCATTACCTGATGTTCCGCTTTAACCAGCAGCTGGGAACCACCGTACAGTCCATTTCGACCGATGCGCTGGACAAACTGCAGCAACATCGATGGCCTGGAAATATCCGGGAACTGCAGAGCATCCTTCGGGAAGCGATGATTATCGCCACAGGCCCGGCTTTACTCCCGGAGTTCATTCCGCTGGATGTTCGCGGGGAAATCCAGGATGAACCCATGCCGGGCGAGTCCGGTCTGGCCTCCGGGGCTGATGGATGGCAGGAACTTGGGAAGTTTGTCGAAACGGTACTGTCGAGGGGTACAGGAGACGGGTACCGACAGGTGATTCAGAAGTTCGATCGACTGGTCATCCAGAATGCCATGAATCAGGCAAAGGGAATGCAGGCCCGTGCCGCTGAAATCCTTGGACTCAGCCGCCCAACGCTGCGATCCAAGCTGCGGACGATTCTCAGTGCGATTGAGCGTGAAAAAGCCGAGACATCCGCTGAGTAGTTCATGACCAGTAAAGTCATGTTGTCTGTTCTTCGATCGGCCGGTACACAAGGATCTCTCCTGATGTACCGGCCGATCAAACGACACATTAGACAGCAATCAGCCCTTGCCTATTCGGCAGCCAGTGCCTGACGCAGATCTGCGATCAGATCGTCCGGATGCTCCAACCCCACGGATACTCGTACCGTCTTCTCTGTAATTCCAGCAGCAACTCTTGCTTCCGCTGTCATCGATGCGTGACTCATGGTGACCGGGAAAGAAATCAGAGATTCAATCCCCCCCAGCGATTCCGCAACGTCAAACAAGCGAGTCTTCATGCAGACTCGCTCGGCAACGCTGCGGCCGTCACGTGTGTCAAATGCCAGCATCGCACCAAATCCTCGTTGCTGCTGCGATGCCAACTGATGCTGGGGATGAGATTCCAGTCCCGGATAGTAGACATGCTCGATCAGCGGATGCAATTCCAGAAATCGAGCGATCTTCATCGCTCCGGCCTGCTGTGCTTCCATCCGACATCCCAGCGTCTTCAGACCCCTTAAGACCAGCCACGCGTCAAATGGTGAACACGATAAACCCAGAGCGTTGCAAGTCCATGCAATTTGTTTCGCAGTCTCGGGCGTTCGGGACACCACACAACCACCAACAACATCCGAATGGCCGTTGATGTACTTGGTGGTGGAATGCATGACAATGTCCACTCCAAAATCGAGGGGACGCTGTAGATATGGAGACAGAAAGGTGTTGTCACAGATTGTCATCGAGCCATGCTGCCGCGCCATCGACACCACAGCGGCGATATCAATCACCTTCAATAAAGGATTGCTGGGCGTCTCGATCCAGACAACTTTTGTCTCCGGCCGAAATGCCGCCTGAATTCGCTCAGGCTTCGTCATGTCAACAAATGTAAAGGTAAGCCCTTTTTCCCTGAGAAAACGATCAAACAGACGAAACGTGCCACCGTACAGATCAGCCGGCGCAATCACGTGATCGCCGGGAGAAAACAACGCCATTGCACAGTGAACGGCTGACATGCCCGTCGACGTTGCCACACACCCGGCTCCACCCTCAAGTGCCGTAATGTTCTCTTCCAGCGCCTTGCGAGTCGGATTCCCCGATCGCGTGTAGTCGTATCCGGAATGACTCTCCAGCGAGTTCCAGTAAAACGTGGATGTCGGATAGATCGGAGTCGTCACGCTGTTGTACTGCTGGTCCTTGTGGACACCACCATGAACACACTGAGTCTCAAAGTGAAGATTCGAAGGAAGTTCGGAGGCCATAAAGAAATGTCCAATTCAAACCAGTCCGCACTGGAAACCCGATTGTGCGGATTCCGCTTTGACCGCAGAAAATCAGTCCACACAACAACGCCCCGAATTCTCACCACACGCCCAAAGATTACAAGGATCACAGCCCTCACTTGTCCGGGTTCGCCTCCACACCACCCGTATTCTCACTTCAGGATTACCGGCCCATCCGGCCCCCAACGAATCCCGTCATCAAATCAACAACAAAGTGCCATCACATTGATGTCACTCTTGTGCCGCGCCAAAACCGCCTTTTAGAAATCAATAGATTCTAAATGCTTTACTGAAAAGCGTTTATGAAAAGTGAGTCGCCGGGTGAGGTCAATTGGCACAGGATTTGATGTTTATCAATTTCGTTCTCAATCCGGAAAGGATCCGAGATTGAGAGTTACGGATTGTTACCCGGTCGGATGCTGTGGCAGTGGCTTTTCAGGATTGCCGGTCACGGAGCAATGTCTGGACAATCATTGTCCGCCGCCTCTGCAGTTTCCATCAACCGGGTACTTTTTCCCCTGTCCATTCAACATGACGGAGAACGGCAATGAAAAGGTTCCTTATTGCAGTCGTCCTGGTCGGCAGTCTGGCTCTTACCTGCACTGCTTCAAAGGCCGATGACCACCACCACCGTGGTCGCAGACATTCCAACGTGGGACTGTCCTTCAGCTTTGGAAGTGGTGGCGATCGATTCAGTGGGTCGTTCGGACGTGGCTCTGTTGGGCGCCAGTCCTACGGTGGTTATGGCTCGCCGTATGGATACAGCGGCTTCGGGCCGGTCTATTCGCAATTCCCGGTGTACTCGGTGCCTGTGTATTCCCAGGGATTCTATTCGGTGCCGTCCTACGGCGGCGGGTATAGTCGACACCATGGACATCATCATCATTGCGATTGATGGTCTGAATCTGCAGACAACGTTAGACGGCTTCAGGGCCGGCAATCCGGGAATATGATGCGGACGATGGAACGTCCGCCCCGAAAATTGAAGACAGCAGCGGCAATGGCGTGCCTCTGCTGCCCTCAGTCCATGATCACCCGATTATCGCTTCATCAACATCTCATCCAGATTCAGAATGATGCTGCTGACAACTGTCATCGCAGCGGCTTCCTCCACTTTCATATTCGGCGGCAGTGCCCCCAGTGGCTCGGTGGCCATAGCCATAGCTGCGGCTGAGTCCTGACGGTATCCGGCCAGGGTATCGGCCAGCAGTTCCTGCAGCGACTTCAACTCTGCAGCCGATGGCTCTCTGAGCAGTGCGATGCGAAATCCCCAGCGAATCTGTGATTCGGAATTGCCCGGCTGCGTCAGCATGCGTCTGGCCAATCCCTGAGCGGCTTCGACGTAGACGGGATCATTCAATGTGACAAGCGCCTGAAGCGGCGTATTGGTACGATTCCGTTTCAGTGTGCACACTTCTCGATTTGGTGCATCAAATGTAGCCATCGACGGATACGGATTGCTGCGGCGCCATGTCGTATAAACAGCACGTCGGTATCGATCCTCACCGCTGCTGGTCTGCCAGTCCGTGGAACTTCCAAAGGCCGCCGAAAGCCCCAGATTCGGTTGCGGAGGCTTTACAGGGGGGCCGTACATTTTTTTGCTGAGCAGGCCAGCTGCCGCCAGAGCCTGATCACGGACCATTTCTGAACTGAGTCGTACGCGTGGCCCACGCGCCAACCAGCGGTTGTCAGGATCCTGCGATCCGTTCTGTGCTGTCACTTTTGCCGATTGCCTGTACACCGCGGACGTGACAATCGTTTTTAACAATGCCCGGGTGTTCCAGCCGGATTCCATCAGTTCCCGCGAGAGCCAGTCCAGCAGCTCCGGATGTGTCGGGAGATCACCCTGCGAGCCAAACTCTTCACTGCTCGCCACGATGCCGCGTCCAAACAGATCTTCCCAGTACCGATTGGATACCACACGTCCGGTCAGCGGGTTGGAATCACTGACCAGCCATTTTGCAAAAGTCAGACGGTTCAGGGACTCTCCCTGCGGAATCGGGGGAAAGACTGCCGGTAAACCTTCGTGAACTTCATGACCCCGATCGAGGTAATTTCCACGAAACTGGAACAGAGTTTTACGCCGATTGCCATCCGTCAGCTCTTTCATTACCAGGACTGAGGCTTCTGGTTTCATGCCCTGCGATTCCTGTTGCAGGGTCTGCATTTCACTGCGAACATCGGCCAGCTCCGGCGCAACTTGCTGTCGATAATATTCCGCCAGCTGCAGTTGCTGCTCCGCCGGTCGCTGGTCCTCAGGCTGGTCTGCTATTTCAAGAATCTGCGACGGTGTACTGGCTCGTTCAATGGCTGCCCCCTGATCCGTCACACGAATCCGAAAACTTCCCAAAAGGTGGTTCGCATAGGGTGAATTTTGCTCAATGATCAGACGCAACGTGCCACCCTTTGCAGGATCCGGCAGGTTCTGAGGAACCAGCGTCAATGCGTGCGACTCGCCGCTCCGGCCGCCAACCGCCCAGCCATTCTCTGTCTCCGTTTTGCCATCAATCACTTCACCCGCCGGAAAACCGTCCTGCTGGAAGTCTGCAACGGCTGCGGAAAACTTCACGTCAACGGTTCCACTGGCTGCATACTCAGCCGATGGATTTGGCGGATCCGCGATATTCATCAGCTGAACTTCACTGCGATCCGAACCAAGCAGAGAAATCCGAAAGTTGGACAGTCGTGTCTGAATGTTATCGCCCAGACGATTCCACACGACAATCCGATCAACAGGTGTTTCCCTGCCAAGATCAAGTTCCCACCAGGGATCTGCGGAGATCGCAGTATGAGTGACGGATTTTTTCTGAAAATCGCCGTCAGTGTTGCCGTCAATTGCATACTCAGCCGGCCCGGCGAAGTCTGTAGAACTTTGCGTTGCTGTACCTTTGATCGCAACATTTGTGCCACCGGAAATCACCTGAACTTCTGCAAGTGACAGAATCTTTTCATTCCCCGGTATCTGAATTCGAATGAACCGGGCTGATGGTGATGCGTTGCCTTCCGGAATCCACTGGGCTCGGAGCTCTGTAATGACAAAGTTACCACCGCCGTGACCAGCGCCTTCGCCCGGAAGTTTTTCCGAGGGAAGCGTTTCCAGCTGTAATGCGGTCACCGCCCCCGTTTGCCCGCCAACACCCGAAGTCAGTGTCTGCAGGGGAATGTCAAGGGAATACTGATCCTTATCAGTTGCGTGCGGAACAAAGACGCTTCCGTCAGGCTGGATCTGAGCTTCACCACCACCAGCACGCTGAATTCGCTCCGGTACCACAGTTTTCCAGTTCGGCTGTACTCGCAGCCTTCGCTCCCACTGATTCTGTGAAGCGGCAATAGCCTCCGTAGTCGTGGCCATCACACCGTTCAGTTCGGCCAAACGGCCGTTGAGAAAATCCACGCGTTTTTTCTGTTCTTCAGTGAACAGGGGCAGCTTCGGTGAATCGTCCCCGCGATCCGCATCTTCTGTATTGTTCAAAATGGCGAACAGCTGAAAATACTCTTCCTGTGACAACGGATCATATTTGTGATTATGGCACTGGGCGCACGCCACCGTTGTGCCCATCCACACGGCCATCGTGGTGTTGATTCGATCCACGACTGCCACATTGCGGAACTCTTCGTCCTGTGTGCCACCTTCGTTATTCGTCATCGTGTTCCGATGGAAGGCCGTCGCGATGATCTGGTCCGGCGTTGGATTCGGCAAAAGATCCCCCGCAATTTGCTCGACTGTGAACTGATCAAATGGCATCCCACTGTTAATCGCGCGAATGACCCAGTCCCGATAGGGCCAGATTGTTCGAGCCGGGTCGTCAGCGTATCCTGATGAGTCCGCATAACGTGCCAGATCAAGCCATTTGCGAGCCCAGTGCTCTCCAAATTCCGGACGGGTCATGAGGTGATCGACCAGCTCTGCCCAGACCTCATCACGCACACCACCTGCCGCAGCAGAAGTCACCTGAAGTCGCGATGTCCATTCCACGGCTTCTTCGGCTGAAGGCGGCAGTCCGATCAGATCCAGAAAGACTCGACGTACCAAAGTTGCTGCATCAGCTTCCGCTGACGGCCGCAGCTCGTGGGCCAGCATCTGGTGCAGAGCGAATGCATCCACCGGGGACTTAACCCACGCAGAGTACTCTGCGGCAACCTGCGGGACTTCCGGGCGAACCGGAGTTACATAGGACCAATGCTTTGCAAAAGGAGCCCCTTCGGCAATCCACTGTCGGAGAATGGTGATTTCCGCCGGCGTCAGAGGCTTTCCAAAATGCGGAGGAGGCATTTGAATGTCCTCGTCCTGACTCAGGATGCGGCGAATCATTTCGCTGGTCTCGGGCTGCCCAGGAGTAATTGCCGCCTGACCGGATTCCAGCTCTGCCGTGGCGCTGCTCCGATCATCAAGGCGCAGTCCCGCCTCTCGCTTTCCATCGTCGGGCCCGTGACATGCGATACATCGGTTGGACAAAATCGGCCGAATCACCCGATTGAAATCAATACCCTGCCCCAGCAGGGGGGCGTTCAGGTCAATAAGCCCCATCAGGGCAACGCAGATGATCAGACGCGGAAGACTCATATCACCACCGACTGCTGAAAAATCATTCTGGCAGAATCCATTGGTCGAAGATTGTAATTGTACAGCATTGCCACAGTCACTTCATCCGGGAATTCCGTAGAAAAATGGAAGTCCGTCGGGGATTTCGCTGCTGCCGGAATTTCCCCTCACCATGGAAATCCGGATGCTTCCTGCAGTGGTATCTGTTACGCTGTCGTCTCGAACTGTTTCAAAAATGTGCACGGCCGACGTGGCAAGCCTGTCACCACCGCCGGATTTGCCTGCCTTGCAGTCTCCGCACTGACGGGATTCCTCCGTCTGTTTTTGCTTTTTTGTTTTCATGTTCAGAATTCCGAATATTGCAGGGTCCTCGACATATGCTCACTGAAAAAGGGTGCCGCCAAAGACGTCAGTTGCTATGGAGCCGGATTCCAGCAGAGATTGAATGGCTGCTTGTTGGTGACGTGCGCCATGTGCAGTACCTGAGCAATTTTCGAGTGAATCCCATGAGCTTTTCTGCGGACCAGAAGGCTCTTCTGCTGCTGACTCGCGAAGGTCGCTCAACCCTATTGACAGACAACTTCACAAAACGTTCTGCATCTGAGCCGTATTTTGCTGATGACGAGATTTCTGTTCCCTGGTACACGCACCGAAAATCAATCACCGGACGTGATCAGGCTCTCTGTCAGGCACTTGCCGAAGCCAGCAACATCTGGAAAGGACGTGTCGGACTTATTGAACCGGAAGGCCTGTCCGAAATGATGGCGGCCATGGTCGCTGAAGATGCAGCATGGCAGTTTTCCGAAGATGATGATGCCGAACCCCTGACACTCGGCGATGTGCTCCGCTCACTGCGACGACGTAAGCACACGGATGAAGTCGATCTGTTGAAACTCTGCATGAAGGCCGGGGAAGCCGGTCATAAAAAGGCGCTGGAATTTGTTCGCCCCGGGGTTTCCGAATTCGATATCTTTCTGACAGTCCAGCAAGCCGCTCAACAGGCCGCCGGAAAGCCCTGTATCGTATACGGAGATTTTCGCGCGACACACCCGAAACTTCCCAAAGTCGGTGGACTGCCAACCGATTATGTCCTTCAGGATGGTGACCTCTTTATTCTTGATTTCAGCGTGATCATTCACGGGTATCGCTGTGACTTCACCAACACCATCGCCGCAGGATCGCCATCAGCACGGGCTGCCGGCCAGTTCAATGCCTGCCTTGAAGCGCTACAGACCACGGAATCTCTGCTGCGTCCCGGTGTTCCCTGCAAAGACCTCTGGAAATCAGCCTCCCGAGTTCTGGAAGCACGCGGCTTCGGGACGCTGGCTCATCACGCTGGGCATGGTCTGGGAATGGAACATCCGGAGCCTCCCATCCTCGGTGCGGAAAGCTCCGATAAATTGATCGCAGGTGACGTGATCACTCTGGAACCCGGCTGCTACATCGAGGGCTGTGGGGGTATCCGCCTCGAACATAACTACCTGATCACGGATTCCGGCGCAGAACGACTCAGCAACCACCGCCTCGCTATGAACTGAATCCCGCACCTCCAGGGGCAGCTCTACTGTTCTGCTGCAATCGTGCTACCCGCGAATCGCGATACTCAACTGCTCCAGTTGCACCATCGCGTCAGCATAGTCACGAACAAATAGCGGAATTGTTCGTGTCCGTGGCAGTGGAATCCGGTACGAATACGGTAGTTGCTCAGCACTGGCCGAAAAAATCTGCACTCGAGCGAACTCTTCTTCTACAGCATCGCCGCCCCAGGCAATTTCCGGAATTTTCGTGCGCAGGTCTTCCACAAACACCGCGGCGGCATGGTCGTTGCCCAGGTCTGAAGTGCAAAACTCAAGGGAAATTTTGATCGGTGATTCCTGCAGGCGATCCTGCAGGGCACTCAACGGCGAACCCAACAGCGGATGCTGCCAGTCGCCCGCGATTTCCACGGCAGAGGACAGCACAAATGAGCGGTACCACAGTGCGGGATGCGGCACAATCAGTTCCGCAGTCTCCACGACCGTTTCACCCGCCAGAAGCAGGTCCAGATCCAGCGTCCGCGGCCCCCAGCGAACGGCCCTCTGCCGTCCAAGAATGTCTTCCACAGCCTGCATCGATCGCAGCAAATCGGCGGCACTGAGTTCACTCGCGACAATCGCAGCCGCGTTCAGAAACTCCTCCCCCGCGCTGGCCCCCACAGGTGCCGTTCTGAAAACCTGACTCATCTGCCGCAGGACTGTTTCCGGACCTGACAACTTCTGCAGCGCTTCCTGAAACAGGGATGCTGACGCACCGAGATTGCCACCCATGGCGATCAAATAATGAACCATCTCGATGTCTGCCCCGCACTCTGCAACCTGTCACAGAAATTCGAATCCACGTCCGCTGCACGCTCATGTCAATGTTCGTCCCCGTGGCGTCGCTTCAGAACGATAAACATGCCCCCGGTCTCGTCCGGAAGCCGTTCCCATTTCTCGGGTTCCTCCCTGAGTTCCCTGACCTCCGCCGGTGAATGAATCTGACTGTAGCGGTGCGATGTATCAATCACAATGTAATCGGTATCCATCGGAACTCCGGGGCGGTACTGATTGACCGCACGGAGATAATCACTGTAGTCATACGATCGTTCAAAGTGCGTCAGTCGCGTGTGCACGTAATCGGTGGATGCCACACGAGCTCCGACCGGAAGATGCTTCAGCACTTTTGCAAACTGCTCACCACGCTCGGTCGCCGCGTACAGGTTCTTCCATCCATACTGCGATTCCGACGACCAGAATGTTACTCCGCAGGGCATCAGGGAACCGGTCAGGGCAGTCGCTGCCGAACAGAAAAAAGCAAATCGAGCGGACGCTGCCGCCCTTGAACGGCCGCCAGCAGCTTCCGCCCCCGACTTCGGTAGAGTTCCACTCCGGCCGTCTCCAACGGCTAAGGCACTGGCAGCAGCCCAGAAAATCACCGGAAGCAATGGAGCATGAAAGTGATGATAAGGCACCGGCGGTAACTCAATCGCAGCCCCCTCGAAACCAGCAGGAGCATTGCCCAGTTGTATCAGGCTGAGCATCACAAAGGTCACCAGTCCGGCGCTAAGGACAAGCGGACGACGCCATGGCAGCAGCCCTGCAGGAAGTGTCAGCACAAGCAGATACAGGAGTGTTCGCTGGCTGAAGAACATGCCGGCAACCCGCCCGGGCTCGTTGAGCGCCGTCCGAATCAACTCTCCCGGACTGCTGCCAAGATCTCCAAAGTACCGACTGTAATGGACGACTTCCCCGCCACGGAAAGCCGGGATGACAACCAGCACCGCCAGCAGGACCCAGACAACAGAAAACAGGAAGACTCCTGTGGACCAGCGTTGAAACGCCGCTGATCGGTCGGCTGCCGCAAAACGAAACTCTCTCAGGAAAAAAATCAGACCAATGGACCCCGTGATCAAGGCAAAGTCTTCCTGAGTCAGCAGTGCTGTCAGCAGACAAAATCCCGCCGGAACAGTCCGTCGTCGCTCTGCCAGTTCAATTCCAAAAAACAAAAATGGCATCCCATAGCAGGATGGACGCAGTGTCTTCAAATCAATCGCAATATCCAGATAATGCATCGGAAAAAACAGCAGCCATGCCAGTGACAGCCACATGGCCGCCGACGAACTTCCTGACTTCCCCAACGTCAACTGGTAGATCGGCACAACACAAACGGCCAGACACGCCGATGCCACCCATTCCATCATCAGATACGACGGCCAGATCATGTGCAGCGGCAGCAGCAACAGGTGAATTACCTGAATATGCTCACCCACAAACAATCCCTGATCCAGATAACTTCGAAATCCCTTTCCATGCCAGACATTCCACAGATGCTCCTCGTACATCGCGGAATCGCCATGCGGAACCAGCAATTCTGCATACAATCGCTCGTTCATCCAGAAGGAAACCAACTGCCAGATCACGGCGCAAAGCAGGACCACCGCAAACTGCCACGTCTTCAACTCAGGCATGCGACTGTCCGACTCAGCAGACGCCCGACCACCCTGAAGGACTCTGGAACCTGTGCGAAGGTCCCCGGAAGCCAGAACTCCATTCAGAAACAGTGCGATGCCAACACCAAAGCTGAGGGGCACAGTCGTGATCAGAAAATTCAGCAGTCTGCCGGAAGACTCAATCGACGCCACCAGCCAGAGAAACAGCCACAGGACGGCATAGACGCTGGATTTTCGGAGCCCTGATTCGGTCAGACAGACGACAGATCGCCACTTTTCGTAACGGCTGACACTGACTGCGAAACGATGGCGAAACAACACGGTCTGCAAAACGCTCGCAACCATCGTTGCAGCCGTCATTCGCAGAAATACAGAAAACCAGCTCAGGTTAATTTCCTGAGCCCCTGTAAACGAAACGGACGTCGTCCCGCCCAGCCAGCCCACGACGATTGAACCGGCATCCGATGGCCACAACTGGCTTTGACAGACAGGTTCTGTCAGCATTAGCCAAAATACGGATGCGATCGCGGCTACAGCGAAACACAGCCTGACAATGACAACAGGCATCGCGGAAGAATTGGAAGGGTTGCCACGCAGCACAGGAAGACTTCCGCACTATCAGAATTCCATCTGCCAAGACCGCAGACTGTAGATCCTTCAAAGCAGTTCCACAGGAACCTGCCCGCCGGGGACCAGATGCGTTGGCCGACCGGACAGATCCATAATGGAGTCATCTACTTTCAGGCCCATGGCGTGATAGACAATTGCACAGAAATCTTCCACGCCAATCTGACGCGATGTTGGATATTCCGCCTTGTCATTCGTACTGCCAATCACCTGTCCATGCCGGTAGCCGCCCCCTGCCAGAAGCAGACTTTGCGCCTGCGGCCAGTGGTCTCGACCCGCATTGCCGTTAATCCGAGGTGTATGACCAAATTCCCCGGCAACAACAACCAGCGTATCGTCCAGCATCCCACGTTCGGCAAGGTCCTGAATCAGTACACCGACACACTTATCGTGGCGAGGCAGTTTGTCTTTCAACGCTGGCTCGATGTTGGAATGGTCGTCGAAATACCCGGTATTCAGAGACACATAACGAACGCCGGCTTCAATCAGCCGACGAGCCAGCAATGCCTGCTCGCCCCAGCCGGCTCCGTAACGTTCCCGCAATCCTGGATCTTCGTCCGAAACATCAAATGCCTTTCGCACCCGGCCGGAAAGCACCAGATCCATTGCCTGATGGTCCACGGCATCCATCTGATCAAACAGGCGATTTTTGTCGATCCTGTGCTTCAGACTGTCCAGCTGCTGCCGCAGAGAAACCCGGTCCATCAGACGCCCTTCCGACAACCCTTCCGTCAGCGAAAAGCTGCGATAGTCTCCGGTTGGCAGCTGGCCAGCTTCATTTCCGTAGCTGAAGTCACCGTATCGAAAGGGATTGTGATTCACGCCCAGCCACGCCGCACCATGGAAACCAAATCCACCGTCATTCATATTGACGTTGGCGAGGGAACCTGACTGCGTCGGCCCGAGAAGATGGGCCGCGACTGCGCCCATCGAGGGATAGCGAGGCATGCGATCCGCACCGTTGGCCCCCGTTCGCCCCGTCAGCATCCAGTGCGCTGCCGCCCAGTGATCGCCGTTGCCATGCGAAAAACTGCGGATCACCGTGCACTTGTCCATGACCTTCGCCTGTTCCGGAAGCAGTTCGCAGACATCAAGCCCCGCAAGACTTGAGGCGATCGGCTTGAAAGCCCCGCGATACTCCGCAGGAGCATTGGGCTTCATGTCAAACGTATCAAGCTGCGATGGCCCTCCATGCATCCAGACAAGAATCACAGATTTTCGAGCCCGTGCGGCCGGATGGACCAAACCACTTTGCTCAGCCTTCAAAAGGTCGGGAAGACGCAGTCCAAACGTTCCCAAAGCGCCGATCTGCAGCATGCGACGACGTGAAACCCCATCACAGAAGTCCCTTCTGGCAGAGAGTTGGCTGACAATGTTCAGCACGGCAGAGTTCCTTTGAGGCGGAGTTCACAGGAGAGGGAATGCGGAGCAGATTTGACCAGGGATTCCGGCACGGACCAGAACCGCAGCGACCAACAAGTGGGAGCAACCTATCAGCTGAATCGACCTGAACAAACCTGCAATCTACCCAAATTACACGCCAAGGCAAATCCAGATTCCCAAACCGCTCAAAAGTCCAGTTGTTCGCCCCTTGCGTGGTGACAGACCGTCATTCTCGCCTGCGAGTCGCCCCGGCAGTGTGCGTCATACTCGTGTCGGCGGGAATCCAGTCGATCGTATCTCCGGGGCGACCCCCGCGCCGCAGTGGCCTGCAGAGCGACACACCTTTAAAGGTTGGGTTGAATGTGCCGGTTGTGCGGATTACTGGTCAGAAGTTCGGCAGAGAAGTCCGATCGCTACAGGTGGAACCCAGCGGCATCCGAAATGTGATCCGCTTCAGGTTTCGGACCGCTTTCTGTGCCAATGCCCGCGAGGTGCCCTATATTCAGTCGTCAGTGCAACGGCGTTCAGAGAACGCGGAGCCTCGTTTGACGGCCGGAAATTCTGGCGGAGGATTTTCTGAAGCGCCGCATTGGCAGCGATGGCTATTGGCTCAGGCGTTTGTATTCGTTGGAAAGTATTCCATGAAAATTCGTAAGGCTGTCATCACGGCTGCAGGAGATCTTCACGCGCGGCTGCCGTTGCAGAGTATCGTGGACCGGCGAGGAGAGATTCGCACGGCCCTCCGACTGACACTGGATGAAATCGTCAGTTCCGGAATTGACGATATTGCGATCGTGATTCGCCCGGGTCAGCAGGATCCCTATATCAAAGCCGCCGGGCCTCACGCTGCCCGATTGACATTTTTCGAGCAGACCAATCCACGGGGATATGGCGATGCGATCCTGCGAACGAGCGGGTTTATTGGTCAGGAGTCGTTCCTCCACCTGGTCTCTGACCATTTGTATCTCAGTCGCAGCGATCAACACTGTGCCCAGCAGCTGATTGATGTGGCCACGCGGCATGGATGCAGTGTGTCTGCGATTCAGGCGACACGGGAGAATGAGATTGTGCATTTTGGCACCGTTGGCGGGACTCCCGTTGCCCAGGAAAGCCACCTGTATGAGGTCAGCAGTGTCATCGAGAAACCGACGCCGACAATTGCCGAGCAAAAGCTGATTGTGGCGGGCCAGCGTGCCGGTTACTACCTGTGCATGTTTGGCATGCATGTTCTGACGCCTTCCGTGTTTTCCATTCTTCAGCAGTTGCTGGATGCAGCACCGCCGGAGCAGGGAATTGATCTGAGCAGTTCATTGAATCGTCTTGCCCAGACGCAGCGTTATCTGGCATTTGCGGTCAACGGTACGCGTTACAATATCAGCGAGAAGTACGGTCTTTTGATCGCCCAACTGGCATTTTCACTGTCGGGCGTTGATCGAGACCAGATTCTGACAGAACTGGTGCACCTGCTTTCCACACGATAAGCGCTTAGCCCCACCACTCTGGTGACGATTTGTGGAATTCAGGTTCCGGTAAGTCTGCGAATGAACAGCCACCTTGTTCAGCGCTGAACAGAGAGACAAGGTCCAGTGTCATGACTCAACTGCTGAAAATTATTCTTTCCGAGGATCCGGCCTGCCGCGACCGGTCGCTGGACATCGCCTGCCGCGAAATGGATGTCTCCGCACTTCTGGCAGAATGTCAGGAGCTGGATCTATTCAGGCGGACGAGCGAGAATTTGTACCAGCGTGTACGAAGTTTGTTTTTTCTGTATGCAGTGCATCGATTTCACCTGATGGATCGTTTGGCACAGGACGGTCGGGAAAGCGGTCGGATCCCGTTTCACGGCTACGAGCACATGCTGAACCGTCGCTATCAGGAAGCGATCGACGTTTTTCAGGAACAGATGATTAAGGACGGTCCGTCGGTATCGCTCAGCAGTGCCCTCGGCGAAGCGTATCATCGTCTTGCATTTCAGACGCTGGCCGACCAGGTTCGCCGAAGTGTTCGGACAGTTCGTGGAAATCAGTGGATGTTTCGCACGGGGCATCCGGAGGACGTACCCGTTCGAATTCGTCGTGAGCTTCTGCAGGTCAGTCCAGTGACGGGCGGATATCCGGTCCTGAGAGAGCGGACGGCTGTACGGATGGACTTTTCGCACAGTGGCTGGAGCGACATTTTCTTCCTGGGAATGGACTTTCCGGAGGGAGCGCGTGTGATCAATGCGTCAATTGACCTCGCGGTACGGGGACGCCACGGAACACCAGAACCTCCGATCGACTGCAGCCTGCGAGTGATTGACGAGCCCGTACTGCGTCTGGTGAGTATTGACCTTGATGCACGGGCAGAGATTACGGACATCAATGAAGTGTTTGACTTTGCCCGGGATTATCTGGGTCTTCTGAAAGCAGCCGTCATTGCGGCAGGACTGATTCCGCCAGGCATGGAAGGTTGCAGCGGTTCGTTGTCCGCTGTTTTTTCCCGCATGCTGGGACCGGGTCTTGGCCTGGAAATTACCAGTCGTGTCAACGACATTCCGAAGGGGTCACGACTTGCGGTGTCCACCAATCTCCTTGGATCGTTGATTTCACTGTGCATGCGGGCGACCAGCCAGGTATCGGCGTTTACGGGACAGCTTGAAGAAGCGGATCGCCGGATCGTGGCTGCGCGGGCAATTCTGGGAGAGTGGATCGGGGGTTCCGGAGGCGGCTGGCAGGACTCGGGCGGGATCTGGCCGGGGATCAAGCTGATTCAGGGGGCAGTGGCCACGGAGGTCGATCCGGAGTTTGGAATCAGTCGCGGTCGTCTTATGCCGCAGCACCACGTCTTCACGCGGGAAGAAGTGACCGCGGAGACTCGCAGGCGACTTCAGGAAAGTCTGGTTCTGGTTCATGGCGGGATGGCACAGAACGTCGGACCGATCCTGGAAATGGTGACCGAGAAGTACCTTCTTCGAAGTGAAAAAGAATGGGCCGCTCGTCAGGACGCCATCGGTCTGTTGAACCAGATCACGTCCTTTCTGAAAAACGGAGACATTCCGTCTGTTGGACGATCAACGCACCGTAATTTTCATGGACCTCTGCAGGCGATCATTCCCTGGTGCAGTAATGCGTACACGGAGAAACTGATTGCGGCCTGTCAGGAACGCTACGGTGACCGTTTTCACGGTTTCTGGATGCTGGGCGGCATGGCGGGTGGTGGAATGGGTTTCATTTTCGATCCTGCCGTTCGCAATGAAGCGAGCGACTGGCTGCAGACGGCGATGGTTCAGGTCAAGCGGAGTCTGGAGGATTCCGTGCCATTTGCGATGGACCCTGTGGTGTACGATTTCTCCATCAACGACAATGGTACCTATGCGGAACTGCGTCCGGACTGCGAAATGCCCCGAGGATACCATGCGTTGCTGGTTCCGGACTGGCTTAGAAGAGGCATCCAGCAGCTGAGTCCGATGACGAGAAGCGAACTTGAACGGGTCGGAAATGCGTGTCGTGAAACTGGCGGCGAAATGATTGCCTCGCAACTCATTCGCCGAATTCTGCCCTCCACATCAAAGGCTGCGCGGCAATCCGCAAAGCTCGAGGACTTGCTGCACGAGAATGGCTTTGATTTGGTGGCACATGAGCAATTGCGGGAAGACCTGCGAGCGGGTCGACTCAGCATGGCCCAGAACCGCCTGCATCAGACTGCTCAGATCACAGATGTCCGTCCCGGCGATGTTCTGGAGGCGCGCAGGGACGTTCCGGCGTCTGCCATGCAGCGTGGGATTGATGCGATTTCCCGAGGTGAAGTGGCTGTTGTGACACTGGCGGCCGGAGTCGGCAGTCGCTGGACGCAGGGAGCCGGAGTGGTCAAAGCGTTGAATCCGTTCTGTCGGATGGGTGGGCAATGGCGGTCCTTCCTGGACATCCATTTTGCCAAAACAAGACGGACAGGAACACGTTTTGGCATTTCACCGATTCATGTCGTAACGTCCGGTTACCTCACAGACAGTCCGCTTCGCAGAGCCGTGGATTCTTTAAAGCATGGAGGTTTGTTGCGAGTTTCAAAGGGGGCATCCGTGGGGCTGCGGATGATTCCAACACTGCGAGATCTGCAGTTCACATGGGAAGAGGTGGCTCAGCAGATCCTGGATCCGCAAAAGGAAAAGGTTCGCAGCAGCCTTCGAGCAGCCCTGATGAACTGGGCGAAAAGTTCAGGCGAAGCCTCCGACTACACCGACAACATTCCGTATCAGTGCATGCATCCCGTGGGGCACTGGTATGAGATTCCCAATATGCTGAGGAATGGAACGCTGCTGCAGATGCTGACCGACCGGCCTCAACTGCGATATTTGATGCTGCATAACATTGACACACTGGGAGCCAGCGTGGATCCAGGATGTCTGGGCCTGCATATCGAATCCGGAGCAGATCTTTCGTTTGAAGTCATTTGTCGTCGTCTGGACGACCGCGGGGGTGGGCTGGCGCGCGTCGATGGACGAGTGCGACTGGTCGAAGGACTGGCGATGCCACGGGAAGAAGATGAGTTTCGGCTTTCGTGGTACAACTCGCTGACAACATGGATTGACATCGACAGACTGCTGGCAATTTTCGGGCTGACGCGAACTTCGCTGGCTGACCTGAAACTGGTAGAGAACGCGATCCGCGATGTCGCACGGAGACTGCCGACATACATCACCTTGAAGGATGTGAAAAAACGCTGGGGACATGGTCAGGAAGATGTCTTCCCTGTTTCGCAGTTTGAGAAACTCTGGGGAGACATGACGGCGCTGAATGATGTGCGTTGCGCGTTTCTGGGTGTCAGAACTGAACGAGGCAGGCAATTGAAAGACCCCGCGCAGCTGGATGGCTGGCTGCGTGATGCTTCGGCCGCGTTTGTTGAGGACTTGTGTGAGTGGTGACGGCAGCCTTCCGAAAGTTTTCCGCATCGTTTTGAAGGTAAAAAGAACCGAAGGAATCCGGAACCATGCCCCGAAACGCTGAGTGGACTGATGACGCAGACGATGAATGGTCGGAAGTTGACGAAGCTGGAAGCAATGACTGGCAAAACGCAGACGACGAGGACAGTGCAACCGTCGTTTGTCCGGGCTGTGGTCACGACATGTACGAGGATGCTCCGCAGTGCCCATCCTGTGGTACGTATCCATCGCGCGAGCAGCATCCTGACGCGCCAAAGCCGTTGTGGCTGATTGTGGGCGCTGGCCTGTGTCTGCTGGTGGCCCTGACATGGCTCCTGCTGTGAAACGGGCCATCCACGTAATCCGCGGTTTGAAATCTGTTTTTTACCACAACGCGCGTCTCAGGTGCGTGGCACCTTGAACGCGCATGCGATGGGAATAACGGGGGCGGGGCGGCCTGGGATTCAGCCCGGACGGCTGTCAGGAAATAGCTGGTGGCAAGCAACGCGGCCACACCGGAAACTACCAGAATTATACATTTTACCCCGACGGGGTGACAGAAATCCGTGGCCGCATTTCGATTCCCGTCTGCCACGCAGGATCGTTGGCCAGCCCAACTGCCGAGGACGGGTTCATCCCACGAGATTCCCCGTTGAGCGGATGCACAGACTATTCGCAGCACACTGCATAAAGCATAGGCATGTGGCAGAGGAAACTCGTACAGTCACATTTTCGCCTTTTCGAATGGCGCTCGAAATTAAGCACAAATCTCCGGAAAAACTGCACGTTTCGCGTGTTCACGGCAGGCGATGAAGCAATTCGTCCAGGATTTTCGGGATTGGCACGCTGCTTGCTAAAGAAAGGTTTCGGAGGCGTTCATCGGCGTGGTGGGACCCGATGTTCGCATGAACTCCGCAGGGGTTAAGGGAGGGGAAGGTCAGGAAACTCGCCTGTTCCCGCTCACATGGGTGCGTGGCCCGAGCGGGAAGCTCCTGCCGTGCAGTTTGCTTCGGCGAACTTCACGGTGGAAAGGGGAAAGGATTCGTCCTTTCCCCTTTCTTTTTGCGCTGCGGGCACCGCGCTACCGGCAAGCTCATGTTCAACGGGCCCGTGTCTGCTGCGGCCGGGCCTTTAAGCCGTGGAACGAGGGTGATCCGACGGTGTCGCAGAGACAAGCTTATTCGGGGACAGACTTAGGACGCCTGGCAGCCAGCAGTTGAAACCTTCTGTGTCGCCCCGGAGTGATCAAAACAGACGTGGCTCCGACTGGGAGTCTTCCAGTGCCAAAAGGATTTTCTTTAGGTGCAGTCCACCGGAGTATCCGACGAGTCGTTGATCGCTTCCAACGATACGGTGACAGGGAATGATGATGGGGATGGGATTGCGTCCATTGGCCAAACCGACGGCTCGACAGGCCTTCGGATTCCCAATCGCTTCTGCGATCTGCCGGTAGCTCGCAGTTTTGCCCCACGGAACCTGACATAAGGCATTCCAGACAGATCTTTGAAACGGCGTTCCAGCGGGGGCCAGCGGCAGGTTAAAGAGTTGCAGGCGTCCGGAAAAATAGGCCAGCAACTGGTGTCGAACGTCTTTCAGCGCCGAATCGCTGTGTTCCCAGTCTGCCGGAAGACTCTGCTTATCCAGCGGCTGTTTCGGTGGCTGAAAGGAAATGTTGCGGAGTCCGAGCGAGTCTGCGGCCAGCAGCAGGTCACCGACAAGGGGAGATTTCAGGATGGAGTAGAACACGTCCATCTTTCCGTAGAATACCTGACTGGCTCATGACTTTCGTGGTAATCACCGTCATGCTATGCTACCCGGTTACGGCACCGGCGAAAACTGTCAAACAGCGACGCCGGCCCACCTGCACAATTTTTCGCCTCTGTTTGCCCGAATTTGCCCAAATGGCCACAAACGAATGTCACGGTGAAGATCGTCTATCAGCCGAGCAGCGGCTTGCTCAGGTAAACCAGCTGCGTTGGCAGAAGTTCCCGGTGCTCGACGATGGATTTGTCTGTCTGGTCGACGTGATGGGCGATGACAGCAGTATCGTCCAGGCGGCTCGTGTCAGCTATGGCGAGGGAACACGTAAAGTCAGTGACGACCGAACTCTGATCCGGTATCTGCTGCGACATCGGCACACGACTCCGTTTGAGATGGCAGAGATCAAGTTTCTGGTGCGTGTTCCGATGGATTGCTGGCGTCAGTGGGTGCGGCATCGAACCGCGAACATCAACGAATACAGTACACGATACTCACTCGCCATTGATGCCTCGCAGACAACGCAGGCGGATCAGTGGAGAAGCCAGGCAGAATCCAACCGACAGGGCAGCGGACAGGCATTGCCGGAAGTGATGGGGCAAAGTCTTACCTCAGAAGAAAAATCACTTCAGGATCAACTGCGACGTGTGTATCAGTCGCGAATCGATACCGGTGTTGCTCGTGAACAGGCTCGGAAAGATCTGCCGCTTTCAACCTATACGGAAGCCTACTGGAAAATCGATCTTCACAACCTGCTGCACTTTCTGGCATTGAGAATGGACAGCCACGCGCAACTGGAAATTCGGCAGTATGCCACCGCGCTCGGTGAAAAAATTGTAGCCCCCTTGTTTCCCATCGTCTGGGAGTCGTTTCTTGACTACCGGATGAATGCAACCTTTTTGACGCGGCTGGATTCCGCCGTGATTCAGCGGCTGATGGCATCGGCAGCCGCAAAAAACGCGGCTCCACCGTACTCCGAGACAGACTTCCTTTCTGCACAGGACCCCGCATGGGCTGGAATGAATCGTAGTCGCGAGCGGGATGAATGCCGTACCAAGCTTCAGAATCTGGGCCTTCTGGAAATCCCGATTCATTAAGGGACGCCGACAAATCCAGTGGCGTGGCCGTTTCCGATGCACTTCGCTCGGACAAAAAACTGTACGAGAGGAATATCAGTGATTCAGGTTCTGCCCTTTTGTGGCTGGCGATTTGATCTTAGTCAGGTTGGAGCATTATCCGAAGTGCTGGCTCCGGCAGCCGGTGAAATTGACGAGACTCTGCAGCGAACGTTGTACCGTCTGCACCCCTGCAATACCGTACGACTGGTCAGCAATCGCGAGGAGCCAGGGGACACTTCCGCTGCGGAACGGGTTACTCGAGCAGATGATTTTTTTCGTCTGTGGAGAAAAGAAGGCATCCTGCTCAGAGAACACGAAACCGCCTTTTACATCGTGGAAACTCGCTTTCGCCACGGTATTGAAGACAAAGAACGCTGGAGTATTTTTGGACACCTGGGACTGGCGACCAGTACCGGTGAGCCAGCAATGCCGGTGTTGTTGCAAAAACCGGAACCCTCAGAGATCCAGGCAAGTCTTGAGATGCGCCGGGTCTGCCACGCCGATTTCAGTCCGGTGGTCGCCCTCGTGGAAAACACGACGGCCGATGCCGTGCTGGGTAGTCTGTCAGAGTATGCAGAGCGACTGGTCCGGCAGTCGACACCTGTCGAGTGTTTTCTGGAGCATGGGATCCGACATCGAGTCTGGGCTGTCACCTCGGAAGCTGCGAAAAATCAGCTGACGCAGCGACTGTCTGCTTCGCAGATTTCACTGGTTTCCGGAACTGCGCAATTTCACGCCGCACAGCAACACTTCGCCCAACTGAAGGCTGCCGGTCAGTCAAGCGACCCGAATGATCCAGCCGGACGGTTGCTCACCTGTTTTATCGCAGCGGACGATCCCGGACTGGAGTTTCTTCCGGGATTCTTCAGGGTACCTTGTGAGGGTCAGTCAGGACCACAACTCAGAGAAGCCGCGGGCATGATCACCGGGTTGCAGTGTCGCTTTGTGGGCAACGAAGAGTATGCTGCTGCGGATGCGCTGGAACTGGCTGCGCTGAACGACGAACAACCCTGTATGGCCGTGGGGACTGGCGATGGGGAATGGCACCTGTTGTCTGCACCGGCGCGTTGCCGCAATCCGCGGGAATTGACAGCCCTGCTGTGTTCTGAGGTTTTAAAATGTTCCACAGACAGTGTCCGTCATTTCAGCGTGCCGCCTGATCCGGCAAGGCAGGGACGACCACAGCTTCCTCGAGTCGGGGCATTGGAAGTCCTCATGGCAGCCTCTGCCTTTCGAATGGACGCTGCCCTGGAAGAGACATTCTCGTCTGTAATTTCAGGATTGCGGGAATCAGACATTCGGATCTTCCCGGGGATTCCCGTGGGGCTTGTGTTTTCAGCCCATTCGGATCGAGTCAGTTTCTCGGTACACGCCTGATTGCGGCCAGCGGCTCGGACACAGGGATTCGGCTGCCGGGAAGTGCTGTGAAAAAGTCACAGCCGGCAGCCAGTGTTGGTTGGGTTTGCCCAAAGGCAAAAGGCGGATTTCCTGTACCACTGGAATCATTCAGCGAAATTTTCCAGGCGTTCAATGAAATCCTGGTTCAGTCCGGCAGCCAGGCGGGCCTCGCGTTGAAACACGTCGCCACGGGCCTTCGATGGCCGGATCGGCCAGTGGAGTGCCTGTGTCCACGCGTCCCAGTCAGACTGCTCCGGCGTCTTCCAGTGACGCAGCCATGTCAGTCCAAACTGCACATGGTGGATTTCATCGCGATGGATGGCCCGCATGATTGCGGCACTACGTCTGTCGCCTGCCGCAACAAAATACTGTTCGAATTCGACAGAGTGATCAAGGTTCGCGCCTTCGAACACAAGCGGCAGTCCCGCTACGTATTCCAGTTCCGACTGGTATTCCATGGCCTTCTGCCAGATCCAGCCATTCACCGGCCGATCTCCAAACTGCATTCCAAGTTCCTGACATCGCTGGACATGCATTCGCGTGTGTCGCTGTTCGTCCTGCATGATGGCTGCCAGCCCCATGCGGAAATCCTGGGGGGCCGTCGGAAACGCCAGCAGGACCATCGCCATAACTTCCAGAGCCTGCAGTTCGTGGTTGGCCATCACATGATGGGCCAGAGCCCGGCGGGCGGGATCACCAAGGCTGGCTCCCTTCGGCATTGCCGGCGCTGTGCGACGAGCAGCAAACTGCAGAGACGCGGGCCGTGCCGGTTGTGCAACCCGAATCGCGTCGCCGGGAGCGTTGTCTGTGAGCGATTCCTTGAGCCGAGTGATCTTCTGCTCCAGATCCTCGGACAACAGTACCTGTTCGGCGAACTTGCGCAGTTCCATTTCACGATACCGTATGCAAATGCCTCAGCGTAACACATCGGAACCGCAAATCAGCGTGGTCCGTTGTACCCCTGCCCTGCTGACGCAATCTCTGACAATCAACTTTCGGGAGACATCGCCCATCCTAGCAGAAAGTCGCTGGCAGGGAGATGCCTGTTCGGGGGATGTTTCCCGAAAACCCCATCAGACTTGCGGGTTCGTGGGTGTTCGGCAAGATTCCGTCATTGTCGTCGGATTTGGTCTTCGGCACAGTCCATAACGTGCTAACCGCAGTCGAGGCCGATCGTTGTTGGGCTCTACTTCCCGGGGAGAACCTGTTCCCGCTTGCCTGGTCTGCCCTCACGTGGTACACAATTGCCATGGGAGAAGCCGGGGGACTGGTTTCCTGTGGTCTGAGCAACTGGAGTTTAAGCAGTGTCTGAAATTGATGTCTACAAAGAGTGGCTCGGAATTCCGGAAGGTATTCGACCTCCGGACCACTACACGTTACTGCGGCTGGTACAGTTTGAAGACGACGTGGAAAAGGTTCGGGCAAATTATCGCAAGCTGAATGCGCACGTACGAAAGTACGCTACGGGACAGTTCCTCATTCGTTCGCAGGAATTGCTGAACGAAATGGCGAAAGCCATGTTGTGTCTGACGGATCCCGACGGGAAGGTGGAATACGACCGCAGCCTGGGTCGGGAAACTCCGCAGTCGGATGATGACGAACCGCGTACAGTTCTGCAGTATCTGGTATCACGAAATCTGATTAAACGTGGTCAGGTCTCGGAGATCGAACACTTTGCAGAGGCACGGGGGTTGTCGCACCGGGACGCGGTGATCCAGATGAAGCTGGTGGAGGCACCGGATGCCTGCAGGGCGCTGGCGTCAGAACTTCGACTGTCCTATGTCGATCTGGAAGATATGCTGCCGGACGACTCGGTTCTTGACAAAGTCCCCCGACGTGTGATCAGAAAACATGCCTGTTTGCCGCTGTTTGAAGATCGTGGCGTTCTGCTGGTCGCCTGCTCTGACGAACCTTCTCATGAACTTGAAGAGGAGATTCGCCTCAGGTGTTCACTGCCGATGCGCCCTGTGCTCGCTGTTCCTCGAGCGATCAATCAGGCAATTTCAAAGTACTATGCTCCGGGAATGCGAGAAGACGGAGGGGCGGTGGCTGAATCGGCTGTGAAACCCACAGGAAAGAAGGACAGCAAACCAGAGAAGCCGAAGAAAACTGCAGCCGCTCCGAAACCCACCGGTAAGTCAACGCCGTTAACTGACGAACAGAAGCGAGAACGTCTGATGGTGACTGCCATTGCCAGTTGCTGGTCAACGATCGGCACCATTGCCGCATTTTATTTCGCCAATGGCCAGTCCGTCAGTTTTCTCCAGATCATTTTTGGAGCGGTCATTGGCGCTGCCGTCTTTGGAATGATGAAAGTGACCTGGGCAAAGTAGGCCGCGTTTTACGACAGGAGAAAACATCGCGATTCTGTAACGCAACTGTGTCGTATTGTGACCAAAATGACTGCGGGAAAAAAGAAACGCACCTCCATCATGCGTGTACCTGACGGAGGTGCGTTTCGAACGATGGCGGAGGGCCATTCTGCGTGAAATTCTCTGAAGGTCCCGCATGTTCGCGAACGGAAAGGGTGAGCAGCGGGACCAGAAGTGATTTAGGGGTGGGTTACCAGGACGTGGCCCCGATTGCAGGATCTGCGTGTATCAGGGCATCGGATCGCCGGTGCCGACAAGGTCCAATGGCGGTTCTGTGTAATAAGTATTCATCGCAGGATCAGCCTGAAAACTGTTGTAGCAAGCCTTTGCGATCTCATTCAGTTCTGAATTGACGGCTTCTGACAAAGCCGCCATTCCGGCGATGCATCCAATGACCAGTAGTGTGCAAATCAGCACAAGTTCTGCGGAGATGAGAAAACCGCCTTCTCCCGACAGAAACTTCATCAGCAGTCGTCGCATTTCCACACCTCACACTGGTTCAGGGAACTGCGGTCGCACTCGTGGCGGCATCCGCTGGTCAGTCGAAGTGTACACCGTGCTGATGTTGGTGCAGGAAAAGCCTGAAGCTCAGAGCGAGTTCGGCGATTTTCTGTTCTGCAGAATCTGCCTGGGGTGATCGTGCGGAGTGTACTGTCACCGGGCGGACGACTTGCCAGCGCAAGAGTGGGTTGGGGGGAAATACGGAGGGCATGAAATATCGGCACAGGTCACTTGACCTGTCGGGAGGGAGTGGCGAAATGATACTGTCAGAGTTTCTCTGGGGGCTGGCGGAATCAAAAAACCTTGTTGAGGCATCGAAAAGTCAACCATGCGGCGGGGTAAGCAACAAAATGTCTCTGCGGATCGGGATTCGTGATGGAATTTTCGGGTTTTCCACTGAAACTCGTCGTATGGCTGATGAAAAATCAGTGTCCTCAGCGTGATTTTTGCTTGCAGCGAGTCTTTCTGGCTGTCGATTCAGCAGACAGAGTGTTGAGTGAGGACAAGCGGTAAGATGAGCGGGTTTGCATGAATTGAGCATTGAGCGGTGAGAGAGAATGGTCACAGGCCAGGGGACTGGCGACCGATCTGACGCAGTCTTTGCAGTACAACTGGGGCGTCGGGAGGCTCCTGTATACAGGGCTTTCTGTCGGAATCAGAGTGATTGAAAATTTCATTGGGACAGGAACGTATGTCATCGGAAACACTGGCAGCAGAATCAGACCTGATTGATCTGTCGTGGATTTTCGAAGAGATCACGATTCGCCATGGGGCTCACGCCGATCGCTCTCGGATCAGACGGGCAGTTGACGAATCGTTGCGATTTGTGGGTGAGTTGCAGGAATGGTCGTGGTGTCGCTGGGCTGTCGAGACGGCTCACAGCCTGGGATTTGTCAGCCGTGAAATCGATGCTGAGCTGGACGAGTTAATCCGGCTGGCTCGGGACGGTGCGATCATTGTCCTTCGATCAGCGGATGGAAAGTCCTGGCGAGCACTGGCAGAGAACGGCAGCCGCACCATACGGTTGTACCAGCCTCGTGGGCGTGTGTCTGTTCAGCGTATCCGGCTTCGAGCGGCGCGTTCGCAATTGAACGCTGACGGTTTTCAGGGACTTTTGCGATGTGTGATTATTGAGCCTGCGACGGTGGATTCGCATGACGGCACCCACGACAAAGATGCGCATTCAACCCCGACAGGCCGTCTGTTCAGCCTGATGCGGGCAGAGTGGAGTGATCTGCGCGTGGTGGTGATCTTCGCGCTGGTGTCCGGTGTGCTGGGAATGACGACTCCACTGGCTGTGGAAGCTCTTGTCAGCACAGTGGCTTTTGGACGTGTGGTTCAGCCGGTACTGGTTCTTTCCATGATGCTGCTGGCATTTCTGCTTTTTAAAGCCGCGATGAAGGCCATGCAGACGTGGGTTGTGGAAATTATCCAGCGGCGTTTGTTTGCACGTCTGGCGGCCGAATTATCGTGGCGGCTGCCTCGCGCCCGCATAGACGCCTTTCATGGAACGTATCCTCCGGAACTTGTGAACCGATTCTTCGATGTGGTTACGGTACAGAAAACCGCGGCCGGGCTTTTGCTGGACGGTGTCTCACTGATTTTGAGCATGGTGGTCGGCATGATGGTGCTGGCTTTTTATCATCCATGGCTGCTGGCATTTGACCTTGTTTTGATCCTGTTGATGGCGATTGTGTTTCTGCTGGGGCGTGGAGCGCTGAATTCCAGCATTCGAGAGTCGAAATGCAAGTATGCTATGGCTGCGTGGCTTCAGGATCTTGCACGATGTCGAACCACATTCCGTTATGACGGGGCCGCTGAATTTGCACTGCAGCGTTCAGACCAGTTGATTTTCAACTACCTGAGTGCGCGGACGAAGCATTTTTCGGTACTGATGCGTCAATTACTGGCAATTCTTCTGATCCAGGCAATCGCCAGCACCGGGCTTTTAACAATTGGTGGCTGGCTGGTGATCACGGGGCAATTGTCTCTGGGGCAACTGGTCGCAGCCGAACTGATTGTCGCCATCGTTGTGGATTCGTTTGCGAAAATGAGTAAGCATATTGAAAGCTTTTACGACCTGCTGGCCTCAGTTGATAAGATTGGCCATCTGCTGGACCTTGACGTTGAACGCGCAGATGGCTTGCTGACGCTGCCATCAGGTTCGGGCATTCTGGCTCGGAATATCTGTTTCCGAAGTGACGCTCCTGCGACAGAACTGCCACCGGTTTCTTTTGAGATGCGTCCGGGAGAAAGAATTGCTCTGACAGATGATGGAACCGGGGCCGGAAGCCTTGTGCTGGACATCCTGTTCGGACTGAGGGAACCAGATTCCGGGATGATCAGTTTGAATGGAATCGATCCCAGGGACCTGCGTCCGGATGTTCTGCGTCGACGTGTGGTTCTGGTTCGAGACGTTGAGGTTTTCGACGGGACGATTGCAGAGAACGTGCATCTGGAGCGAACGGAAGTCTCCCTGGGAGATGTCCGAAATGCCCTTGAGGTCGCGGGGCTGATGCTTCAGATTCAGGCTCTTCCGGATGGTCTGAACACCATGCTGTCCGCAACGGGAGCCCCGTTCACCAGAAGTCAGTGTCGTCGACTGATGATTGCCCGGGCAATTGCGGGGCGCCCGGAGATTGTTCTGATCGATGAGGTTCTGGATGCGTTTGCCGACGAAAGTTCCGAAGAAATTCTGCGACGGATCATTTCGGCCGATCACGCATGGACAATTGTCCTCTTAACATCCCGCAGGCACTTGAGAAAATTGATGGGGCGGGAATTGAGTATTTCCGCCGGAAAGTTTTCTGTCGCGGCGAGTCCCTGAAGGGGGCCGTTCAAGTTTTTTGCCGGGAAATGCGCTGTGGGCTGATTCGGTTGGCAGAGGCTTCTCAGGAATCAGCACACGGTTTTTGTTGCACCACGAAGAAGGTCGGTACTGATGTCAGCGGATACCATACAGGAACAACTCCGCAGGGAGTCAACCTCGGCACTCAAAAGTAGAAAATCCGGCGTCGCGTCTGCAGCCGTCAGTAGTGCTCTGATGCCATCACTGCAACTGACGCGTTCGTCGCGTTTTGCGCGGCGGCTGGCATGGCTGCTGTTGATCATGCTGTCACTGACCACAGTGGTGATGTTCTTTGCACCATGGCAGCAGACAGTAACAGGAGCGGGCTACGTGGTCGCCTATGCCCCGCGAGAACGTCAGCAGGTGCTGGAAGCGACGATTGAGGGCAGGATTGTCCGCTGGAACGAAGAGTTGATGGAAAATGCCCGTGTAAGCCGCGGCGAATTTCTTGCGGAGGTCCGGGACCTCGACGCGGAGTATTCGACGCGTCTTGAAGGGCAACTGGAAAATACCTCGGTGATGCTGGATGCTGCGAAAAAGATCGTGGAGGCCACGCAGGGGCAGTTGACGGCCTATCGGGAAGTCGCCGTGCAGATAACCCGAGCGCAGGACGCGTATGTGCAGGCGGCCATGGAGAAAGTCTCTGCCGCAGAACAGAAGCTGTCACTGGCGTCAGCCGCAATTCCACAGTTGCAGGCGGCATTCGACCGCGCAAAAACGCTCCAGGAACAGGGGAATATTTCACTGGAGAAACTTCAGGAATCTGAGCGGAAGCTGATGGAGTCTCTGGCGAAGGTCAGGGAAGAAACCGCCAACTTTTCCGCGTCTAGATCAGATCTTGAGGGCAAGCAGAATGACCGTCTGGCGTATATCCAGAAAGCTAATGCCGACGTTCGCTACTACGAGGGTGCGCTTGATAAATCCCGGTCCGAAGTGGCGAAAATGGAAAAGGAACGACTGGAAATGCAGTCGAAAATTGCCCGCCAGAGTACTCAGATTGTGCTCGCTCCCTTCGATGGCTATCTGGTGGAAATCAGTCCGAACATCGGAACTCAGCTTGTGAAAAAAGGCGACCCTATCTGTCGCATTGTACCTGATACGCGGGACAGAGCTGTTCAGATCTGGCTGGATGGCAATGATGCCCCGCTGGTGAACCCCGGTGACCATGTGAGACTGCAGTTTGAAGGCTGGCCGGCGATTCAGTTTGCCGGCTGGCCTTCTGTTGCTGTAGGAACCTTTGGTGGTACCGTGGTTTCTGTTGACATGATTGACGACGGGAAGGGAAAATTTCGCTGCCAGGTCCTCCCGGATCCTGCAGAACGGCTGGATTGGCCGGAAGACCGTTACCTGCGTCAGGGCGTCCGTGCAAACGGCTGGATCCTGCTGGAACAGGTCCCGCTGTGGTTTGAAGTCTGGCGGCAGTTAAACGGCTTTCCTCCGGCACTGGATGACCCCAAAGCCCTGCGTGGCAAGGGGGCCCCCAGACCGTCCATGAATTCAAAGCCGGATAAAGATGACAAAGATGAAAAAGCCTGAACCAGTTTTCATACGGTCGCGTTGGGCTTACAACGGGCGGAGCCGTTCCTCTTTGCCATCTCCGCCCCCGGTGCGTTCTCTTTTTCGGATTATTCCCCTCAACGACCCCCGACAATCGCAACCGCTTTGACGCTGTCAAATCATCACCGACCTGCAGCTGCCGCGTCCAGTTCTGCCAGCAGGTCTGTTTCCCCGAATAGTTCGTCGAGATTCTTCAAAACGATGTCAGCCGGACGTGGTTGAACAGGAGCGTGCCCCGCGATTCGATGCATCGCCTGAGTCTGATTCAGACGACCAGCATCACGGACTGCCGGAGCAACCGGGGGTGTGCCGGGAGGCACGGCGGCCGTCTCGATGAATTCCCGACGCGGCTGAACAACCTGGTGCGACTGTGCAAACAGATTGCGGCTGGTGATTGCAGATCGGGCCGGCGCTACATTGCGGTTGCGATTCATGACCGGCAGCGGCTCCGGGGTCACTGTCGATCCGAAAAACTCGCCTGATGCAATCCTTGGATCTGCAATCCCCGTGGCATTCAGGTTATTCGACGCAAGCGGGAACGAAATTGTTGTTGTTCCTGCCCCGGCCGTCAGAGCTGTTGCCCCGTCGTACTGGTAGACACGGTCTGTTGTCGAGTCCACAACCCAGAGATGGTTGATATTGTTGGGGTCAAGTGTGATCCCTGTGGGCGTTGGACCGACTGGCGACAAAGTCCAGCTTCCCTGAAATACCCCCGCAGCGGAATATCGGAAGACCCGGTCGGTGGCCAGTGTATCGTCAACCACCCAGATTCGTGTCCCGTCGGTGACCATATCTGTTGCATTCAGATTGGCAGCATTCAGCAAAAACGTGGATGTGAAGTTGATCTTGCCCGTTCGCAGTGCGGCACCCCCTGTGAATTTGTAGACTCGGTCAGCCGTAGGATCAACGACCCAGAGATCATTCCCCCAGACTGTGATGCCTTCGGGTTTGCCCACTTTCAGCGGAGTCCACTGGCCCAGCAGAAGTCCACTCTTGTCATAGATAAAGACGTCTCCAACGGCGTCCATCACCCAGAAAATTGTGCCCGTTGGATTAGTAGCCACTCCACGAGGTCGTGTATTGAGTCTATTGAGTGCCGTGCTGGTAATGGGGGTTCCATCCGGGGCATACTGCGAGTTGCTCACGCTTGTCGCGTCGACCACAAAGAACTTCGGTACGAGTGCCGGGGGATTAACTGTCAGCGAAACGATCGCTGCGGCGGACCGGACGATGCCATCGAATGCCTGATACTGGAAACTATCCGGTCCGCTGTAGTTAGCTGTCGGCACATAGACAAATGACCCATCAGCGTTCACTGTTACCGTACCATGAGCGGGCGCGGCCGCAAGAATGGCCGTCATCGGGTCGCCATCAACGTCTCTGTCGTTCAGAAGCACACCGGCAGCGGCTACTGTCAGCGGGGTATTCCAGTTTGTGGAATAGGTGTCGTTGGCGGCATTTGGGGCATCATTGACCGGAAAAACGGTGATACTCACGGTGACTGCGGCTGATGACAGCGATCCATCACTGGCGGAATACGTGAAGCTGTCAGGACCATTGTAGTTGGCCACAGGAACGTACGTGAACGATCCATTGGTATTGAATGTCAATGCTCCATGCGCTGGTCCTGCAAGACGCGTCGCTGTAATGACACTCCCTTCAGGATCAAAGTCATTGGCCAGCACCCCTGGTCCCAGAATGTTCAGAGAAGCATCTTCGTTCAATGAAAAAGAATCTGCCGTTCCCACTGGGGCATCATTGACGGGGGTGATCGTAATTGTGGCTGTTACCGTGTTCGAGTTCGCCAGGCCATCTGTGGCATAGTACGAAAACACGTCTTCACCGAAGAAATTCGCAGCAGGTGTGTAAGTGAATGTTCCATTTGCATTGAGAACCAGTGTTCCATGCAGCGGATCCAGAACCTTTACCACCGTCAGAACATCTCCATCAGCATCCGTATCATTGCTAAGGACTCCCCCGGTGGTCGTCACCAGAACAGTGTCTTCCGCAATGGTATATCGATCCGCCAGGGCGACGGGAATATCATTGACACCGACCACGGTCAGCGTCACTGTACCAGGGGCCGAATCTCCAAAACCATCATTGGCAATGTAAGTAAACGAATCCAGCCCGGCAAAGTTCAATCCCGGCGTGTAAAGGAACGAACCATCCGAATTCAGCGTCAGAACGCCGTGCGTCGGACCGGTTGCAACACGCACGGTCAGAACGTCACCATTGGCATCTGTATCATTTTCCAGAACGCCCGGGGCCGTCACCGTCAGGACCGTATCCTCAGTGACCGTCCATGCATCATTGAGCACTGCCGGGACCTGATTATTGTGAGTTATCAGAAGACTGACAGTCGCGGGAGTTGAGTTCTGGACACCGTCATTTGCCGCATAAGTAAAGCTATCTGGTCCGTAATAATTCAAATTCGGGATGTAGACGAAGGATCCGTCTGCGGCCAGCGAAAGAGTACCGTGGGCCACGTTCGTCAGCAGAACCGAACTCAGCACATCGCCATCAGCATCTGGATCATTGGCCAGAACGCCAGAAACAGGGACCGTCAGGGTTGTGTTTTCCAGCAATTCCCACTGGTCATTTGCTGCAACCGGCGCATCATTGATCGCATCGACAGAAATCAGGAACGTGACCGGCAAACTGCTGTCAATTCCACCCGGCCCCATTCCGCCATCGTCCTGCAGGAACAGAGTCACCACTGCAGTACCGAATGCATTTGGCGCCGAAGTAAATGTCAGAGTGCCATCGGGAGTGACTGTGGGATGCGCGGAAAACAGCCCCGGATTGCTGTTCGCTGCGACAAAAGTCACTGACTGACGTGATTCAGTTGCCGGACCAGCCGCGATACCCGTTGCCCAACCGGTGACGGTGACAGTGCCGGCATCTTCGCTGACAGAGACATCTGTACCAGCCACAAAGGAAGGTGCCTCATTGGGAATGTAATGCCCGAAATGTGAAGACTTGTGTATGTCACCATCCAACAGATCGTCAAACTGATACCCATCACCCGCGACCGGTGTGCCCATGACAACAGGAATCGAACCCAGCACAACATTTGTCCCCACACGAACAAACTGCAGGTCAAATCTCGCTGGCCGACCGTCCCCGATAAATTGAATATCAAAAGTCGCTGTCTGCCCTGCACCAATCCCTGGAAGTACACCTGTATTATTGACGAGCACAACTCTTGGATCCGAGGCGCGAACAGTGATATCCATCGCCACATTGGTCACTGCATTCTGAATCGCGTTGGTGACGCCATCAGCAACAGTGGCACCGAAGCCAGTTGTGATCTGGAAATACAGCGGATCCCCGGGAAGAATGGGCGCTGGAGTGCCATTGGCGATCGGACTGGTCGATCGATTGACAGCTCCGGTCAGCTTTGCCAGTGACTCCAGTGCCTGTCGCGGATCCTGCGTTGTGATGGCGTTGGTGCCAAGGCCGATGACCAGTGCCCCCAATGCATTCAGGCCGGTCACTGTTTCCTGCAAACCCGCCCCGGCCGAAAAAGGCGTGGTGGGGCGAGAAATCTGGGTCAGTGCACTGACAGGCAGGGTGACGCCATTGACGCCAGTAACAACAGTTTCCCCCTTTGGTTGATAGGCAAAACCAATATCTGTCGCCGTCAGAATGACAGGAAGAGCACCAGAACGGAAACCCGCCCCACCAATCGTACCAGCGGGCGCAAGGACATTTCCCACAGGATCGGCCTGGAATGACGCGAATGCCGGTACGTCGCCACTGATCCCGGGAGTCAGTTGTGTTGCCGCCGGACCGGCAGAACCACTTTCGCTGGTGCTGCCGTTGTTGTTTCCGTCAAATCCGAGCCCGGTAACGAGTTGATAAAGGCCTTCAATGTCAGTTTCCGGCCCGTCCCCACCGAACCCCGGGGTCGTGCGATCCAGTGCCGCCTGAATGGCCGCGGCAAATCCTGGACGTGTACTTTCCACAATCGGATGATTTAGAATGAATGGTCGTCCAGTCTGCGCTTCGCCGCCAAAACTCCCGTACTCTTCAAAACGTCCGACACCGAATCCCAGATCCACGCCAGGAAGCGATGCCTGCAATGTGCTTATGATTGTCGGGAACGCAGCCCGAACGATAGGACTGTTGGCCGTGAAGCTGCCCGTATCGTCAAACAGCAGAAACACGTCCACCATCGTTGAAAGACTTCCGGCCGCGGGCAATGTCAGGCTAACGGTCTGTGCGAAGGTTTCACCGGCACCCAATGACATGGTCAGGCTCATCGGCGTCACATTTCCTTTGGATAGCTGGCTGGTCCCGGCTGGCCAGAGAATACCTCCGCCAGTTAATGGCGTTGTGTAGGCTCCTGGCGGACGCAGTTCCTCGCGAACGACATAGGCACCGGGAGTCAGATTCACAAAGCTGTAGGAGCCATCGATACCGGTGATGGCTTCCGGTTCACCAGGTTCAAAGATGTCGTCACGGTCAAGGTCGATGTAAACCGGAACACCGGCACGGACGTACTCATTGGCATCAAGAATGGAGTCATCGTCGGTATCGTGGAATACAACACCGTGAATCTCATTGGATCGAAACACATTGGCAAAGTCGGCAGAGACGGGCGCGACAGAGGGCAACGTTACGGTGCGAACGCGGGCGGGTGCCGGGGTGGCGTCCATCGACGTGGGCACAATCTCGCGGATCGTATAGGTCCCGTGTCCGAGGTGTGTGAATGAATAATTTCCAGCCTCATTGACGGCCGGTGTGAAATAATAGTCGAGGAGAGAGACCGTTGTTGGTTCGCCTGCATCCAGCAAACCGTTGTTGTTGGTGTCAAGATAGACAGTGACACCGCTCAGTCCCCGTTCCCCGTCATCTCGCGTTCCGTTCAGATTGGCGTCACTGAAGACCGTGCCGCTAATCCCAAACTGCTGCAGGTCATGGTTGCCAAAAGACACCCCCGTTCGATTTTGCCCGTTCAACAGCAGGAAGGAAGTCCCCCCGGTTGGAAACGTGGTGGCCGTGAAACCGACCTGTGACACCTGTCGAACCCTGACGTTTCCATAAGGCAGGGCGGAAATCGTGTACGCACCCAGCAGATCAGAAACTGCCGAGGGCTCGCCCGCATCCAGGCTGCCGTTTGCATTCTGGTCGACATAGATCTGCCAGCCATCCAGCGCTGCGTCCGTTCCGTTCAGCAGTCCGTCGGAATTGATATCGTTAAAGACAACCCCGCTGACGGATCCTGTTTGAGGTTGCAAATTGTGGAAATCGACAGTGGAAAATGATCCGACGCCCACAGTGACGTTCAACGCCGTCGGCTTCCCGATGGTTGTGATCCAGCCTGCCTGAACGATTTCGGTGACACGCACTGTTCCGGTTGGAATTCGAGTGAACGAATAGGTACCGTCGGCGGCTGTAATCACTGACGGCTCGCCAGCTCCCGGAACTCCATCACCATTCGAATCCAGAAAGACCGTCTGGCCAGCCATGCCTGCTTCTGAAACCTGACGTACTCCGTCACCATTTGCGTCATTCCAGACTGTTCCCTGAACAATACCCACCAGTTCACGAGCACCAAAGTTGACACCCGTTCGATTTTCACCATTCAGAAGTTTTATTGTGGAGCTGCCGGTCGGCGGACTGGTGATTCCCCAGTTTGCCGGTGTCACAACTCGCAGTGCCTTCGTTCCATAACTGACCCCGCTGAAACTGTATGAGCCATTGGCTGCCGTAGTCGTCTGTGGGTCCGTAGCATCGAGTACCGCATTGCCATTCAGATCCAGATAAACCTGCCAACCCTGAAGCGGTAACTCAGTGGCGGAAAAAATGCCGTTCCCATCAGCGTCATTCCAAAGTGTTCCTGTAATGGAACCCAGGAGTGGTTGCAGGTTGAAAAAATCCGCCACACTGGTGCCTGCACGAACAACAAGTGTCGAAGCTGACTGCGGCCGGCCCTCGGAGGTAATGAAACCAGCCGGCAGCAGCTCATTAACCTGATAAACGCCCGTCCGAATATCCACGAAAGAATAGTTCCCCAGGGCATCTGTCGTCCGTGAAGGCTCTACGGCATCCAGCAGCCCATTGGCATTCAGGTCGACGTAGACACTTTGCGCAGCCATTGGTAATTCTGTGGCACCGCGCAGGCCGTCACCGTTGCTGTCATTCCAGACGTTTCCCTGAAGGGTTCCCACCTGCGGAATCCAGTTCGGGAAATTTGCAGTCGCCGTACCGCCTGCGACCAGCGTCACGGAGCGAGAGTTCGGGGCATTGAGGAGCGGAAACAAACCACCAGCGGTGGTGCGATAACCGCCCACCGGGATCTGGAAAATATTCAGTGTGCCGGAGGGCACTGTCGCCAGAACATAATCGCCGTCTGCGTTGGAAACTGTTGAGGGCTCACCGGTTGTGAAACTACCATCATTGTTGGTGTCGGCAAAAACAGTCCAGCCTGAAAGACTGCCATCCCCGACGTCCTTGATCCCATTTTCATTCAGGTCCTCAAAAATGGTGCCCGTAATACGGCCGGTTGTAATTGGGGCTGTGACAAGGGGAAAGTTTGCTGAAACAGCGCGACGGTCACGAACTGACACCGTCACGGCATTCGCGCGTCCAGGCAGAGGTGTAAAACCAGGCTGCAACGTAACCGCTACACGGTGGGTGCCAGCAACCAAACCAACCATCACGTACTTGCCGGAAGGATCTGTCGTCGTAAACTTTTCACCCGCATTTAGTACGCTGTCGGCGTTTGAATCCAGAAACACGGTCCAGCCAGCCAGGCTTCGATCACCCGCATCATTTATGGCATTACGGTTGACGTCATTATACACCTGGCCATTGATGTCTCCGACGAGCAACTGACGCTGTTCCAGACGTTCAACCTGACGGACAGCAGCACGACGCGAGCGGCGAAACTGCTGTGGCTTTTGCACCAGGGATAACAGGGAATTCAGAACGCAGCTTAGGTGGGTGCTTTTGTCTGACATTTGGGTTCTTTGAGAGTGAATCAGGGATGATGTTGACTGAGAAACGAGTGCAGTACCACAACCGAATGGCTGTGAGGCAGCGATTAAAATAAGTAAAGCGACTGTCAACTTCCGGTAGCTTATAAATCAACACAAGAGTGTCTTGATTTTCCCGTAGTGCAGTTTATGTGGAATTTCAGGACCTGTAAATCCAGGGTGGATGTGCGGATCAGGGAGTTCTGGGAGATTTGGGCCCGGGTTGTTGCCACAGTCCCGGAGGTCCTGAGTTTCGACCAAGGGCTGACCTGCCGTTAATGCTGATGTGAGATGACGGCCGCACGAATGCCGCTTCAATAGCAATCGCAATAACGTTGCCAATCAGCTCGGGGAGAACCGCGCAAGGCGAGGCAGCAGTGCGGTCAGAAAGGACAAACAGGTCCTGATTAGTCAGAACCTGGAAGATTTTTCAGGGGGGAGCTGCAGTCAAAAAGTGATCTTTTGTTTAGATCTGTTGATTGGCACAGGGCGGTAAGTGTCAAAAGAAGTTAACAACGCGGGTTGATAGTTGTTTCAAGCTCTTTACAGCCAATAGTGTTGTTGTTGCCGATGACGTTTGCGAACGAGCGCTGTAGTTGGTTACCTTTAGTGAAGGCCCCGTACTCATCATTCGGGGGTTCTGATGTGGGCATGCCCCTGCGTTTGCTGGATTATGGAGAAATCAGATGTCGTCGGAATTGCCAGACACGACTGCCGGCTGTCCGGCGGAATCGAGTTCGATTTCCGCTGCACTTTTGATCGGACTGTGCCTTACTGGCCTGTTGGTATTCCTCGTTCCAACTCCGGCAGGCATGACGGCTTCTGCCCATCGTTTGGTGGCGGTTGCGGTTGTGATGGCCGGTTTGTGGATGACGCAGGCCATTCCGATGGCGGCCACCAGTCTGCTGCCACTGGCTCTGTTTCCTCTGCTGGGGATTCAGTCCTCGATAGACACTGCAAAATCCTTCGTTGAAGACAGTCTGTTTCTGTACCTGGGCGGTATGCTCATTGCGCTTGGTATCGAGCGTTGGGGGCTGCATCGCAGAATTGCGCTGGGGATTATTTCTGTGGCCGGTGTCAGTCCCCGTCGGATGGTGATCGGATTTTCGCTTGCCACGTTTTTTCTGTCGATGTGGATCAGCAACACCGCCACGACAATGCTGATGTTACCTATCGGCCTGGCGATGCTGCGTGTGGTGGAGGACGAAGATTCGGCGACAGGACGGGGTCGCGCAAAGCAGTTATCCGTTCCGCTGCTGCTTGCACTTGCCTACTCATCGACTCTGGGTGGAATGGCGACCCTCGTTGGCAGTCCGACAAACAGTGTTGCGATTGGCATTTATCGCAAGCAGCTTCCGGACGCACCGGATATCTATTTTTCGGAATGGTTGCTGGCCTGTGGTCCGATAGCCATGTTCTATCTGGCGGTGGTCGTTGGCAGTCTGGTGTGGAAGCTTCCACAGACATCGTCTCAGGATCGGGCGTTGCGAAACATTCTTACGGATCGTATGAAGTCTCTGGGAAAGATGTCTGTGGCGGAGCGAAGAATGGCGTGGATTTTCGTATCCACAGCCTTGTTGTGGATTCTGCGTGAGCCGCTGGTGTTTGGAAGCGTCACGGTGTTTTCCGGATGGCAGTCGCTGCTGGCACGGATTGTGGGTGCCATCTCGTCTGATGAAAATCTGCCGGCAACTCTGCTGGCCCGCGGGGCGATCTCCGATGCGACTGTTTCAATTTTCATGTCGGTGCTGATTTTCATTCTTCCGTCGGGTGAGCGTGATGTTTTGCAGCGTCAGATTCCGCTGATGGACTGGAGCACGGCAACAAAACTGCCGTGGGACATGATTCTGCTGTTTGGAGGTGGATTCGCGCTGGCATCTGCCTTTGAAAGTACGCATCTGGCCGGGTGGATTGCCTCATCTCTGCAGGGGCCCCTCAGTGGTCAGCCAGCGTGGATCGTGGTTGCCGTGGTCTGCATGATTCTGGTCCTTCTGACCGAACTGACCAGCAACGTGGCGACGATCAACGCGATTCTTCCGGCATTGCTGGCACTTGCCGCACCTCTGAATCTCGACCCCCGCATGCTGTTTGTACCGGCCACACTTGCTGCCAGCGCGGGCTTTATGCTGCCAGTTGGGACGCCCCCGAATGCGATTGTGTTCAGTACGGGCCGAATTCCGGCTGCCGAAATGGCCAGAAGGGGCCTGCTCCTGAACCTCGTGGGGGTTCCGATCCTGACGATTGGCACGTGGCTGCTGATCCGACCGATCCTCGGAATTCCGTAGAATTTTCAGTGTTTTTTCGCGAAAATTCTCGCAATGTACGGAGGGATTGGTTGGCAATTGCGGGAGCATCATGGTTTTCTACAATGCGCTCTCCGAGGGGCACGCATTTCCTTCGAATGTTGAGTTTTACGTGTTAGACTATGGCTTTATCGGTGTCCGGTTTCAAACTGCCGCCCGTTCATCGCCAGGTCGGGCACGTAATCGATTTTCCCGGTTTTCTTCAGAACTCCCTGAGTCAAGACATGAGCACAGCCAATCCGTTCGGTGCAGAAGCAACGTTGTCCACCTCTTCAGGAAATTACAGGTACTTTCGCCTGCGAAAACTGATGGAAGACGGTATCGGGGACATTGAAACTCTGCCGTACTCCATCCGCGTGCTTCTGGAGGCCTGCCTGCGTAATGTTGACAACTTCGTGGTCACGGCAGACGATGTCAACAACCTGGCAAACTGGAATGCAGCAAAGCCAGCGGAAATTGAAGTGCCGTTCAAGCCAGGCCGAGTTGTCCTGCAGGACTTTACCGGTGTGCCGGCCGTTGTCGACCTGGCGGCTTTGCGCAGCGCTATGGTTCGCATGGGCGGAGATCCTAAAAAGATCAATCCGCTCGTACCCTGCGATCTTGTGATTGACCACAGTGTTCAGGTAGACGAGTTTGCCAGCCGCTTTGCTCTGCAGAGAAATGTCGAGATCGAATTTGAACGCAACATGGAACGATACCAGTTCCTGCGCTGGGGCCAGAAAGCCTTCAACAACTTCCGAGTCATTCCGCCAGCGACCGGGATCGTCCATCAGGTCAACCTCGAGTATCTGGCCAACGTGGTGATGACGACCAACGGCGTTGCGTATCCAGACAGCCTGGTGGGCACCGACAGTCACACAACCATGATCAACGGTCTTGGTGTGGTTGGCTGGGGTGTCGGCGGCATCGAAGCAGAAGCGGTCATGCTGGGACAGCCGATCTACATGCTGACCCCGGAAGTCGTCGGATTCCGCCTGACCGGACAACTTCCGGAAGGGTCCACCGCCACCGATCTGGTGCTCACCGTCACGCAGATGCTCCGAGCACACAAAGTGGTCGGGAAGTTCGTGGAGTTCTACGGCCCCGGCCTGGAAACCCTCAGTCTCGCCGACCGGGCAACTCTGGCAAACATGGCCCCCGAGTACGGTGCTACCATGGGCTTCTTCCCGGTCGATGCCGAAACTCTTCGGTACATGGAACGCACTGGACGGCCAAAGCAGCTGATTGATCTGGTCGAACGCTACTATAAAGAGCAGGGGCTGTTCCACACGCCGACTTCTCCGGAACCACGATTCACCAGCACGCTGCAACTCAACCTCGCCGATGTCGTACCATCCCTTGCCGGACCTCGAAGGCCTCAGGATCGCATCCTGCTGAAGGACATGCTGCAGGAATGGAAAAAAGCCATGCCATCCTTTGGCAAGGCTCAGGCTTCAGCACCGGTCAAAGTGGAAGAACCCGGAAACAGTTCTGAGATTACGGATGGCGCTGTCGTTATCGCGGCCATCACCAGCTGTACCAACACCAGCAATCCCAGTGTCATGCTGGCTGCCGGCATCGTCGCTCGCAACGCCGTCGCTCGCGGACTTCAGCGAAAACCATGGGTCAAGACCAGCCTGGCCCCTGGAAGTCGCGTCGTTACTGAGTACCTGAAAAAGGCGGGGCTGGATACAGCGCTGGATGCCCTCGGCTTTCAAACTGTAGGCTACGGCTGCACTACCTGTATCGGGAACAGTGGACCCCTGCCGGAGCCTGTCGCCAAAGCAGTAACATCCGGTGACCTGATTGCCGCCGCGGTGCTCTCCGGAAATCGCAATTTCGAAGGTCGTGTCAATCCGCTGGTCAAAGCAAACTACCTCGCCAGCCCTCCGCTGGTCGTTGCTTACGCAATTGCCGGAACAGTGGACATTGACCTCGTCACACAGCCACTTGGTCAGGACCAGAACGGACACGACGTCTACCTGAAAGACCTCTGGCCGTCTCAGCAGGAGATTGCTGCAACCGTTGCTTCGTCCATGACTCCGGAAATGTTCACGGAGCAGTACGGGCAGGCTACACAGGGACCTCCGGAATGGCAGAAAATCACCGGAAGCACAGGAGACCTGTACCAGTGGGATGAAAAAAGCACGTACGTGCAGGAACCCCCGTTCTTCGTGGATATGCCTTTAGAACCGGCCCCGATTCAATCCATTGAATCAGCACGCTGCCTCGTGTCCGTTGGCGATTCCACGACAACTGACCATATCAGTCCTGCGGGTTCCATTAAGGCCAACAGCCCCGCAGGAAAGTACCTGCAGGCTCAGGGTGTCAAACCGGAAGACTTCAATCAGTATGGAGCACGTCGCGGAAATGACCGCGTGATGACTCGCGGCACTTTTGCCAATATCCGTCTGAAAAACCTGATCGCACCAGGCACCGAAGGCAGCGTCGCCATCCACTTCCCCAGTGGAGAACAAACGTCTATTTATGACGCCGCAATGAAGTATCGCGAAGACGGAACACCGTTGGTGGTACTGGCTGGCGCAGAATACGGCACCGGATCAAGTCGTGACTGGGCGGCCAAAGGAACCTACCTGCTGGGTGTTCGTGCTGTTATTGCTACCAGCTTCGAACGCATTCACCGCTCAAACCTTGTGGGTATGGGAGTGCTCCCTCTGCAGTTCCGCGAAGGCGAAAGCCGCGAATCCCTCGGACTCGATGGAACTGAGACCTTTGATATCAGCCTCAATGACAAACTGGCTCCCCGCCAGGCGGTCGAAGTCATGGCCAGAAAACCGGATGGCGAGGTCATTCTCTTCGTGACCACCTGTCGCATCGATACCCCTGTCGAGGTTGTGTACTACCGAAATGGCGGAATTCTTCACACCGTTCTGCGACAACTTGCGAAGGGCTGATTGTTACCCATTTCGCAGTCGCTGAAAACACCAGCCGGACGGTTTACACCTCCGGCTGATTTTGTTTCTGCCTCCCGGCCTTATTCAATAATCAGCTGATCGATGTCAGGGTCTTCTGTAGCTGGTGCGTCCGTGATAACCGGGGCAGCGGTCGGTATCGGGGCGGCCCCGATTGACTTTGATGACTCCGTCGTGATGCTTCGCAGCCATGCTTCTGATGGCCAGCCAAAGGGACGAAAACGATCGGCTGTTCCCGTCTGATCACGATAAAGAATGGCTCGACCCTGCGTCAGTGATGCGGCAGCCGGGGTGTCAATCAGGCTGGCAGAGTCCGTCTGATTCAGTCGAAATGCAATTCGCGAATCAAATTCTCTCAGCAGTGACGTGGAAAGCCATCGCAGAGCATTGGAAAAGGTGTCCGACCAGATCAGCACATGGATGCCGACCAGCGGTCCTTTTTTAATCAGATCACTCAGCCGTGTTGCCGTCGTGATCTCCTTCGATGCTCCGAAACTGCCAAGACCAAAATCGTCGTCGTCACGGCGCAGCGAACGAAACTGCCCCAGATTTCTGATGGCCAGAAAAATCTGGCTGTTGTCGTCGCTATCGGGCGCTGCTTCCCGAGTCGTCATGCGATTCCAGAATTCCTCCAGAACGACATCGACGTCCCCAGACTCGCGCAGCCCAAAACCGAATTGTTTGCCGCAGAACGCGGACGCTGCAAATCTCTGCCATGAAGCTCGATCGCGACCGTCATGCAGCAGGACCAGCTCGGACGACCTGTTTCTGCCTGTCGTTTGTCTCAACAGATGGCAACTGATGGCCGCACTGACAATCATCGCGTCGGCCGTATCGCCTTCCTGGCCGACAATCAGCAGGTTTTGTCCCCCGGACCTGTGAAACTCGATACAGACTGGTTCTGCAATTGCCACAGGATCACCGATCCAGACCGGAATTCCGGATTCGTCAGCATAATCGCCTTTCGATACGGTATGGGCCCACTTCAAAATCGCACGGCAGTCCTCAATTAAGGGAGCCACATTGCCTTCAAACACGATCATTCGATCTGGCCGTGTTTTCGGTAAGTCTGATCGAAACTGGAGTTGTCCCAGCAGGGCCTCTCGCTTTTCCTCGTCCAGCCATGCAATTTGAAATGGATGATTGCCTTCAATCATGCCATTAGCATCGTTGTAGATTGCTTCACCCGGCCGAGTCAGCAAACGGGCGGCAGAATTGTCTTCGCTCAGAATCAGGTGGGCATCACTTTCGCTGCACTGCAGTGCAATTCGTACTGCAACCTGGCCCAAGGTACTTCGGGCAAGAGAATAGGCACCGCCCAGCGTCTGTGATCCCAGCACGACATGAATCCCGAATGCACGCCCCTGGCGGATCAGACGGTCGAGGAGCAACGCGGCTCGCGATGACACTCTGTCCTCTGATGTAAAGAACTCCTGAAACTCATCGATCAGCAACAGCAATCGCGGCATTAATTCGTTCGGACACATCCTGCGAAACGCCGGCACATCCTGAACTCCTCGCGAACGAAACAGATCGCCTCGCTCCTGCAGGATCTCATCCAGCCGTTCCAGAACACTCAGCCCGAACTCCCGATCACTTTCAATGGCAATCACTCGGGCATGCGGCAGTCTGCAGTCGGCATACGTCCGAAACTCTACACCCTTTTTGAAGTCAATCAGATAGAATTCAATCTCTCGCGGGCTGTAATACAACGCCATGTTGGTGACCAGAATGTGCATCAGCGTTGATTTACCGGAACCTGTTTTTCCCGCAATCAGCACGTGCTGACTGGTCCCACGGCCCAGACGCAGATACTGCAGGCGCGCCGCGCCAGCCCTGCCGATAGGCAGGTCAACGCCATCAGCCGTACTCAGACTCCATACGACCTCGGCCCGCGGCGCAATTCGCGAAAACGAGACCTCAACTCGTCGGGCATCCCGGGATTGCTCCCCGGCCATTCGGACAAGACTGACGTAGGTACTGGCATCTGGTGCGGTCAACACTTCAAATCCCGGTCCGGCAACTTCAGCAATCAGTTGGGGTGATGGCTTCACAGACGAAACGTCCGTCTCCAGCAAACTCTGCATACCAGCAGTGGCACGGCGTTGCTCTGCCAGCAACGTCTCCGGGACGACTCGCCCATTCTGTACTCGGAACTGTTGACAGCAGGTACGCAGATTTTCCGGATCAAAACTTCTGGGCAGCGACTGCTCAGGGGACCACGCAATGATGGCATGCACGCCACATCTTGGGCCGCTGGTAAGAATACTTGTCAGATGCCTCGAAGCTTCTTCTGTGAAACCCGTGGGAAAACCAGCGACCACGACAAAGTGATAAGGCTCCGCGACTTCACCGGCAGCCCTGTTGTAATCTTCAATCGTTTCAAACTCGCTGCGTAGGTACGTCTGAAACACACTCTCCATGTGCTCTGTCACCTTCTGCAGTCGATCGCGGATCTGTACGGAATCCGTCCAGATCCGGTTACTGATCAGTAATTCATCAAAATCAGCCAGATGCATCATCGCTGAAAAGCTCTGACCCAGCCCTACCGGATCAATCAGTGTAAACTGCACACGCCCCGGAAAAATGCTGGTAAGAAGCCGCAGTAGAATGGCTCGAATAAAGTCCAGTGCCGGTTCACGGCCACTCGCGTCATGCTGCACACAGATCGACATGTCCTGCGGAAATCGCAGCAACGCTGGCACTCGAAAGCAGAGCGGTTCCTGATGGATCAGGTCCTTTTCCGGTACGTCCGGAAACTCCGCAGTCAGGAGGCCGGCTGGCAGCACTTCCGGAAGTTCTGCGGGCACTCGCCAGTGCGCATCCTTCATCCGATCCCAGCCAGGAAAAATTGCCGCTCGATCTCGCGAAACAGACGTCAGCACCCTCGCTGCTGCCAGACCATTCTTCCACTGAGCAATGACGGTTGACAATTCCAGTGTCAGTGTCTGGCGGCGACTGCGATGCTGGTCAAGAACAGATCGCATCGACTTCTGAAAGTCGTCACGTTGTCGGAGTCGTATTGCGGCGATTTCCTGAGTCTGCGACTCCTCACTCTGATGCAGCTGACGATTATGCTCCTGAGCGAGGCTGGAAAGCTCGCGATCACACGCCTGCTTTTCGTCGTCCATCTTTTGCTCAACGTCCTCGGTCAGCTGCAGAATTTCCGTTTCCGCAGCATTCGATAATGCCATCCTGTGCTGCTCACGCCGCAACAGAACTTCCGCACTCCATTTTTCCGCTGCCGATTCCAGCTTCTTTAGCTCCACAAGACTGCGTGACTCCCAGAATTCCGCCAGCGCCTTTGCATTCGAGATACACTGCAGCATTTCTTCAAAAGCCCCTCGCAGACTGCTTTGCACCCTGCTCAGCAACACCATGACAAGCAGAAAAGCCGTGCCTATCCCAATTCCGCAGGAGACACCCAGCCACTGCCAGTCGGGCTGTCCCGCAGAAGGGTTGAGAAACAAGACGATATCGGCCCTGGCAATCGTCACAAACACAGACACGATCAGAAAGATCAGAATTCCAAGGCCAAAAATTCGCCCACCGGCAATCCACTGCGGCAGAGACGGTCGGTCAATTGCCATGGCCGCTACCAATGCTCGATCTGCGAACTCGGCCGCTGTTCCACGCGCAGCGTCACGAGACTTCGCTTCCGCTACCGGGGGCGGTGCAGTCAATTCCATGCCGGCGTGGCACTCCTTCAGATACTCGTAACTCAGTCGGACTCGTTCGTCCAGCTCCGCAAATCGCTGTTCCAGCCATTTTCGCTGTGTCTGAAATTCTCCCCGAGCACGCTCGGAATACCGAACTGGCGTATCCTCCTGATTCTCATCACAGACGGATTGAAGTACCCAAAGCTCGTGCTGCAGGCGAGTCCTGACCGCACTGACAGACTCCATCAGCTGGATTTCCAGCTGCCGCAGGCGACTCGACGAATTGCCTGCCCGTCGCTCTCGATGCTCCTCACTGTTCTGCACCAGCGTCCGGTTCCGTTCTTCCCATTCTCTTCTTACGAGGTCCAGTTGCTTTCCCAGCTGAAAATCGTGGTCCTGCCGAAGCTTTTCAATCGCGTCCGTTTCCCGTTCATCAATCTCCTGCAACTCATGGTGAATCCCGGAAACTCGCCGCTGAGACTCCAACGCAACGAACTGAAGTTCCCGAAGCTGCCGAAGCTGGCTATCCACGTTCCACTGTTCAGAATTCATGCTGAATGCCTTCTTCACAACGGCAATGCTGCCGGGATCACCTGTTCGGATTCCATCTTCGCTGCGAATGCCCACAATCGCCCTCCTGCCTGTCTGTAACCATCACTCGGCAAATGGGACACAAGCAGAATCGAATGCGGACAGAACTTCAGAGATCTGCATCATGCTGCTATCAGCAGACCCCAACTGCCGTGCTTGCACAAATGGACGCCGCCGAGACTCTGAACTCTGTTCCACACCCCCTGCAGTTTACCCTTCTGCACAGAATTTGAAACGGCGACTGTCGCTGGACATCGGCGAACGAAATCCCGGATTCCGCGATTTCCGGGAATTCCGGAGTAAAACTGCGCACCGCAATCAGACGAGGGAGCAGTGGCGATGGTCACGGTCACTGCGGGCGACTGCAGCTTTCTGGTGACACCATTGAGGAAAATTAAGCTGTCAGGCACGCCTCGTCCCCTGTAAATGTTTCAAAGTCGCAGGGATTTTCCACATGCCGCAGTATCTTCGTCCCAACGTAGCCTCTTCACACCGGCAACAGCCTCTTCCCCAACAAAACCCCGGCGGACGGCACTCGGAGAGTTCCTGCTACTTTGAGCGACGCAAAAGTAACAGGAACAGTTTCCTGCTTCCGAACACGGTGGCACCCATCCCTTTGGGGAACCACTGCTGAACGCCAGTTAGAACGAGGGAGGTGGTTGAGACACTGTGTCACAACACGCCTCGGATCGGTTCGTCCCAGCCGATGGGCGTGTGAGTTGAGTACGCAGCTGACTGCCTGTCCGCACATTTCGCGGCTGTCGGGCGTCTCACCTGACAGTGCACAGTGTTGCCACAGGCAGCGAAGGCACGAAAAAAGCGAGCGAATACCCTGGAAGGAATTTCAGCGGGCTTCAGCACCCAGATTATGATCTTCAATCTTTTTATGGAGCGTGTTGCGATTGATACCAAGACGCGTCGCGGTGCGTGTCTGAACACCCTGGCTCTGACGCAGCACCTGCAGGATCAGTTCTTTCTCAACGAAGTTAATGACGTGCGCGTAGGCATCCAAACTGTCTTCACTGATTTCAGAAAGTCGACGACTGACCAGTTCCGTGCAAATTGATCCCAGATCGTCCGATGAGCGACGTCCAATCCGCATTGGCGCCAGTCCTCGCACATGAGGAGGCAGCAGGTCCGCACTGATCTCTCCGTTTGATGAGAGCACCAAAGCCCGCTCCACGTAATTCTGAAGTTCCCGCACGTTCCCCGGCCAGTCGTACTGCAGGAGAAATTTCAGAGCCTCCGGATGCACCTTGCCTGATGTTATGCGGTTTGCCTGGGCATATCGCCATACAAAGAAATTCACAAGGGCCGTAATGTCGTCCCCCCGCTCACGCAGTGCCGGCAGGTAGATTGGTATGACGTTCAGTCGGTAAAAAAGATCCTCGCGAAATCGTCCGGCAGTGATCTGATCCTGAAGATCAACGTTAGTCGCTGCAATCACACGCACATCCACCCGAATCGTGCGTGTGTCTCCAACGCGCTCAAACTCATGCTCCTGCAGCACTCGCAAAAGCTTTACCTGCAGTTGATAGCTGACGCTGTTAATCTCATCAAGAAATATCGTGCCGCCATGTGCTGCTTCAAATCGCCCGGTCCGATTCTCTATCGCACTCGTAAAAGCACCTTTGGCGTGACCAAACAACTCACTCTCAAGCAGACTTTCAGACAAAGCCCCACAGTTCACTCGAATAAATGGACCGGTTGCTCGCGGGCTTAACTCGTGCAGCGCCCGCGCAATCAACTCCTTACCCGTTCCCGTTTCTCCTGTCAAAAGTACTGTCGCGGTTGTCGGAGCCACCTTGCGGGTCATCCGATACACTTCCAGCATCGGCGGGCTATTACCGATCAGACCGTTAATCAGAGTATTCTCGCCATCTGCCTTATTCATCGTTGACACAATGTGCCTGCTCAAAAAAGATGCCAAAGATTGCACTAAAAGTGTGCAGTCGTGGGTTGCGGATGACTAGTTTAATTCGTGGATTTGCAAATCCCAGCCATTCAACTTGGGAATCCGGGACATGAGTCAACATCGCTCGCTCAAATGAGCAACATCTGCGCCAATACGCAGCATTCCGCAGATTCGCTCTAGTACAGGCCGCACACGACGGGTGATATCTCTGAGGAAATGTGCTTGCCCCGCCCACATTCCAAAATTCCCGCTGTGAACAGGACCGCTGAAGGCAACAGAAATGCCGCGTGAAAACGAAAAGAACCCTCGATTCTTCGACTACCTGTATTCGCAGTCGCTGTTTTCTGCTTCCAGGTCCCGCAAATACTGAAGAGCCTCTTCCGGAGTTCGCACCCGGCGTCCAGGCAATCGCCCCTCTCGATCGCAAATCGTCAGGATATCAAGGGCTTCACAGTCGTCAGAATTTGTGAGTCGCCGTTTTGCCCGTACTCCCGCAGTTCCATCCAGAACTCGCTGGGCCAATCCGTGATTCTCAATCAACCACAGTACTCGTTCGGACACAGACCCCTTTAGCATGGCAAGCCCCGCAGAAATATGATCCATCGGATCAATTCCTTTGCCAACATCATGCATCAACGCTGCCAGCAACAGGTCTTCATCCCATGGACAACGCTCACAGGCCAGTTCAAAGACCTGCAGGCTATGATAAAGCACGTCGCCCTCCGGATGAGACGCCCTATCCTGAGTCACCCTGTCCAGTGGCAGCAACAGTGACAGGAAGTACTGATATCGCTGGTCATCCCTGGTGGCATCCTGAGCCTTACTGCGACTGTCCGGTGCGACAATCTGATCCAGAGCCTGACGGATCTCGAAATCAGTGGGCAGGGCTTCCGGCGGAAGATAGCTGCGAGTAATCGCACGAGCAGCGCGCCACTTCGCACGCGTGTAATTCGTTTCCTGCCGATGACTCAGCAGGCGGGCAGCCTCGAAAGTGATCTCCCGCCGTAATCGTTCGATATCCATAAAATCACCGCCCTGGATCGTTCGGCGGAATGACAGCAAGACTGCCAGAAAACGTCGGAAAAACCTCAGAAATGACAATACACAACGTACGGAAGGCTGTTGCATTCACGTTATTGACTTACCTGCACAGATAATCGAGGGGTCCCTCCGGGAAGGCTCAACGACAGCCGGGCTGCGAACCAGACGGTTACTCCGCGGCAACACCCTTCCACCAGTTGCCGATCATCCGTAAATCCTGCTGCCTTCGCCATTCTCAGGCACAACCGGGCCGCCACATGCCCGCAACTGCACCTGCTGATCCTTCACCAGTGCCTTCTGATACATTTCTGCGCCCGCCGCGGTAGGATAAACACCATTCACACAGGCCTGACACAGCGAGGATGCCGGGAGGCCGACACAAGCAGATAACGCCTCCACTGGCAGATAGCGCAGGCTGTCGGCACCGATCTCGCGAGCCATCGCATCCTGCTCCTCTTCCGTAATCACTGGTCCTGACATGAACCCCGGAGCGAAGAGTTCGCTGACTGTTGACATGTCAATTCCGTAAAAACACGGAGCAATAATCGGGGGGCAGGCAATTCGAACATGAATTTCCTTCGCTCGCCCACGCGATTTCAGGAGTGCCAGCAGTTCTCGCAGCGTTGTTGCGCGGACAATTGAGTCATCCACGAGCAACACACGTTTCCCCTCCATGATTTCCGGAAGCGGCGTGTACTTCATACGGACTTTGTCCGCTCGGTTGTTGCCCTCAATAAAGGTTCGCCCGATATACCTGTTGCGAATCAAGCCCTCGAGCGACGGAACCTTTAACTGAAACGCCATACTGTCCGCTGCAGCCTTGGCGGTGTCTGGAACCGGAACAACGATGACGTCGTCCCCGATACTCAGCGTCTCGCGAGCCGCCAACTCTTCACCGAGCCGCTTTCGCGAAAGATAAACGCCGGCGTTGTCAAACGAACTTCCCGCGTTGGCAAAATAGATCCATTCGAAAAAGCAGTGAGCCTGTTTGGGACTTTCCGCATACTTTTCCACGGTGACAGAATCGCCATCCACAATCACAACGTGCCCGGGAGGCACATTGTGAACATTGCTGTCGGCAAAGCCCAAATGCGTCAATGCAACACTCTCGCTGGCCGCGGCAAACAAAGAACCTTCCCGGGCATAACAGAGCGGCCGCATTCCCAGAGGATCGCGCGATACGAACATCTGACCACGGGCATTCAGAAAGACAATGTTCCAGGAGCCGTCCAGTTTTTTTGCAAGCGTTTTGAGAAGTTCTACAGGAGTTATCGAAGCGTTCACTGACAATTCATGCGAAATCAAATGGTGCAGAACTTCCGTATCCGTTTCACGTATCAGATGAAAATCGGTCGTCTGCAGAATTTCTTCACGCAATTCCAGATAATTCGCGAGTTGCCCGTTAAACGCAAAGCTGAACCATTTGGATCTCGCAATATGCTGACGCTCAAAAGGCTGCGCATAAGTGGGATCGTCCTTGCCACACGTCGCGTACCGGACGTGACCAATTGCAGCCTGCCCCGCATGCTCTGCCATCAGATTCTTGTAGCGATCCTCATGGTTCATGCGGAAGACTTCCGCAACACCCCCCACATCCTTGTGAGTTTGTATCAGCTGCAGGCGCTGCGGATTGTAACTGGTGATCCCGGCCGCAAGCTGCCCGCGATTCTGCATGTCCAAAAGCATTCCCGGAACCAGCCGGGAAGCTCGGTTTCTGACAGCCACGGGATCCTCAGTGGTGGGGTCAGTAAACGTCTTGTCTTTCCTTCGCAGCTTTGGGATCAGCGGACTGATACCCCCTGAATTCAGGTGATACACAGCAGCAACACCACATTCGTGATTCAGTTCGTCCATAACGAAGGTTTCAATCTTCCTAACAAGGGGCATCCCCCTGAACCCAAATGATCCTCCGGCTGGTCGCCAGAACACCACTCGTGTTGCTCGCTACCCCCGCCACAGACTCACACAGCGTGGCCTTCAGCAGAGGATGGATTTTCACAGTGAAAATTCCTTGCGGTCTTTTCAACTGCCACGGCAAAAAACACAACGCACGCCGGCCCAAAAGTGCAGAGCCGACTGGTACACTATTTCATTGAACTGGTTCCCGCAGAGTACGAAATTTGCAAAAGGGTTTCAAACAGGCCGCAACCCCCGTTGTGACCCGTTCTGAAAATCAACCGCAATCCGCGTCCAACCACACAACCCGCCCGCCAAAAGGTCCTGCCGCGGCGCTTCAGAAACACCACACTCCCCACAGCAGCAAGGCAATCCATGTCCTTAACTCGGACAAAAATTTAACAATCAGACCCCTGCAAAATTCTCTCTGCCCGTTGTCGAATGATACTGGCGATCACTCCACACTCCAACTCTCACACCCTCCACACCATCAGGTCCGTCCAGTTCCGCGTCTGTGGGAATTTCCCGTTCGCCAATCCCCCCAGGTTTCCAGGGCCCGCCAAACGATCACTCATAATCAGGGGCCGACTACTTCGCCGGCAGGGCCACCCACCTTTCTTCAAAAGCTGTCTTTTTTCGAGCCTCCACGCCAGACGCACGGGGGCTACCACGCAGTCCCGAACTCAGCAACGCCCCCGTTGCTTTCCACATCATCACGGCAATCTGCGGAACCGACGAATCCCTTGCTTTTGTCATTACCAGAACACACCGCCCATTACGTGGCAAGAGTGGCCCCCGGAATACTGCAGCCGAGACGAAACGGCTTGCAGCCTTCCTGGGTGGATGGCCCGAGCTGCAATTGGCGGATACCTGGTGCAGGACCACTATTCGCCGGGCTGTTTTCAGTCAGCGGAGCCCTGCATGAGCTGCCGTACGGCCATGGAAATGTCTGGCTGCCGCATCAGGGATTCGCCGACAAGGACCGCGCCAATGCCGCCGGCTCGAAGACGTTGAATATCGGAATTCGTCGCGATTCCACTTTCACTTACCAGGAGCACGCTGTTCGGAACCTGCTGTTTGACCAGAAATGTGTGTTCCAGAGATGTCCTGAAAGTTCTCAGGTCGCGGTTATTGATCCCCAGCAATTCAGTTCCCGTAGCAAGAACTCGACTGACATTGGGGAGATCATAGAGTTCGATCAACACATCCATTCCCAGCTGCTGAGCATAGTTGTACAGATCCTGCATCAGCGTATCGTCGAGGCATTCGGCGATGAGTAAGACGCAATCCGCGCCGGCCAGCCGCGCTTCTGCAATCTGATAACGATCAATGATGAACTCTTTCCGCATCACAGGAATGCTGACGCTTTTTCGCACCTGCCGAAGATAGTCGAGATGTCCCTGAAAGAATTTTTCGTCCGTCAGGATGCTCAGACAGGCAGCGCCGGAAGACTGATACTCCCTGGCGATCAGGACTGGGTCAAAATTCGGCCGGATGAGCCCCGCCGAAGGAGACGCCTTCTTGACTTCCGCGATCAGCGCCGGCGCTGAGGCTGACTTCAGAGCGCGCAAAAAACCACGGGGGGCTGGCGCATCGACCAGTTGCCGTTCGAGGTCTTCCAGTGATATCTGATATCGGGAAGCAGAAATTTCCCGATGTTTCTGTTCGATGATTTGGTCAAGAATAGTCGACAATCGCGATTCTCCACGTTTTGATATTGAGATGCTGATGGTAGAGGTGAGAATGCATCGGGTCGAGCCATTCCGAAAAATTTCTGCGGGATACCGATCCGAGTCAGCATTAGGTGTTTCAACGTCCTGATTGTTTGTACTGATGAACGAAACTCAGTGAACGAATGACAAATGCCGTTAATGGATGTCCTGGCTTTCTTTGCCCTGGCTATCTTTTATTGAGTGAAATTGGGGGGAAATTACTGGCCCAGGCGGACCCGCAGTTACCACTGACAAGCAATCAGGCGTTTGCCCTTGCGCTGGGATTGACACTTTTTGTCGCCAGCATCATGACAGGCACACTCTGGTGTCGGCGATTCTTTAGTATCGGGCACTCGCTGCCGCAGGCGAATCGCAGATTTCTGCGTGTACCACCGATAGTCACGTATTTTACCGGCGTGATTTCGCTGATGTGGGTCCTGGCGCAAATCTCTGTCAGTTTTCAGCCAGTCGACGACCCTGTACCAACAGAAGAGAAGGCAACGACGGCAGCAGCGGAACAGGCAGCGGAACAGATTGTCAAGGGCGCCGAGGCGTCCGCTTCCACGGCCTCCCCGGACCACGCCAACACATTAAATTCAGGCTCCGCGGATTCCGCAGCAGGCCTGCCTGCTGTCGTTGTGGACAGGAAAGTGCTGACACAGGAAAAACTCAGGAACGCTCGAGACAATATCTTTGCGATTATTCTTCTAAATTTCCTGCTTTCAACACTGCTGGGAGGCTCCGTGATCTTTGCGACCATGCAGGAGCGGCGTCAGGCAGCGGAGCAACGTGTCCAGGAAAGCGACAGCGCTTTGGGCACACCCTTTGGTGATTCCCCTCTGGCATCAATTTCTCGTGATACCAATTCCGCAAACGCCACCATACCAGTTCCATACCCGCCTTCGAATCACACCTTCTCGGCATCGGATAGCCCCACTTTCCCGAGTACCGATTTGCCGCGGTTGAACAGTGCAAAACAGTCATTGGATTCAGACAATTTCTGCAGCGAACCGCTTCGCTTTCTATTGGAGTGTCGGTACGCGGTCGAAATATTTCTTGCCGCATGGTTTCCCACGATGCTGCTTCGTTTTTTGCTGGTGGAATTGATTTCAGGGCTGACAGGGAAGATGCCGGAAAGTAATCCGCTGCTGGAAATGCTTGGTTCGGGAGTTGGCCGTGAACTGATGGTACTGATCGCCGTCACTGCCGTAATTGTGGCACCACTTGCGGAGGAACTGCAGTTTCGTATCGTGTTGCTGGGGGGCGTGGTTCAGGCCGGACGTAAGCGTATCGGCTGGATACTGTCATCCGTTCTGTTCGCTCTGGCTCATGGCTTTCCGGATTCACTGGCCCTGTTGCCGCTTTCCTTCACGCTGGGTTACGCCTACATGAGGCGTCGGAGCTATCTTACTGTGGTACTTGTGCATTTCCTTTTCAATCTGTCAAACATCGCAATGGCGATTCTGGCGATGAGCTAAGATTGTGTTCCTTCATCAAGTTTCCGGTTCTGGATAAACCGGGTGTATGGCCACGGAACTTCAGAGGCTGCCGCAACTTTGAAGCTGAATTCATGGACGGATTCCCATCGCTGCAGCGGAAGACTAGACTTTGCAACACGCCGCCCTGTGTCCGGTCCCCGCAAAAAAAGGCTCTGCTTCACATGGTGCGTCGCAGGTGTCTGTCCCGATGTTCGATCTTCGGTTTGGATGTTTTTGATGCGTGTTCAACCTCTGATTTGCTGTCTGCTTTGGTGTCTTACCCTGCCATCTACTGTGATGGGCCAGTCTGCTGACGAAAAACTGGAGCAATTCTATCGTCGCCATCTGGACGAATCGTTTCAGATGCGTCCGCTGGAAGCGACGATGCTTGGGGACCATCGCTTTGATCATCTGCTGGACGACATTTCTGCGGAAGCACGCAAGGGCTGGCTGGCACATTACAAATCTCAGCTTCAGCGCCTGACCAGCGAAGTCCCTTATGATAGCCTGAGTCGCAATGGTCAGATTGATTTTGAAATCCTGAAAGATGATCTGGAACGGAACATCTGGCTTTCAGAGAATACTCGCCCCTTCGAAGAGGACCCGCGCACCTACGGCAGCTACATCAGCGACAGCGTCTATTCACTGCTTGTGCAGTCAACACTTCCGAAAGAAACAAACCTTCGCAACGCCATTGCGAGGATCAGAGAAATCCCACGCATTGTCAAGGTTGCCCGCGAGACTCTGCGTGAATCACCTCCTTCCATTCTTGATACGGCCATCCTTCAAAATCGTGGGGCGATTGGTTTTTATGAAAAGGGAATCTTTGAACTCGCGGGGGCGTCGGACCAGACGGATGCACTTCGCAGTGCTGCCAAAGTGGCCATCGCTGCACTGAATGAGCATCAGGTATTTCTGGAAGACAGCAAACGCCTGCGAGCGAATGGAGAATGGCGACTTGGACGCGAATTGTTTGGTGAAAAACTGCGACTGGTGCTGAATGCCGGAGTATCAGCTGACGAGGTTCTGGCGGATGCTGAAGCCGAGTTTTCCCGCGTTCAAACGGAAATGTACATCGTTTCCCGGCAACTGTGGAGCCGCTACTTTCCAGATCGAGTACTGCCCCCGGATGAACCGTCAGGTCGTCGCGAGACAGTACGACTGGTGACAGCCGCCGTCAGTAAGGAACATGGGGCCCCCGAAACACTGGTCTCTGACGCCCAGGCGACCGTGGGCAGCATCACCGACTTCATCCGCTCACGGGATATTCTGCGACTTCCGGACCCGGACCGTTGCCAGGTAATTGAAATGCCCGAATTTCGCCGTGGAAATTCCCTTGCCTACCTTGATCCGGCACTGCCACTTGATCCAGGCGGTATCAGTTCCTATGCGGTCAGTCCACCACCTGCAGACTGGGGACAGGAACGGGTTCAGAGCTTTCTGGAGGAGTACAACCGTCACATGCTGCAGGTACTGTCAATTCACGAAGCCTATCCCGGTCACTATGTGCAGCTGGAGTATTCCAATCGATGTCCATCACTGATTCGACGAGTTCTTCAGTCGGGTGTGTTCATAGAGGGATGGGCGGTTTACACAGAGCAAATGATGCTGGATCAGGGTTACGGTGACGGGAGTCTTCAGCTGCGTCTGAATCAATTGAAGTTCTATCTGCGAGCGGTGGTCAATGCGATTCTTGATCATCGTATGCACTGCACTCTGATGACGGATGAAGAAGCCCTGCAACTGCTGACAGAACAGGCCTATCAATCCGAAGGCGAAGCGAGGCTGAAAGTCATCCGTGCGAAGCAGAGTTCCACCCAGCTGAGTACCTACTTTGTCGGACGCATGGCGCACTATCGACTGCGGCAGGAAATCCAGCGTGTCGAGGGGGAATCGTTTGAACTGGGACGATTCCACGAAGCAGTTCTGGACCACGGATCTGTTCCAATGAAGTACCTGCCGGAACTTGTACGCGAGCGCCTGAAGTCACCACGGTAGTCGCACTGCACTGCCTGTCTAAGCCGGACACAACAGTCGTTTTTTGGCGAGGCCGCAAGCCTGGAAAGCTGACCAAAAGCACCCCGCCGCTTTCATTGGTAAAGCGGCGGCAATGCATCAGGCAAAGCCGGCAGAAGCGGCCAATGCCAGTTCATCGGGGTACCCTGCAAAGACCCCCCTTCGCCTTCGGGAATGCGTCAGAAGCAGCAGGCGGCCGGTGTATTTTTCAACGCTGAGGCGAGGGAGTTGTGACGGCCTTTTCCACTTCATCCAGCATTTGAGCGCGTCGGAAGGGCTTGTAAAGCACTGCTTTCAGCCCTTCCTGTCGGGCTTTCACAATGGAATGCGTCGAATCGTAGCCAAAGCTGGTCATCATGATGATGGGCACCTGGGCGTTGATCTCACGCAGCTTTCGAAAACATTCGTAGCCATTCGCGTCGGAAAGTCGAATGTCCGTCAGAACCACGTCGTAGGGGAAATTTCGCAACATCGCACAGGCATCGGTAGCCGTCTGTACCGTTTCTACAGCACACCCCATCTGTCCCAGCAAATCGTGGGCATCTTCGCGAGCAAGGGTGTCCTGATCGACAACCAGAATACGTTTACCAAACAGAGCCTGTCGTGGCGGCCGCTGAGCAACGGTTGTACTCAGAGTTGGGCTGACTTCAGATGCCACAACGGTTCCGACATCGGCGCGAATCTGCCGCGTTCTGTCGGCAATCAGATGCAACCGTTCGCAGACATCGGGATCGTGTCCGATGTAGCGTTCCAGAATCCAGGTAACCGATTTGAGAATCTCATCGGATGGAACAGCGACTTCGCGGCGAAGGCGATCGGTGTTCTCAGTTGCAGCGGTGGCTTTTTCTGCTTCCAGCAACTGCAACTGATTCAGCGATCCTGCAACAACCCGTCCAAACAGAACCAGAAAGTCCAGATCGCGCTGATCGAAAGCAAGTGCTCCTGGACTTTCAACATTGAATGTTCCCAGTACCGAATCCCGAATCATTAACGGCACGGTGAGTGAACTGCGGGCGTCCGCGGCGCCAGAAAGGTAAAGTCGGTCGCTCTTGGTATCAGCACACAGGTATGTACTCTTGCTGAACGCAACAAAGCCTGTGACTCCGTTACCAGACTCGGCGGCGTAGAGACGACGACTGGCTGCTTCAGGAGCCATACCGAATTCCAGCAGCGGCACAAGTTCCTGGGTTTCGGCGTTCAGCAGCCGGATTTCAAACTTGTCGTACCCCAGAACCTCCTGAGTTAGTTGCAGAATCTGGTCCTTCAGCAGGGCCACACGTTCATCCGGGGTCATGTGGGTGACATCGTCCGGAGACAGGTTGCCCAACTCAAGCCCCGCCCGATAGATGGCGTCCTGCTTCTGCTTTTCCATGACCTGAGCCGTAACGTCACGAACTGTCAGAATCACCGCCGAATGATTTCCATCACCCAGATCAATCGGAGTCGTTGCCAGTCGCAACGCCAGCACGGTGCGGTCTTCTCGTCGGACAGAAATCGATGCCGCCTCTCCTGCGGCCGTCGGTATGGCAACGCGTGAAATGTCCGTTCCGTCCGTCGGAGCAATCACTTCCTGCAGAGTCCGGTTGGTCAGTACGACATCCGAATCCGCTTTGATCAGTTGTCGAAACGTCTGATTGTGCCAGAGAATGTTGAGCGAATCATCCAGCAGTACGACACCGTCTGGCAGCGAGTGAAAGACACCGAGCGCACCCATCTGCACATCAGAAATCTGCTGCGGCTCTGAACCATCCACAAAAATGCAGTCGGCTACACTGTCGGGCATGTGCACTTCACTGGCCCGAACGATGTCCAGATCATCATTTGCCAGTTGCATCACATTCGGTAATGCCCCTGATGCATGGCCGAACACCAGCAGACGTTTTCTAGTGGTGGTCATACGGAATCCCTCAAGTCCATCGCTCATATTCAGAAAAAGTCCGCTCGACGGTGTTTCCATGAATCACCGTTTCTCAACGCATCGCCGGATTTTCATTGAGATACAGACAGTGGTGAATTCTGCCTGGGGAAGCTGAGAATGGCAAGAACGTTTCCAACGAACGAGACTGATCGTGGGTTTCCACTGGATTTGGGAATCCCAGGCTTTTGCTGCTTCGCGGCTGTTTCTCTACCATTTTCAACGACTACAAAAACCACTGTTTTTGGCAGATTTTACTGCGAAAAACGGTCTCCTGATACTCTGGCTGGCATTTATGCTGTTCCACAGGGACTGAACCGACCCTCAAAAACGTGCCAGCACTATCCCTTTTCGCCGAAGAATTTAACTTGCTGACAGCGCGAACCGGGATTCCGAAAAGTCGCCCAGCGACTTAATGGCCCAGAACCTGCTGCCCCGCGCGTTTTAATGAATCCAGCAACTCCTGCAGATCCTGCGTTGTTGTCAGCGGATTCATCACTGTGACCCGCAGTGCAGCCATGCCATCCAGCGTTGTCTGAACAATATAAAACTCTCCCGATCGTATCAGACGCGTTCGGACTTCTCGTTGAAATGCATTTTGCCGCTCCAGCGACGCTGTACGAAGTTCGGAGGGCAGATATCGAAATGCCAGAATATTGCACTCCGGTTCATGGAGTGTCTGAAAGTCACTTTCCGTCAGCAGTAACTGATAGAAGTGCCGGGTCATCCCCAGCGTGTGATCCACCAGTTGTTCAAAAAGTTCCTCACCAAACAGACACCACAGTCCCCACAAACCGAATCCTGTAGCCCTCTTGGTGCATTCCACAGTTCTCATTCCGCTGTCAATATCTGCCATGCCCGGTGCGGAGGGATCAAAAAGGTACGGTGCATCCTGCTGAAAGGTTTCAAATCGATGCGCTCTGTTTCGGTAAAGAACTGCGGTACAAAGCGCGGGGACGAAGAGCATCTTGTGGGCATCCCAGACAATGCTGTCCGCCTCCGCAATGCCTTCCAGTCTGTGACGGTGCTTCCGGCTGAACAGCAGAGCCCCTCCGTGGGCGGCGTCCACGTGCAACCAGACTCCATGCCGACGGCACACCTCTGAAATCCCTTTCAGATCGTCGAACGCGCCTGTGGGTGTCGAACCTGCACAGGCTGAAACGGCCATGACGGCTCTGCCGCTGTTTCTCAATTCTGTCAGTGTTCGCTCCAGGGCAGCAACATCCATGCGCCGCCGGCTATCCACCGGAACTCGTGCTACGTTCTGTGCCCCCAGCCCGAGAATTCCCGCGGTCCGAGTGACGCAATAATGCACGTCCGCGTTGGTTACCAGCGTCGTTCCCGGGGGTATTCCCGTCTTCCATGAATCGGCAATCGAAACATTTCTGGCGGTCAGCAACGCAGTCAGGTTGGCCAGTGATCCACCATGGGTCAGCAAACCAGAACTATGCTGATCATTCCAGCCCACTTTTCGGCACAGCCCGCCAAGCAAGGCATACTCAACGGCTGTGGCCCACGGCCCCATCTCATAAATCGCCATCACCTGATTAGTCACACTGCTGACAGCGTCGAACAAGCCCGCCAGTGGCACCGCAGCCGGTACCTGGTGTCCAATGTAATGCGGGTGGTGAAGATTCTGACCGGACGCCAGCATTTGTGCGATCAGCTTTCGAACGCCTTCCGCAGGGCCATCCGACTGCTTTGCCAGTGCAGCGTTCATCCACTGCGCTGCCGAGGCAATCGATTCGTCAGGAGGTACCCAGTTCAGAACCTTTGAATTCCCTGCCTGCAATCTCTGAAGATGCTCCGTAAGCAGACTTTTCCAGTGACCCGCCGCAGCGGAAAACAGATCCGAGGAGTACGCCTGGCTGATCAGGCAGGTTTCACTATCCGACATAACACACACAAGTCCTGGAAAGAAACCATGGTTTCCGTGTCAGTCGTGAGTCTATCAGCTTTTGTGTGGTACTACACAAACTCCGTACTCGCGGACATGACGGATTTTCGCCATTCTGAAACGGAAGATTTCTGCCGTTCCGTGCCGCCGCGAGCCGCGCCCCCGAGTTGATTCCGGAACGCAGCTGCAGCGTTCTATTCATTCAGATCGCCTGAGACTGTCGTCTGAAGCCGACGTCTGGGCGAGGGCTGCGATCAGTGGACAGGATTTCGGACGTTCTTCGCCACGGCGATAGCAGGATAGTAAGTCCCGGGAAACAGCAGCCAGCATGCGGCGAACTTCCCGTCGTTCTCCCTTGATTCGAGGAATACGCATGGAATCATAGGCGGTCGTCTGGTGCCGCATCCAGGCAATCACCGCAGCCTCGGCTCGCCGCTCCACCGGAATTCGCTTTGTTCTGGCGACTGTGCCACTGCCAACAGGAGTTGCATGGTCAGAAATGGCTCGAGCCAGCCGACGAGCAAGTTCGGCGTATTTCGGATGAAACGCCAGATACTCCGTCACCGCTCCGGTGAAATCTTCCACATATTCGGTCTGAACCTTTTCACGGCGTTTTGCGTCAGCCACCTTTCGCTTCGCAAAACTTTCGGTGGAACGCTCCGCGATCAGTTCCTTCTGAATCTGCTGAACCGTTGCAGCTGATGTCCAGATGCCCTTCGTGAACGTCCTGCGTCCCCGGCGTTCCTGCACAATCCAGTGATCCCCGGCAGCTTTGATACGCCGTGTCAGAGCGGCATCACCGGGACTAACAAGCTGCCAATCGTCGGGAACCGTCAGAATCACACCAGCCGATGACCTGACAGTTCGGTCAGTTGGTCCCGGTGAGTACACGTGATCAGTCATGCGGGTCAGTATCCTCCCTGAGTTTTACGATCGATCAGGCAATCTTTGCCGGTATGCGTCTCGGATCTGGTCATTCGGAAATTCCGGCAATCGGAGAAAACGCGATAGAGTCCGGTCTGCCCGCAGAACAGAGTGCAAAAGATCAGGCATTCGCCGTCTTAATGTTGAACTACACAGCAGAATCCATGTTTTGACCGGGCCCTGACGTTCCGTCAAGCGGGAGTTGAAATCGTGAGAATGCTCCAATGTGCCGCGGACCTCACCCCGCAAAAAAAAAACGCCCGTTTTGCATCCGGCAAAACGGGCGTTTCAGGAATCCTGAACCTCTTCGCACAGTCCTGCTCACTTCAGGGGATAAAGTGATGCCCGGACATTGAAAAGTAGTACGCCCGGCTTGCCGAGGGGCGATCCTGTTCTCCAGCAGAAAAAACTGCTGTGGTACAGGGTCAGGATATCGTCTCTCTACTCACTCAACGGATCGTTACAGGCAGCGTCGCCACTCCCTTCTTCGAACTGGTCACAGTGACTGACGTGATCCGCGTTGTCAGATTACGAAAGCGAAATGTAAAGGTTCCCTGCCCAGGTGCCGTTGGAACGACTGTTGGAGCCACAGTTCCAAGAATCGTGCCCGTCGTCGTGTCCTTCAGTGTCAGAAGCGTGTCTGCGGCCAACGGCTCGACGACTCCCTCCACTCGCAGTTCGCCCAGAACTGCACCTCGTGCCCGACCATCTGCCCGAGTAATCACCACAGTGTCCGCTCCCGGAGTTGTTGGCAGCAGCTCCGTTTCGATCGTGCACACGTTGAGCACACCCTGGTGAATATAACCCAGCACGGATACAGCAGTGCCGTTACCCCGTGCAAGATCACCGAAGGTCAGCGGAGTTAAGAGCAGGCTGACAATATCAGCAGAAAATCGTTCGTCGGTATTCATGCGGCAGGTCATTCCGTTCACAGTAAATGTCCGAGCAGTCGCATTAAAGTTTTGCATCGTTCCAATGACCACATTTTCTGCCAGTTCCACGATCGCTGCTGTCAGCACGTAAGACTGCACCGTTCCTGTCAGCACTGCCACCCCTTCCGCCTTCAGGGTCGCACCTGCATAAGGTGATGAAATTTCCAGTGCGCCGGACTGCAAAATTGAACGTACCCTGCCCGGGGCCTGTGCATCAAGCAGCCTCGACATCGTCGCGCCCGTAATACCTCTGGTGCCTTCCAGAATCAAATCCGGTGGTACCGTACAAACCATTCCGGAAACGGTAATCGTTCTGGCTGTCGGATTGATGGCTGTGATCGGGCCTTCGACGGCGACCACATTCGTCGGTGTTGTCGTCTGAGCAAAGGTTTCACCAGCGGAAACCAGACACTGCAGAACACACAAAACGCGTACTGAAACACATAACAAAGTCTTCATGAAACACATCCCATTCAAGCTGTCAATTTCGCATAGAAAAGGTGCCTCGTCGCGACTCAGAGAACATCTCGGCATGTGCTCTCTGAATGGCATCCGCAGCCACCAACTGCGGAAATCACAAGGCAATGGATGTGCCGGAATTGTTTGCTGCCGACAGGGGGTTTTTATGCAACGGTTTCAGATATCAGGGTACGCTATCGCACGCGTTGTTTTTCTGAATCCCAGGCATTCACGATCGGGTTGAACCATCGCATCAGATGATGAACGAAATCCGCAGATGATGCCGCTGCTCACTCACACATCCAAATGTCTTCGTGGGATCCATCGGTTTTCACAAATTGCCCCATAGTTTTTTCAATTGCCACCCAACTGCGGCCTTCCACAGGGCTGTTGCCATTTCGCAGCATTAACCTCGAGGTCCTGTTAAGGATCACAAGCAAATGCTTCTGACATTCCGCAAAGCTCTGATCAGACTGATGAGTTTTCACAACAATGCGTTCTGTCCGTTGATCCCTCGCTCGCTGCATTCAGCGTTTCCCGGCACTATCGGGCGTTCATTGGATCCACATCGATTGCGAATTCCACTTCCTCGGGAAGCGACAGTGTTTTTTCAACGGACTGCCACAGGTCGCGAACAAGCTCTGTCGTCTTTCCACAAATCTGCAGATGAAATCGCCAGAGATTGCGCAGACGAACAACCGGTGCCGGTGCAGCACCAAGTACCCTCACAGCAGCTGTCTCCCCCTGTCGCGCGGCACGCAGACGGTCTGCCACAGCAATTGCTGTTTCTCGGGTTCTGCTTTCACTGGGCCCGCGAAAGATCACTCGTGCCACGCAGGAAAAAGGGGGGGCCATCGCGTCATGACGCTCCGCCAGTTCATGTTGAGCAAATCCAAGGTAGTCATGCTTTGCGGCAAACCGAATCGCCGGATCGTTCGGGTTTGTTGTCTGCACCAGCACGCGTCCACTGCGCTGGCCCCGTCCCGTTCTTCCTGCCACCTGGGCAATCAGCTGAAACGTACGTTCCGCGGCCCGCATGTCCGGTTGACGCAGCATCGTATCTGCATCCACTACGCCCACCAGGGTCACGTTTGGAAAGTCCAGTCCCTTGGCGATCATCTGGGTACCAAGAAGGATGTCCACTTCCCCCCGGCGAAACCGATCCAGCGCTTCGTCATGACTGCCGGGTTTCTTCATTGAGTCACTGTCCATACGAAGCACGCGGGCCTGCGGAAACAGTCCACACACCTCTTCATCAAGTTTCTGCGTCCCCGTACCCAGAAAACGTACCGCGGGACTCTGACAACCCGGGCAGGCTGCAGGAGGTGGCGTTTCATAGTCACAACTGTGACAGACCACCACCTTGCGATCCCGATGCCACGTGAGCGTAATGTCGCAGTTCGGGCACTTGACACCAGTGCCGCAACTGCGACACCAGACTACCGGCGAATAACCGCGCAGATTCAGGAACAGAATGACCTGCCCCTTCTCACTCAGAGCTCTGTTGATACCCTGATACAGGGCTCGGCCAATTGCAGAACCGCGAGACATTCTGGAGTCGCTGCGGGTGTCAACAATAACCACGGGAGGAAGCGGACGATCCGCAACTCGCTGCGGCATCGAGACCAGCGTATCCAGCCGCCGCTGTGCCCGCAGCCAGGATTCCAGTGTCGGTGTGGCGGATCCCAGAATCAGAGGTACCCGCTCGTCCTGGCAACGCCGTCGTGCGACTTCCCGGGCGTGATAACGCGGAGTGCTGTCCTGCTTGAAGGATGGTTCATGCTCTTCGTCAATTACAATCAGTCCCAGATGCGGCGCAGGAGCGAAAACGGCACTGCGAGCGCCGACAATGACCTCTACTTCTCCACTGGAAATTCGCTGCCATTGCCAGTGGCGATCTGCATCGGACATGTGACTGTGAAGCACTGCAACGGAACCAAAACGACTGCGAAAACGTCGAATCGTCTGAGGCGTCAGGCTGATCTCCGGCACCAGCACGATGGCCTGACGACCATAACTGACCACTTCCCGAATTGCCTGAATATAAACCTCAGTCTTACCGCTTCCCGTAACCCCATGTAACAGCAGCGTTTCATAGGTGCCATTGCGAATCGGGCGAAGGATCATGTCCAGGGCATCCTTCTGCTGAGGGTTCATGTGCAGGTCGGCTTCCCGAGCCGCCGGACCTCCGTCATCCCCTTCCACTTCAGTCCGAATTCGAACAGGAACCAGCAGGCCCCGTTTTCTCAGAGAACTGACCGGCCCCGGCCCACACCCCGCCGCTGCACACAAATCCGGTGCTGACAACGGTCCCGCCGACCTTCGAATCGCGTCAATCACTGCCTTTTGTCCGGAACTCAGACGCGATGTTTTGATTTGCTCGTCCGCATTCTCCGCCAGCAAAAAACACTGAATCTCTCGCGTACCGCTTTTTCGACGAACACCAGCCGGAATCACACTGTCCAGCACCTGCCCCCAGCCACACAGATAGCGTTCGCCAATCCACCGCGTCAGCTGCAGCATCTGCTGATCCAAAAGCGGCTCACTGTCAAGCAACTCTTCGATGGACTTCAGATTCCGTGTCCCCGGTTCCGCAGGCTTCACAGCAACGCAGTAACCGACCACCATGCGATTGGAACGTCCCAGCGGCGCTGTGACTCGCTGCCCCGGCCGAATCATCTCTCGCAGCGTCTGTGGAATCGCATAACTGTAGGGACGCTCCAGCGGCAGATTGAAGACAACCTCAGCCACCAGAACATCTTCCAGAGCCGCCTGCTGCCATTCCGGTGTATTCGCAAATCCAAACGTTCCCTGCGACACAATTGCTCCTGTTCTTCTGCTCCAGCTGCCAGCGGACCCCATTGACGCCATCGGTTGTCTGCTGAAAGCCAATCAGTGCGTCTTCCCTGTTCTGCAACAGCTTTGACAGAAAAGCTCGAGCAACAGCTGAAGAGACCGTCAGAAGGAAAGAATAACGAGGGTGTCTGCAATCCACCAATCGACGTCGACGGGAAGACATTTTTCCGAAGGAAAACTCATTGCCCCGGAACGCTTTTCCTCCGGATTTCAGCGCTCAACAAGCGACCGCAACGCGTCTCGCAGGATCGGGTAGCAGGCTTCGATGGAATAGCGTTCCGAAACAGTCTGACGTCCGCGAAGCCCCATCGTTTTTCTCAACGAAGCTGATCCCGCAAGCTTTTCCAGTGCATCCAGCCACTCCTCCGCTGTCGATGCGGAAAATCCGTTCTGATTATTCTCCAGAATCTCGGCGTTGACTCCCACTGGCGATGCAATCGCAGGGACACCGACGGCAAGGTACTGAATCATCTTCAAACCACACTTATACAGATCCCACTCCTGATCCGGAAACAACGGCATCAGTCCAATATCAAAGCGTTTCAGATCTGCTATCTCCCGCTCCGCTGTCCATGGCCCACTGACAACTCGAACACCTCTCAGATCCATACGCGCCAATGCTGTCGTGTCAGGAACCACCAGCCGCAGTTCGAACTTTTTCCGGGTGGCAAGCACCCTAAGCGCCTCTGCTGCAACGGAGAGATACGGAAGATTCCCGGAAGTCCCCATCCAGCCAATCACAAGGGAATCACTGTCTGCAATCTGATTATAATCTCGACAGGTATATCGAGCCATTTCCACACAGGTTGGTATGTGGCACAGCGATTGATTCAGCGGTCTGACCTTTTCCATCAGGAAACGATTGCCGCAAACCACCAGATCCGCCATTGGCAGCAACGCGTGAAACTTCTCCGGATATCTCAGAAACACGGCATCGTCCAGGTCCAGCACCAGCTTCCCGCAGGACTCGCGAAACCGAACCTCCATATCCATCGATTCGCTGTCAAAGATCTCGCGATCAATGAACACCATGTCAAAACGCTGCAGGCGACTGCGCAGCCAGTGCCACCACCGCACCGTTCGCTTCAGCAGCTGACTGGGACGAAATCCCATCCAGGGGAAGTAGTCGTACTTCTGAGGAAAACTGTGGGCCACGACAACAGTATGCCCCTCGGCACGAAAATGTCGCGCGTACGGCGCGATACGAAACCGCGACGACGGCACCTGCGGTCCAGACGATAAAAACAGAATTCGCATGCCACACTGCCCAAAGTCGATTGTCACACCGTTGGAATTTCAGCGGAAGTTTGCCTGTGTCCGTACGAACAGATCCAGCAGGTCCATCGCGGAATATCGCCCGCAACCGCATTCTACAGCGGACAACTGAACTACCATGACCTGAAATAGTACGTCGAGAACAGTCAATGGCCAACACCAGAAAAATCAGCGCCTCCGAAGGTCCGTTCCCCCCAAACATTGCCGTTCCTCCGGCAATTAACCCCTCGCAGACCGCTTCCTTGCCTGCACCGTTAGCCCCTCTCCCTGATGAATCAGGCTAAATGCAATGGCCAGCGGAGACAGCAGCAGCTGCAGCAGCAGACGAGGCTGTTCGGGATACCGCTGCATCCAGCCCCCCAGCCGAGCTGAGGGAAACCACCGGCGAATGACGATTCCCAGACTTCCCACCAGCCCCAGCAATGTCCGATGATGCACAATCTCAATCTGATCAAAGCCCGCCTGCTCCAGCAGTTTGCGAAGGATTGAAGGCGAGAAATGCTGCAAGTGACGCGGCAGATCCAGACAGTACCAGTTGGCCCCGAAGAGATAACGCTGCCAGCACGCGGCATTGGGCACTCCCAGCAGCAGTATTCCGTCGGCACGCAGAAGCTGATGGATTGTCTGAATCGTTGCCACCGGTTCCGGAACATGCTCCAGCACCATCCACGCCGCAATCAGATCAAAGGCCTCGTCCTGCAGCCCCGCTGTTTCCAGCGTGCCCTGATGAACATTCCAGCCAGCTTCACAGGCCACCCGCGCAGGCTCTGCACACAATTCCACGCCATACACCTCCCAGCCCTGCCGGTGCAGAGCCGCAAGGTAATTTCCGGTGGAACACCCCAGCTCCAGAGCCTTTGGTGAGACCGGGATCCTGGTCGCTGCCGCTGAAGGGCAAACCGATCGCGCCAAAGGAACCGGTTGAGTGCGATCGTCCGTCAGCCAGTAGTAAAGACTTCGCAGGCCAGGCACAGATTTTAACGGCAGATATCGAAGGTACCATGGCCTGGCAGGACCCACGCGTTCTGACGAGCCAGGCCGGGATTGAATTCCGTCCTCAGCAACCGCCCCTGGCTTCGTCACTCCTGCAAGATGCGGGGCATAATCCGACGGATAACACGCCTCCAGCGATTCCGCGGTGGGCGCAGGATTCATATAGAGGTGTCGACAGGTATCGCAGCGGACAACAGAAAAGAGGCCATCGATTCCACAGCGAACATCCCGACCCGCGAGAAACCGCCTGAAGCCCGCCGCTCCGCAGACTGGACAGGCCGTTTGCTGCAGGGAGAGTTCCGTCATCTGCGATGCTCCTGTTTCTGATCAATGCCAGTCACGGCGCGCCCTCCACCAGATAAGTGTCAATATTGGTGACTGTACCACTGAGACTCCAAGCAGGTATCCCGCGGCCACTCCCGTTACACCGAATTTCCAGCCGAGGCCCAGCTGTAATCCGGCCACAGTCAGATTGGAGAGTGTCGACGCAAAAAGAAACGGGTCCCGATTATGGGCTCGGACGTAAAGATTGACACACTGCGACACCTGCTGGGCAACAAACCCCAGGCTCAGCATCACTGCTGCCCATGGCGGCAACAGACTGGCGGCAATACGCATGGCCAGCGGCACGTCGCTGGAATTCACAAACCAGACAATCAGACTTAAAACGCCGGCAGCAACCGTCATCAGCACCATCGAAATCCCGGACACCCTGAAGAACAGTTCATCCAGCCGGGCAAACTTCCTTTCCGCAATCAAACTGCCAAACATCGGGCGTCGAGTTTCCACCCAAGCCAGCGCCGCACCCTGGGCTGCCGTCAAAACGGTCCACGTCATTCCCAGCCTCGCTGCATCGCCCTCATCCCGGCTGCGAAACACAAATAACAGGGGAAGCTGAACCGCCAACCAGAAGATAAATCCCTGCACCGCAATTCTCCACTGCAATGGCAGGATCTCCTGCTTCCAGTCAATCACTGCCACAGGATTCTGCGGAATCGCCCGGAAATCGTCAAAAAAAGTTCGGTAGCGTATGCGAACAAGGTAAAAGTCTCCCGCCAGCCGAACAGCCGCCGAAATCACCAGCGCCCAAAGTTCCAGACCAGACACCAGACATAACCAGACAGAAATTGTCCCCGCAATCGCCTGCCAGAAACGCGTTCGATAAAGATTTGCCACCTGATGACAGCCTTCCAGAATCGAAAGACCAGGCAACAGAGTCAACTGCAGGGACGTCAGTGTAGCCAGTGCCAGCCATGGTCCGCTCCAGAGGATCAGTCCACGGCCGCTGGCACTGATTTCCTGCCGAGCCTGCTCAGCGGAATCAAAAAACAACCAGCCCGATACCGCCAGAAACAGCAAAAAAATGCCTGCCGCCCAGGCATACCACCGGTTCATCATCCGACCAAGTGAGATCAAACGCCACTTTGCGGTCTCATCACCCGCCAGACGCCCCGCCTCAAGACGCAGCTTCGCCCATTCATGACTGGCCAGATTGATGATCACAACGTGCAGGCCCAGCTCGATAAAGATCTGCAGCCCCAGCATGCTGGTGAAAGCAAAGTAATAGTCTCTTGCAGACGACGGAACAAAAAGTATCAGCAGCAACTGGCTGACCGGCCCAGTCAGTACCTGCCACATGCGGGTCATGACGGCATAGACCACGGCCCGGTCCACACCGCATCGCACCGCCAGTTGAACGATGGCAGAGTCCGCAGCTGACTGCGACGACGCAGTCTCAGTGGTCACCAACCGATCGTCTGGTTTCAACGCGAAACTCCCGCATTCTCAGAAAAACACCGCCGGACAAAGCAACCTACGGAACAGACAATCCGCCTGAACCTGACGCTTCGCGCATGCTCCTCAAATCCAGACATAATGCGAACCGTGGAGGCAAACATGTGCAACCAACCCCCACCAGGATACCAGGAATTCTCGCATTTCCGCTGGTAGTAGGGAAGAAGACTCCGAAAAATCGAGACAGAACGCGAGCCCCTGCGGTAAGTTTCCGCTTCTCCGGAGACCGTTTCCGGAAATTGCACCATTCACTCTGACAGTTGACAACACCGCTCCTTTCCGCGCTGATCCACCCTAAACGGCAGTGTTTCAAGAGTGCTGCCAACTTCGCAAAACAGGAAACAGGAAAGCAGACAACCTTCATGAGCAGGACTCACTCAATTGACGGAATTACTCTACACCTGGGTGCTCCTGATTCCAGCTCCGGTGAATGGATCGGGCAGCGGGAAATCCTCAAACAACTGCTGGCGTGCTGGATCATTGTCGATGATCGGGATCAGCCACTGACCCCTCGACTGGTCGGAACGCCAGGCATCGGAAAGACGACTCTGGCAATTTCCGGCGCACGGACCCGCGGACAGGAACTGTATATCTATCAGTGTACCGCTGACACTCGCCCGGAAGATCTACTGATCACGCCAGTGCTGGCAGAGAGCGGAAAGATCGCCTACCACGCGTCGCCCCTGGTCACAGCCATGATTCGCGGCGGGATCTGCGTGCTGGATGAAGGCAATCGGATGAACGAAAAGTCCTGGGCCAGCCTTGCACCACTGCTGGATCATCGCCGTTATGTGGAATCCATCGTGGCCGGGATCACCATCAAGGCCCACAAAGATTTTCGCTGTGCCGTGACAATGAACGAAGATGAATCCACCTTTGAGATCCCCGATTATATTCTCAGCCGAATTCAACCCACACTCTCGCTGGGACACCCTACTCGCGAAGACGAACTGGCAATTCTCAAATACCATTTGCCCTTCGCCGACGATCAGATGCTCAGCCTGACTGCAGATTTCCTTCAGGAATCCCACACACTGAATCTGGATTTCTCCACCCGGGATGGCATCAATATCCTGCGGTTTGCCATAAAACGAATGGCCCAGGACCCCACGCACCCAATGTCCAGGGACACCGCGTGGCGCGAAGCACTGGAACGCTGCCTCGGAGAAGACGCCGCTGACCTGCAGTCCCTTGCCGAAAAACGCAACAATTCACTGGGCGGAAACGTCGTCCCCATGGGACTGGGTGACTTCTTTTTCTCTCCCGATGATCCGTTGCATCCCGACGCCGATTTTGATGAAGATTTTGATGATGACGACTTCGATGACGACGACGAAAAATAAAACCCGCATTGCCGGGAAGTGCGCAGGCCCCCCCGCACCCCAGTCACTACGGCAAAGACCGCGTCATCATCATGGCAACACGCTTTGGATTTGCGGAAAAATCAAATAAACTCTTCCATACGTGCTCCTTCGTTACTGAATCCTCGGAGTTTTCAAATGTGGGATCATCTGGTGCCGTTTAGCCTGGCTCAGGCTGACCTGACGGAGAATGCGTCGTTCTTTCAGGTTCTGCTGATCTTCGTAGCGGTCATCGTGGGACTTCTGCTACTGCTGCTGCTGGGGATGTTCGCCTCCGTCGCCTCTCTCTGGTTCAGAGCCTTCGTCTCCGGCGCCGCCATCGGCCCGGTCCAGATGATCAAGATGAAGCTCAAAAAAATTAATCCACTCGTCGTCGTGGAAGCCCGCGTCATGGCCGTTCAGGCGGGACTGCCCAATGATATCTCCACATCCGACATCGAAGCTCATATGCTTGCCGGTGGTCGAGTCCCTCTGGTTGTGCGAGCCATGATTGCTGCACAGCGGGCTTCCATTCCTCTGGACTGGAATACCGCCTCCGCAATTGATCTTGCCGGCAGAAATGTTCTGGAAGCTGTCCAGACCAGTGTCCGCACCAAAGTCATCGACTGCCCAGACCCCGCACGAAGCGTTCGTCCTACACTCGACGGAATCGCTAAAGATGGGATTCAGCTCAAAGCCAAAGCTCGAGTTACCGTTCGTACGAATATCACACAACTGATCGGCGGTGCGACAGAAGAAACCGTAATTGCCCGAGTTGGTGAGGGGATCGTTTCCGCTATCGGTTCCTGTGAAACCCACAAGGAAGTGCTCGCAAACCCAATGCTGATTGCCCGCGCAGTGCTGGCCAAGGGACTCGATTCCCAAACCGCCTACGAAATTGTCTCCATCGATATCGCAGATATCGATGTCGGCGATAATGTTGGCGCTCGTCTGCAGGCCGATCAGGCAGAAGCTGATATGCGGATTGCCAGAGCTCATGCCGAAGAACGACGCGCGGCCGCAGTCGCCCACGAACAGGAAATGCGAGCCCTGACCTCTGAAAACCAGGCCGCCGTTGTGCTTTCCGAGGCCGAAGTTCCCAGAGCCATGGCAGGGGCCTATCGACGTGGCGTCCTCCGCGCGACACACAATGAATCGCCCACCTGAACACTCAAGGGTGCTCCTCGCTCAATTCATGAATGAAACCAGAGCGAATCAACCTTTTTTTTGCAGCTCCTCGTGCAGACAGGTAATTGCCTGCCAAAACGTTGAATATCGGTAGCTCGCGACAACCAGAAACTTCGTTCAGCAATCCTCCTCCTCCCACGGCAATTTTCCTTTGCGTGCTTGAGCGTCGTGGTTTTAGGGCGTACACTTTTTTAGTCGCCGCAGGGTATTCCGAGCATTACCAGCGGTGACGTTAGCCCACACGACGAATCGACACAGGGATCGTGCCGCTTCTGCCGCAATTTTCAGGACCCCGGCGATGGACGGATTGCTGCATATCGATATTACAAGCCACGAACGTGAAGTCTTACTGCGCGGTCTAAGATACGTCCGTAGCTCCATTATGCTCGAAACACGCGAACCTTCCCCGGAAGACACCTGTCGCCGCTCCGGGATGCTCGACGAAATCCAGAACCTCTGCCAGCGCCTGGAAAGTACAGATCCCGTGGCTGTTCGCGCCTGACGTAATTCCTCCTGCTCTGCCGCCTTGCCCTCTGATGAACGATGCGTCAAGTGTGGAATGCCGTGCTGTTTCGCCCAGTCATCGCAGGGACACTGCACGCCCGCGTCTTTGGTTGACTTCGACACAACCTATCCAACGCAATTTCACACAACGATCCGCAGCCGACAACGTTCCGCCAGATCGTGGAAATCCTGTCGAATTTGTGATTGATCAGTTTTTGGTCTCTGCGTACCATTGGTCCTGACGAGTGGTTGATGTGGCTGCGTGGATGGTTCGGAAATCGTCCAACGGTCGCGTGTGAAATCTCACGAAATGTTTCTGCTATGAAACTCGGAGTTCACAATTTCAGTTCGACTTTGTCCCGGCTTTTGCTCGGGCTGCTGCTGGTATTGGTCCCATTCCTCGCCGATGTCTCCTGCTGTTGCGCCCGGCAGATTTCCACGGCCGAATTGGCCGCATCGGAGGCTTCCTGCTGTTCTCTCAAAACGCCAATTGGCCACGACACAGCAAGGTCCTGCTGTAAAAATCGGGAAGATGCGTCGGCGCCCCAACACGGGCGAAATACGTGCTGCCAACTGCAGGCCGCAACCTGCGAATGTGCCGTTGTCTCAGAATCCCTGCCAGTGTCTCAGCTAAGAAGACATTCTTTCGGGCAGCAGAGATTCATGCCGGTATTGCGGGTGTCTGCAGACGACGCAATCAACATCTCAAGACTTGAAAATGCCGGCCGCTCAGCGGATGTCGGCCTCATGGCCTCTTCTCCGTCAAATCGTCGACAGGCAAGGTTAAGTGTCTGGAGGAATTAGCGTCTTCGGACCTCCCCGACACTGGGCTTAATCGCCCCCCCATCGCAGCACCGAGTTGTCACTCAGGCTGCTTCCCCCCCAGTTCCCTGCCATGCCCGCATCAGGATCAGGTCCTGCTGCGCATTCGGCATGCTGAGCACCATTTCCCGGGGGAGTTCTGTCGATACGAATTTCTTAATCGGAGAGTTCTCATGAAAAAAGTTGCCATGGCCCTTCTTCTGTTTGCAGTGGCTGCACCTGGTGCCTGGTCCTCACTGCGATTCAATGCCGATTCCGCCGCTGCGTCGTCTCCCTGCGGTTGCTGTGTCGATTGCAGCTGTGACGTGTGTGTCTGTGACGAATCCGGCTGTGCCTGTGCGACAGGTTCAGATTGTGTCTGCACGCCCAGCTGCTGCGAAGCCGGTGGTTGCTGCAGTGAAACTTCCTGCTGCAGCCGTTAGTTCAGAGCCCGGCTGAAAAGCCCTGAAGGTAGCTTCGAACGGCCAATGCCGGCAAACTCAATTCGCCAGCATCCCGATTGAAAACCGGCCCACAGCCGATCCCGGCTGTGGGCCCTTTCATGGGTGTTATTGCGCTTGCCCTGTTTGATCAACATCGATCCAATGGCGCCAGTACCTGTCTGTGTCGGCAACGCGCTACCGAACGGTCGGAAAACGCCACTCACTGACTGCCCAGCGCCGCCCGCAGGTGTCCGCCACAGGCCGCCAGTCTCTCCCGTGCATTTTCCGGAGACACAGACAACAACTGAGAGACGACAGCCGTCTTGACCTCGCCACCACAGAAATCCAGTCTGGTGGCCGCGTCCTCACAACTCAGCGAAGTCAGTTCAGCAACGATACGCACAGAACGATCACGGAGTTTTTCGTTGGTCGCCGTCACATCCACCATCAGATTTCCATACGTCTTACCAAGCCGAATCATCGTCCCGGTTGTCAGCATATTCAGTACCATTTTGGTGGCCGTTCCGGCCTTCAGTCGAGTGGATCCGGTAACGACCTCCGGGCCAACAACGGTTGTGATCATCAGATCAACGGCGTCAGACAACGCCGAACCATGATTGCACGCCAAACCCAGGGTCAGGCATCCCCGTTTTCTCGCGAATTGAATTCCACCAAGAACGTACGGGGTACGACCACTGGTCGCAATTCCCATGACAGTATCCAGTTCTGTGATCGCCAGAGGTTCCAGGTCCCGCGCGCCTTCCTCCCAGCGATCCTCGGCACCTTCTATCGCAGATGTCAGCGCCGCCCGACCACCGGCGATGATGCCGATCACAAGTCCCGGAGGCACGCTGAAGGTTGGAGGACACTCGCTGGCGTCCAGAACACCCAGACGCCCCGAAGTTCCGGCCCCCTGATAAATTAGCCGTCCCCCACGCTGCATGCGACTGGAAATCTGATCTATGGCCTTTGCAATCGTCGGAGTTTCCTGAGCCACAGCAGCAGCGACCTTCGCGTCTTCCTGATTCATCAGCTGGGCAATCTGCAGCGATGAAAGACTATCGATATTCCGCGAAGCCGGATTGCGGGCTTCCGTTGCGGCCGATGGTGGCAGTGGAATTTTCACCGCTAAGTCCTGTCTGTGTAACCGTGAGATGCGTCCGGGAAGTCCCGAAGTCTACATCGGAACAGGATTTCCGGGCAGGGAAACAAACGCCCATACAGCAGCGATCCAAAAAAATAAAGGCTGGTGCTTCGTGCTTCGTGCTTCGTGCTTCGTGCTTCGTGCTCGTGCTCGTGCTCGTGCTCGTGCTCGTGCTCGTCCTCGTCCTCGTGCTCGTCCTCGTCCTCGCACAGCAAAAACGGTCGCGCAACAGCCCTGGATTCTTTTTCGATTACGAGCACGAGCACCGCCCGCCAGCGCGGACTGAGCACGAGCACGAAAAACACAAGAAAAGACACCGTGCAGCAAATCGGCAATATCGTTCCCACCCGCGCGCAAAATCGTACTCGTGCTCGTTCTCGTGCTTCGTGCTTCGTGCTTCGTGCTTCGTGCTCGTGCTTCGTGCTTCGTGCT
>CAIQIE010000100.1 GCA_903871805.1 uncultured Planctomycetaceae bacterium | reverse complement strand
TTTACGTTGGTCGCTGCCAGCAGTGTCACGGAGCCCGTGCCGGTTGCGCTGGTACTGTAGAGCGTGCCATCCGCCATGGTGATATCGCCGGTGCTGGCCGTGACGCTGATCGTCCCTGCGCCGCCGGTTGTCAGGTCTCCTGCGGCGGCATGTGTCACGCCGGTTCCTCCAGTGAGACTGAGATTGCCAGTTGTGGAGCTGACGGCCGCATTGACGGTCAGTAAGCCCCCGGTTGAAACAAGAGTCACATTGCTGCTGCCGGCATTGATGCCAGACGATGCGTTCAGCGTGATAGCATTCTGTGCATTCAGTACGATCGCGCCAACGGTTGTGACTGCCGCGGTACTGAAGGTCACTGCATCGGTCGTCAGACTGAGCGTACCGCCAATGCCGGTTCCGTTAGTGCCATTGAAAGTTGTCGTGCCTGTACCGGCAATTTGTGTCAGGTTTCCCGTGGTCCGTATTGTATTCGAAAACGTTACGTTGTTTCCGCTATTGACAAGGATGCTGGAAAGCGCGGTTGTACCTCCGACAATCCCTGAAAACGTCAGATTTCCGCCGCCTGCAGTGACGGTTAATGCCCGGGCCCCGTTCAGGGTGCCTGCAAACGAAACATTTCCACCGTTGGAGTTTAGTGTGGTTGCAGCCCCGAGCGTGACAGCGCCGCTGTAGGACTGTGCTCCGCTGGTGGTGACGGTACCACCGTTGACACTGATTGTCTCCGCGTCAACACTCAGCGAGCCAATGGAGATGGCTGGTGTCAGTGTTACGGTATCGGTATCAGCGTCACCATTGATCGTGAGACTGCCTGCATAGGCGGCATCCAGGCTTGTAAGTGCCACAGTGTCATCGGCCGCTCCTGCATTGATAGTCAAACTGGACAGCGGGTTGGCAAACGTCACCGCGGCGCCGGATGTCGACGCAATCGTCATGTTGGCGCTTGCTGCGTCGGTCACAGTGATCGTTTCCGCATCGGCGTTGCCCGTGAACACCCGAGCTGTAGCGCTCAGGTTGTCCGTGACGGCCGCGGTGGACTCCAGCCCTGCATAACTGATCTGCGAGTTACCGGTGATGTCAATCGTCCCGTCGGTCGCGTTGGTAAAGCCATGCGAGACGGTGGCAAACGTGCCGCCGCCCACCAGCGTCAGGGAATCACTGCCACTGCCTCCGTCATAGGTGACAGTCCTTGAAAAGTTTCCAGTAGAGAAATCGATTGTCAGTGAATCGTTAAAGTCAGCCGTTTGAACCAAAATCCCACCGGTGAACGCCGTGAGAGGCACTGTAACGCTATTGCTCCCACTGCCACTACCGACCGAAGCCAACAAGGGGTTGCCTGGGTCACTTATTAAAATCCAGCCATTGACTGTGTCACACGAGATAGTCAGTACGTCGCTATTTCCTCCCTGGTCCGCAATCTCCAGCACGCCCGATACGACATCAATCGTTGCAAGCAACTCACGCCACTCGAGCGCTTCAACAAATTGTGAGACGACAAGTGGTTTGCCGATCAGCGCAGCCCGTTCCACGCGGCGCTTTCCAAATGGCTTCTTTCTGCCAGTGGAATTGAACATCAGTGAACGGAGCGAATTCAGCCAATCAAACTTGAGCATGACCTGAAACCCTGATGTTATTAACTGGACCTGGAATACGAACCATCGCCGCTTTACGTGTGACGCCTGCCTGCAATCTGCAAGGAGACGACCAGCCTGCGGTGACCGGACTGTTCAAAAAAATTACAGCCGCGATGTAAAGACCCGCTTGCACCTGCCAAATTGCGTGCCAGCAGTGGCGGGGCTGAGTACTGATTCAGTAAAAGCAGCGATATTCCTTCGCCTGCAGAATCTGGCTTATCCATCAAACTCTTCCCAATCCTGCTTTTCTACTCTCTTTGTGGAGTTTCACAAAAACATGATACTGGGGAGAAACTGGTAAGGAATTTGTTTTTCGATACTTGCTCAAAAAATAACCACGAAACGACGGATTTATCGCCGAATCGATTACCCCCCCGGGGTATACCCGCACTGACTCGTTAAATCGATACACTGTTACGATTGTTTCCTATTCGACGCCTCGATCGAATGTGACACAGGTATCATATGTAACACCTGTGCCTTATGTGATGCCGATGGATCTGGCGATATTAGTGGCATGCTCTGACACGGGGCGTGGAGTTCCTCGAACCGCCATCAGGCCGGTGCGCTTGCAGCGGGGAGTTGCGTGAAAAGGCCTGTCTGGCCACTGCACGATCGCGTGAACTTGTGTTCACATTCCTAAGGCATCAACTTGAAGCGTTAAGCGATGAAGCCAGACGATGCCTGATATCTGTCTCGACTTGCCGGCATTTCGGTCCATCTGCGGCTGAACTTAGAGTTTACTCAGCGATTGTGAATCGCTGACAACTGGCAGATTCACTTTCAGCATGCTTGATATCGTGGTTGTGGTGGACAGGTGCTTGACCACCGTCTAGTCGAGGAGGGACATGATCGGACGGAACTTTATTGGGATCTGAAACTGGCGACGCCATCTGGATTCCAAACCCGGTTGCGAAAACGAGGCTGCGAGAAGTTATCGTGGTCAACAAGAATCACAGTTTTGGCCGGTAATTTATTGGTCTGGAACACACTCTTGAGTGCCTTTGTTCCCCGGTAATATCACCCCGCTGCCACCCATGAACCTCTGCCGGAAAGTGATCCGCAATTCCAAGGATAAAAAGTGGATAAAAAGAATCCGCAGTGAAGGCGTTACGAAGGCATCAAATGCGTCTGGCTGAGTTTGCTGTTTCATCGGAAGTATTCAGCGTAGGAGTTGGTTCCCCAAAAATCGCTCGTATTTGCTGGATTTGTGTGGCGATTAGAGATACTTCTGCAAAGAGGCCTCTGGGTGGAAATCAACCCCGGGAGTCATTCCTGGCGGCGTGACTTCAGCCAGCATGCACCGCTAAACCGATCGCCGCCTCGCCCCGATGTTGCCGCTGGATTCTCGTTTCCGCCCTCTGCTGGGCCGTTTCTGACCCTTTTGCGGGCTTCGCAGGACTTTGCGGGCTTCGCAGGACCTCTTGCCCTGCATGGGCCGGGCCTGTTGCCATGGTCATTATGTCTCCAGGTCAGGCCCCTGGCGTGCCCGAGGGACCAGCATTCCGGCTCTCCACCATGAGAAAAAAGATCCTCTCGGCGACCCCTGACAAAAAGTTTGCCTCGGCCGCATGTCGTTTCGTCCGGAAAATCTGTCCTTTCGTACTTTTTACCCAAATATCCCAGATTTCCTGTTGTTGCGTATTTATACGTGTCCCATAATCGGACCAACCCAGGTGGATGCCCCACGTCGGATTGTCTCATGGGCAAAACCCGCCGTGGGCCAAATTTCAACATGATCTACGTAAAAAGCAGCGTTTTTGGGGGAATTGCGTTCTGGATCCCGACAGAAACGGCAAAATTCTTCCCTGCGTCATGGGTGGGACATCTAGCTATACACCGGTTCATTTGTGGCACAAAAATTTAGAAAATAGGCCGATTGGGAAGAGAATGTGGGGAATTTACGCGACAGGGTTCATAGGATGGGGTGAATCGGTAGAAAAAACAACTAGGGGAATGGATTGATGTACTTTCAGTGCTTGCTTGTTTCAGCCTCAAAGCAATTACCCGCCGAATTTCGGCAGGTTATTTCTGAGACGGGGACGTGCGTCTGTTCAATGGATGAGTTGATAGAGCTTGAATGGGAGCGGAAGCCGGATACGATTTTTTTGGACATTCGTGAGAAAAGTGCCTCAGAAATACAGCATAGTCTGCAGGTGATTTCAGTGAGTTTTCCACTGAGTCGGCTCGTGGTGATCACATTCCGCGGGGTACCCGTCGAGCTGGCAGAGGAGCTGATTATCTTTGCGGATGACGAGTGGGACCTTTCGGTATCTTCGCAGTGCCTGGCAACGTGGCTGGCCCCGGAGCATCGCACAGAGCGACTGCTACCGTATGAAGTTGAGGTTGGGGGTGAGGTCCTGAGGACGTTTTCCGAGAAAATGCTTCAGGTTTTCCGAACAGCCCGACAGGTGGCTGGCAGTCGAGTCCCGATTTTGCTTTCAGGATCCACCGGCACCGGGAAATCCACCATGGCAAAGACGATTCATGCCTGGTCAGACAGGCGGAACGGGCCATTTGTGTTTTTTCCTTGTGGTGCGGTTTCCCGGGACTTGATTCATGCGGAGCTGTTTGGCCATACAAAAGGGGCCTTTACGGGAGCGACTTCAGATCGTGTCGGGAAGATTGAAGCGGCCGCTGGAGGCACGCTTCTGTTGGACGAAGTTGACCTTCTGAGCCTGGACGACCAGTCAAAACTGCTGCGAGTCGTTGAGACAGGGGAGTACGAACGCGTTGGAACAGTAACCACATCCAAAAGTCAGTGCCGCTTGATTGTTGCCAGCAATGTCGACATGCAGGACATGGTGGAAAAACAGCGTTTTCGAAGTGACCTGTATTATCGAATCAATGTGATCGAATTAGAAATGCCGTCTCTGAAAGAGCGAATCAGTGACGTGCCTCTTCTCGCGGTCGCCTGTCTGAAATCGCTCGGGGAAGATCTGGAACGAGCGGGCTTACGCATCTCGCTAAAGCTACTGTGGTCTTTACGAACGGTTGCCTGGCCCGGCAACATTCGTGAGCTTAGAAACCGCCTTCTGAGAGCTATTACGTTGATGAGCACGGACTTCCTGACCGCGGAGGATCTGCGATTGAAGACAAGTGTGCAGCCACAGTCCAACACTGGACTATATCTCAACGAGTCGCCACAGCCTCTTTCAGATCTTATAAACGACGCATCCAGAGAGGCAATTATAAGGTGCCTTCGCATGAATGGAAACCGCCGATCCACGGTCGCTCGTGTGCTGAAGATCAGCCGTTCCACGCTTTATCGTAAACTTCAGGAATACAATATTTGTGAAAGTGATCTGGCTGGGGAAATCGGACTTGATGAGAAAAACTGACAAGGCAATTGCCTGCGGGTGCTCATCCCGGCGAAGCTTGCAGTAGGGAACGTACCGTGATGGTCCGGAGAGGGGCTGTTTCGAATTCTGTTGGAACGGAACCATTCTGCCGAGCTGAGTCAGCCCGGGGGTACTCGCGGTACTTGCTCGTTATGAGGCGAACGAATTCAAAAAGGGCCGTTTTCGCCAGCTTTTGATCGCAGTTAACGCCATGTCGTGGTTCGTGTTCGGGTCCGCTTTTTCCGTTTCCGACGTTGACAGGCGGCGAGTTCCTCTGTCCGCTGATCAGCAAGTCCTGAAATTCCACGAAGTCTGTTCATTCTGTTCATAAACAGGGTCGCTCCAGAAGTGCAACGGGCAGCGACAATCCGGGCTTGCAGCCAAATACTAAGAAGGATGATCCGGGCGAGGAGTTGATTGAAACTGACGGACATTAAACAGCTTTTTGCGAGAACAATTGGAATCCCGAAGTTTCGCGGTGCGGAAGAGACAAAGATCTGAAATCTGGCAAATAAATGGGACCACCAACGTAAGCGTAATACGCAATGTATGGGTTGAGCCAGTGACTTCGGAGATTGATAAACAGAGCTGGGTTAACAGAGCATTGACATCTGGTATTGGGTATGAAGTTTGCATTGCAGAAGATTCATGGAGTGGAGGATCGCATGGTTCGTCCCCTAGCGAAGTTGTTCGCCTCGAATTTGTTCTGCTTTCATCGGTTCATTCAGTGATTTTTAGGCATTCTCTTGTTTTTGACCTAGGGTTCCTGCTCATAAGCATTTTCTGAACGAGCGTCTTGTTGTTGACACAACGAGAGACACCTGTTTCAAAGATGGCACACTGCTTTAATGCTCGTGTCTTCGGGTCCTGGGTGCAACGGAGACGGCCGTTTCGACCCTTTCGGGGGTTGTCTTAAGAGAGAACTTTTGTCGTGGGGCGGTGGATTTGATGAGACCTTTGGCTTTAGAATTAATCAAAAGATTCTTCCGGGATGAGGCTGGTGGCTTGCATACGGTGGAATTTATTCTGATTGGCACCTTGGTTAGTATCGGTGTGATTGTGGGCTTGTCGGAGTACCGCAACGCTGTGGTTCAGGAGTACGGGGACATGTCTGCGGCCTTGCAGCATTTGGATCAGTCGTGGACCTTGACTTTGGTGACAAGTGGTGGTCCTGTGACATACAGTTATTCGGATACAATGACTTATTCTGGCTTGAATGCGGACGGGGTGACAGTCACCTCGCCGGCGAGTGTCGAGTAGGTCGTAGCATTGGTTCGCGATCGCGTTCAGAGTTTGCTCTTGGTGTGATTGGCTTTGGGGTTCAGTTTACTGAATGCCTCCGGCTTGGTTTGGTTCATATTTTTTGCGTTTTTTGGTCAGTCTTTCGGCTGTCTGAAAGCTCATCAGGGGCGTTGGCTCTTGTTAGGGATTTGCAATGAGTTCAGGTTCTCCAAAAACTTCACGCTTCGGTGTCCAGGCGATTTTCCTGGTCCTGTTTGCTGTGCTGTGTGGAATAGCCGGGGTGGGAATGCGTCTATGGAGGCAGTCACCGCCAGTTGTTGAGGTGCCACCTGCGCCGCCAGCCCAGTTTCGATTGGTGCTGGCCGCGTCAGATTTGCTGCCGGGAAGGGAAATTAGGGCATCTGACTTTTACACGTCGATGGTTGGAAAAGAGGAGTACAAGAAAGTTCTCCAGAATCAGTCGACGTTTGGTGAAGGTAAGCAGTTGATTGGTCGTCTTATTCGCAACAAGGTTGAAATGAATCAGCCTTTCCCATTGGACTGCGTCTTTCCTGAGGGAACAGGGCCTACACCTGCAGATTTGCTAGCCGAGGGGATGCGAGCAGCCACGGTAAAGATGACCCTGGTTGGTGGTATTCGTGGGTTTGTTTCGCCTGAGTCGTGGGTGGACGTTCTGTTTCGTCGGTCGGGCGGGAACGCTGCGCCGGATTCAACTGCGGCCGCTCGCACGCACACGGTCTTTCCGGGCGTCAGGGTGCTCGCTATACAAGACTCTCTCTACCCGGAGACGGTACTCACCAAGGTTGCTGGTGGTGCGGTGGCCCAGGACTTCGAAATCACTCTGGAATTGACTCCGCAGCAGTGCGAGGTATTGAAATCCATTGAGAATCGTGGTGACCTAACGCTGAATATGCTGCCTAAAGAGGTGGAGCGGGAGAATCTGGGTAGTGTGCCATCGCCGGAGATCATGAAACTGCTCTTGGGTGTAGAGGATCCGAAACCGGTGCCGGTCGCTCCTTATGTCCCGTCGGTTCGCGTGGTTCGCGGAGGGGCTCAGTCAAGTGTAATCGTGGATCAGTCTTATGATCTGATCATCGACCAGCAAGTATACCCCGCTCCTGACATACCGACTGCGGGTGACGCTAGCGGAGTTCCGGCGCCCGATTCGGGTTCTGCTGCAGGGCCCGGATGGCCGCAGCCAATTCCGCCAGTCCGGTCGCCTGCTCCAGCCACTTCCGACGCATCGGGAGAGGCTGAGTCAGAATCTGGCGTTGGAGGCTTGAAAGAAGGCGATGATGCAGAAGTTGCGCCCATCGCACCTCAGCCTTCCAGGGGTACAAGGGCGAATCAGGACACGATTTTTGCTCATCGGGCAGGGCGAGTTGTGTACCCGGGAAACTCGTCGAGGACGGTGGCAATCCCGGTCCGGCCTCCACAGAATCGCGGCCCGGCATTGAGTGCTGCCCGGCCAGCAAGTCCAACTCGAAGAGTGGCGTCTTCGCCCATAACCGGTTCTGTTCAGGCCAGATCGGCACAGCAGTCTCGGCAGTATGGCTCGCCCGCGAAGAGGATGGTTGTATTGGCTTCAGGCAGCCAGTCAGGTTTGGGTGGGATTTCCAGGTTGCCGGCAATGGGACGGTCATCTCTACCAACCAATCGTGCGGTGGCAAGTTCCACTCGTGATCATGGGCAAAGTGTAGTTCGCACTGCTTACGGACCAGGGTCCGTTTCGGTTAGTACGGCGCGAAGAAAAACGACATCGCCTGCCTCGAGCCCTGCTCGGCCTGTTATTCGATCTTACGCGCTGGCTTCTGAGCCGTCCGTTCGCAGGACGGTGGGCGCCTCTGGGCTCGTTCCGCTCTCATCAGGAGCGAGGGCAGGCGGCGAGAATTCGTTAGCCTACTCGGCGACATCCCGAAATTCAGGGCTCCCAGAGTTGAAGATCGGAAGACGTTAGTCTAAAGCCGACGCAATTGTGAGCGCCGATGACGAAGGTCTCGGACGGAGTGGCCGAGATTTCGTAGGCATGCAAAACAGCAGGTCATGCGCATCGCGCCGAAGCGGGCTCTGCAATTGACGATTGACGATTGACGATGTGGTCAAGTGCGAATGTTGTTTCGTCACCCCGATTTCTTAGTACGCCCTGGCGTCTTTTGACGCGGCGTGGTCGTGGATCCCGGGTGTGCAGAGAAGGCGACTTGAGGACCTTTCGAATTCTGCCGCGATCATGCAAGAATTTTGATGACCTGGGCGAGTTGCTGGCCTATTCTGGATTACCATATGGGGTGTAATCAGCTGCAGGGATGCCAGCAATCAGTGGAGACTGAGGCCGTATATGAGATCACAACCACTGAAGTAAGTTGCTGGAAGTCGAACTATGTTTGGTTTAGTCAAGAAAAAGTCAATCTCTGCAAGCGATGTGCTGACGAGTTCGGCCGTCCAGGTTGCGGATGTGAGTGACGGTCCGGTTGCCCCCAGTGATATCATACCTGGCGAAGAAGTGTCGCGTCATCAGTCCACTTCAGCGAGTGGTGATGTTCCGTGGTTGGCCTTTCCGGACAAGCAACAGGAAATTGTTTTTCAGAAGCGTAAAATGCAGCTTCACGAATCTCTCGTAGAAGCGCTCAATCTGAAGTTCGCGGCTGGTGTTGATGGTAATGCTGCCAAGAGGATGTTCAGAAACGCGGTCACTTCTGTCGTCGATCGGGAAGCTGCGGCCGAGTCAGCTTTTTATAAGTCCCGGTTGGTACAGGAGCTGATCGATGAAGCGGAGGGCCTTGGACCGCTGGAATGTCTGATGCAGGATCAGGCGATTACCGATGTGCTGGTGAACAGTCCTCATGAAGTGTTTGTGGAGCGCCATGGTGTTCTAGTGAAAACACCAGTTGCATTTGCTGATGGGACCCACTTGCTTCGTGTAGTTCAACGGCTGACGGCGAAGGTTGGAAGGCGTGTTGACGAGAGCAATCCGATGGTGGATGCGAGACTGCCTGATGGATCACGTTTGAATGTAACTATCCCCCCACTGGCGATTGATGGAGCGACAATTTCGGTTCGAAGGTTCCCGAAGGACCCGCTGACGGTGGAGCGTCTCGTCAAAAACGGCAGTCTCTCTGTGGGTATGGCGAAATTTCTTCAGGCTGCTGTCGCCTGCCGGCAGAGCTTACTCATTTCCGGGGGCACTGGTACAGGTAAAACGACGTTGCTGAACGCGCTCGCCGCCTTTGTTCCGGATGACGAACGTATTGTAACCGTCGAGGACTCCGCTGAACTGCGACTCTGCCACCCACACGTTGTGCGGATGGAAAGCCGTATGGCAAATACCGAAGGCCTTGGATGCGTGTCGCTCCGTGATCTTGTGCGGAACGCTCTGCGAATGCGACCTGATCGATTGTTGGTCGGGGAAGTGCGTGGCTCAGAAGCGATCGACATGCTTCAGGCTATGAACACTGGGCACGAGGGGTCGTTCACCACAATCCATGCCAACGACGCAAAAGAGTCCCTCATTCGACTCGAAATGATGATTGCCATGGGAGGTTTTGACTTGCCATTGCCGGTCATACGTTCGTACATCGCTGCTGGGATTCGGCTCATCGTCCATCTTGTTCGTTGGAAAGGTGGTGCCCGTAGGATCGTGCGAGTGTCTGAACTCTGTGGCGTCAAGGACGGGGAAATTCAACTGAACGATGTCTTTCGGTATCAGTCTTCTGCCGCCTCTGGAATTGATGGCGCAATGACATTTCAAGCGACGGGTTATGTTCCACGGTGTTTGGAACGGCTCAGGGGGCAGGGTTTTGATATTGTTGAAGAAGACTTCCGTCCCGAAGTCTGACGATTGCAGCGGCCTGTGGCAGGTAACTTACTGTCTATGGTTCACCGCTGAAAAATACATTTTGCAGATGAATACGGATGAATCTCGGTACTCAGTGAACTCAATGAAGAAGATGACAAGAAGATGACGTGGGCGTTTCTGATCATTGCGGGATTTCTGACCACACTTGCGATGGCTCGTGTTGGCTGGATTTTATTGCGCCCTGATCAACCGACTACAGTGTCCCTGTTTGAGACCGACCCGGCGTTGTTTATTCCATCAGAGCAATCCGGATTAGAGGCTCGCGTTGCAAGGTTTCTTGGGGAAGCGGAACTGGATTGGACGCCCAGCGGAATGTTAGGCTGGACTGGTGCCATTCTGGCGGCGGTTTATCTGGCTGGTGCCGCGTTTGAGTGGCATGAGGGCTGGTTGGTGTTTGCGGTTGTGATTTTACTGATTATTGGTGTGGCAATTCTTGTCATGAGGCGTAACCGCCGACTGACCAGCCTGCGAAACCAGTTGCCGGACGTAGTCTCCTTGATTGCCCGTTCCTCACGTGCGGGCCTTGGAGTCGAAGAGGCGTTTGTACTTTGCGAAAAGATGGCTCGGGGCCGCCTACAGTCAGAACTTCAGCACTGTCGCAACCAACTATCTCTTGGTCGATCGCTGCCTGGGACTATGGAATCGCTGGCCGGTCGAGTTCAGTTGCCCGAACTTGGCCTTTTGTCAACTCTTCTCTCTGTCCATCGCCAAACAGGGGGTGGGCTTGCAGATTCACTGGACCGCCTAAGCATTCTATTGCGGGAGCGGATTCAGTTTAGACGCCAGATGGCGGCAGCAAGCAGTGGCGGTCGATTGTCTGCAATGCTGATTGCACCGGCTGCACCGTTGGTGTTTGCAACACTGCTGGTACTCAGTCCAGAGCACGTGGAAGTATTCTTCACGACTGGGCTGGGAAGACTGTTCTTTATTCTTGGGATCGTTTTGAACCTGGTTGGAATTGTGTGGATCCTGACCCTGATCAGGATGCCACGATAAAAGGTCCCGAAGATGAATCAGTCATTAGTCTCCTTCATTGCGTTTTCTCTCCTCGCTGCCATGGTCTATCTCCTTGGGCTGGGGCTGATTAATTGTCGCAGAATTATCCGGGGAGACTGGTCGGACGAGAATGTGAATGCAACGGAAGAAAGCTCCTTCCCGATTTGGATGCAGTGGCTTGCAGCATCTGTGCCGCAGATGCAGATCGAGTTGAGTCGTATTCGAAGAGACATCAGTCGAGCGGGAATTTATGCACCAGACGCTCTTGAACGCCTGTTGGCGATTCGAAATGGTTTGGTCTGGTGCAGTCTCTTCAGTATTCCTCTTGTGTTAATCCTTGCACCATCCGGGCACTTTTCGATCGTTGCAGTTGGGCTTTTGATCGCCGTTGTGTTCTACGCTCTCCCGGGGCTTTTTCTGAATGCCCGTGGCAGAGTCCGTGCGGGAGGAATCCTGGGAGCCATTCCGGAAATTCTGGACATCATTTCGATGTGTCTCTCCGGAGGTTTAACCCTTGAGCAGGCGCTTCCAAGGATTGTCGAGTATTCGCCGCATGTGAGTCGTGATCTGACGAATGAACTCAAGCTTGTAGTGCAGCAGGCCAACGCGTCATCAGCTGGCACTGCGTTTCACCAGTTATCGGAACGCATTGACGAAGTCGAACTTCGTTCTCTGGCGGCCACCGTGCAACATACGGAACGGCTTGGAACCGACATGAAACGCGCGATTGATTCATTGTCCCAGTCGATTCGATCCACCTTAAAAACCGATGCGGAGGCTCGGGCGAACAGCCTGTCACTGAAACTGTTGTTTCCGATTATTTTTTGTATCAGTCCGCCAGTTTTCTTTGTGCTGGTCGTTCCACCGATTATCAAATTGCGAGACCATTTTCAAAGAGAATTTCTTCCGACCGATACTCGTCAGGCACTTGAAGCCGGCGGCCAGACGCCTTCCACGCCACCAGCAACAAACTAGGGTTGTTTCTGTTTCCGATTTCTCGGGTACTCATCGATCAACAAATGGATGATTTTGCCAATTCATGACCTATCCCCGAAACATCCAGGCAGTTCGTAACAACGATAGGAAATCTAATCGTCGTGCTGCGATTGCGCTTGAATTGATTGCGGTGGCGCCGGTGTTTCTGATCAGCTTGTTTTCAATAGTTCAACTGGGACTTTCACTATCGGGGGCTGTCCTTGTGCATCAGGCTGCTGTGGTAGGGGCGCAGCAGGGGTCGATGCAGGGACGAGTCAACGCGGCTGCACTGCTTCCCGGAATTCTTTCGGCGGTGAATCAGCAACTTTCTGCTGCCGGCGTTTCGACAAGTGCAGCAGATGTTCAGGTGCTGGTACAGGAAAGAGTTTCGGATCCACCGGTGTATACTGGCAGTTCCGGGGCATCTGGCGTTGGTTTTCAGGCCACTCCCAGCGCAGCAGGAATTCCGGTGGATTCCATCCGAGTGACGGTGAACGTGCGTCTCTCGAAGGTGACACTCGATTTACTTTCGTCATTTGGGTATCTGATTACCGGCGACTTCATTACCGGAACGGCTCTGCGATCATACAACGGAATATAATTGTGGAGTTTTAGAAGATGGTTTTCTCGCAAGCGAATGAGTGGACGGAGACGCAGATTGACACCAACCGAGGGTGGGCGACCATCTGATTTTTTAAGCTGATTTCGTCATCCGAATAGCCGTGGTGTCAGTTTTAGTGTTCGCCCGCTGTTGTTCAGCGGCCAATGAGTATTGTTTGATGAAGGGGTGAACGTTGTGCTTCAGATCAAATCGCGAAAATCAGATAAACTGGTGACGCGATCGGGCATTGCAGCGATCTGGCTGATCGGAAGCGCCGCCATGATTGTGGCTGCTATGTCACTAGTCCTGGAAACTGGATGGTTGAACTTGTGCCGATCAGAGGTAAAGGTGGTAGCGGAAAGTGCAGCACTGGCTGCGGCGCGTTCCTGGGGCCTTGCCGCGACAGATGATGCAACTTCAAGAACGACGGCGAAGACACGGGCCAGGACGATAGTGACGGGCAGTCAGGTTGAAGGTTCAGCGACAGAATTGCTGGCATTGGATGCAGGCCTGGCAGCAAGCAATAATGCGTCTGCAGTCAACAACAATGCCTCGTGTCCGTCTGTTCTGCCGGCCGTCAACACGTTGATCTTGATGGGAGATTTTGATCCGGCGACAAAGATCCTGAATGCAGGAGTCTCTCCAGCCACAAGTGCTCGGAGAGCCTGTTTGGTTCAGTTTACTGTGACACTGACAAGCCCATTTACCGCTTCGACAAGGACCGTCAAGGCCCGAGCTGTCGCGGTCTGGGATTCAGCGGCGTCACCCGCACGAAGTCGACTGGTCGGAGTGAGTTCAATAACCTGTCCATGAAACGGGATATTTTTTCATAGTTTTCTGAAGTACGCCCGATTTCTGTGTAAGATAGTTGCATGAACAACGCAGCCCCCTGCGGTCTGAAAAAATGGAGAAGAAAATGATGTTAAAGGTGCAAAAACGCAGCGAAAAATCTGCCCGATCCGGGCCTGACAGAGACGGCGCTGTGACTGTTGAGTATCTTTTGCTGGTGACCCTCGTGGGAATTGGTGTACTTGTGGGGCTGGCAACGGTCCGCAATGCACTCGTGAATGAACTTAATGATGTTGCTGACGCAATTAATGCGATTGTTTAAAGCAATTTTCTGGTGGTGCGGTCTGAACTTTAGATTTTAATTCCTGGCAATTGCGATGTCGGGAACGGGTAATAGTTTGCAATCGGGGGGCATTTCGGGGTGAAACAGTGCGGTCGACAATACTGGCGAAATCCAGATCTGCCTCGTGAAGATCGGCAGGGTTCGCGGTCGTCTGTTCCTGAAACTCGGGCGGGCGCCATCATCCTGGAAGCGATCGTGGTGACAACGCTGCTTGTGATGCTGACGCTGGCGATTTTGCAGTGGTCGGTTTTAATCGTGACGCACCAGGGAGTGACCGCAGCAGCTAGTGAAGGCGCTCGAACCGCGGCGCACAGCGTCTATTCAAATTCTCAGCAAATTGACACAGAAACTGTCGTGTACGCCGTGTTGGCTGCACATGGGATTTCTGCGGCTGGAAGTACAGTCAGTATTGTTGACAACACGACGTACTTCACCGTTCGTGTTACTGTTCCGTTCACATCGACATCGATACCAGAGTTGCTTTCCAGTTTTGGACTTCCGATGTCGACCAGGACGATGCAAATGACCGCTGTCGGCTGGAAAACCTGATTGCTTGGGTCTGGCCCGAGCAACGCGAAGCCATGAACGAGATCATAAAGTTCTCATCTGCCTGTTGAAAAGCGATGACCATCGCTACGCAGTAAGACCGTGACTGGGTCTATTAACCAGCCGAGGTTGTTCAGCAGACGGTTCTAGTTTTTGTCGCTTGCCCACCTAACTTTGTGGCTGGAACCAAAGTTGGTTGTCAAAGTCTGCATCTTGCGAAAAACGCAACCCCAGTCGCCAACGCTGAAGTCGCCACTGTTGCCTCGATGCAAGCCTGCAGCAGGACTAATGACATGCATTATTGCGAACAACAATCCCGCGTGAGGAATTAATCTCCGCTGGCGACTCCGGGAAGCGTTTTACCTCGTAGTTTTGCCCCAGGTCGCGACGAATTGCTCAGTTGACAACATCAAAGACACAAGCTTGGATTTTGTCGGCTTTTTCAAAAGAGCAAAGAGTGCTATGGCGAATGGCGGCGATGGCTTAATGAGTGGACGCAGAGCCCGTTGTTTCAGATACCGTGCGTGCACTATTGACGAAACGACGGTGTGATCTCGGCAGTACGGCGGGTTAATTGCCTCAACCAGTCCCCATGCCGGCTCGTATTACCACATTATGTTTTCTGGGTTGATACACGTACGCGCATCTCCGGTAACACTGGCAGGCGAAGGCTTTTCCTGGCATTCCTCAGATCCGCCTGATAGCCATATTTAGCAGCCGCGGACGGTCGCAGACGATCTCAGCCCGACGTTGTTTAAGGATCTGCATCTGTAAAGCGTGCCGTATCCCGCGTATTGAGGCTGCGACCGCTGTTTTGCCAGCAAATCCCGTGAGAGCTGATGCCTGTTCGCATCAGCCCGATTCGTTCGGAATAAGCGATGGCCGAACCTTGGGAAAAGCGATCGCGCAGTCACGAATTCCGGGCGCCATGTTCCGTGGGATATAGCCTCTAACTTTACTACTGGGTGATTTGCGGTATTTCTATCCTCCGATCGCTGCGGTCTTCAGTACCAAATCAATGGAAATGGCACGCAGGGCTGGGAGCTGGAGCAGGCGGAGATTGGCGATAGAAACGCGGCTCTGCTTAGAATTTGATTGGGGTGCGTGTCTTTTCCTGGCCTGTGAAAAATTGATCGTCATCCCAGCGTAGGCGGGGAGCGGTCACAGGACCCGTTAGATGTCTGGTTTGGCGGTAATCGCTCGGCGGTAATGTGGGAACAATGGCTGGCGTCAACAGCCGGAATTCTTCAACAGAATGTCCGCAACAGGCAGGTTTGCATGCCCGAGGCCTGAAAGCTCTGAACATTCTGGACGGAAAAAATCGTGGGTGTGTGGGGAGCACATGGGGACACAAGCGCCCCGGACGCAAAACAGCGCCCCAACTTCGACACAGCCGCTACTACTACAGATTGACATTTTGTAAAGACATCAATCGCCGCGGCTGACAATAACGAGCATTTTAGGGGCGTTTCCGCAGCGAATGGTCGCCGCGTATTGGACCGGGATCAATTTAACTCATTGGCACAGTAGCTGCTATGAGGGTAGGTGTGATGAATGGTTGTTCTGGCAAAGCCATTCAGATTGTTTACTGCCAGAGGTTTAGAATTGGTCTGGAGTTTTTTCGATGAAGAAGATGATTTTGGCATTCGTTCGTGGTGAAGAAGGCTTTCTTCTGTCAACAGAAGCCCTGTTGATCGGAACGATTGCTGTTCTGGGGCTGATCGTCGGCCTGGCTGAAGTGCGCAACGCAGTTGTGCAGGAACTGGGCGACTTCTCTCAGGCTGTGGCATTCCTCAGCCAGGATTATGCCTACACCTCCGTGACCAGCTCAAACGGTGGCACAGCCATCCAGACATCTGGTGCAACTTACGTCGACGCAGTTGATACACAGCAGCTGGTCGGTGTTGTTGCTGGCGGCGTGACTGTCACCAGCGCTGCTTCTGTAGAGTAATCTGCTCGCTCCGAAAGGGGCAGTTGGTACTACATCCGCCACGAAGCCGCAATGGCTTCGTGGCGTTTTTGGCTGGTTTCGGTTGAGTAATAGTGGTCGTGCATGTGCAGGAGGCGCAATGGTGTTTCAAGAAATCTTTTTTAGTGAAACAGTTTGCCATGAATTTCCGTCGATTTGTGTGTTGTTTTCTGCACGATGAGGCTGGTTTTTTGCTTTCGACAGAGGCGTTGCTCGTGGGCACTATCGGCGTGCTGGGTTTGATCGTGGGTCTGGCCGAAGTGCGAAACGCAGTGGTCCAGGAGTTGGGCGACTTTTCTCAGGCGGTGGCATTCCTTAGTCAGGATTATGCCTATACATCTGTGACCAGCTCAAATGGTGGTGCTGCCATACGAACATCCGGATCCACTTACGTTGATGATGTCGATACGCAACAGGCTGATACTGTTGCAGCTAATGGTGTATCCGTCTCAACTGCAGCAAGCGTTGAGTAGTGGGTACGCCGTGTGAGGCGTCCCGTTAGTGCTCGGGAGTCGGGCTGACATCGTGATGGATGTTGCCCCGAGTCTCTGAAGGCCTAATTCGTTTATGTTAAACGCATTTCCAAAGGAGGTGGAAAGGCAAAATTTTGCTGTTAAGCAAAAGAATGAGAGATTCCCTATGCGCTTCAATTGGTTATTGTGTTGTTTCCTCCGCAGCGAATCTGGGTTTTTGCTGTCGACTGAGTCGCTTCTTCTTGGCACGATTGGCGTGCTAGGTTCGATTGTCGGGTTGGGCGAGGTTCGAAATGCGGCCGTGGAAGAGTTGGGCGACTTTTCTCACGCCGTCGCGATGCTGAGTCAAGATTACGCCTACACCAGTGTGACAAGCGATAACTTGCCAACGGATCTTGAGACATCTGGGAGTTTGTTCGAAGACGACGTGGACGATCAGATGCCGGATGGTACTGAAGCGAACGGTATCATTGTCTTGAATCCAGCAGACACCGAATAGGGTGCCATAGCGGCCTGTGCGATTTCGTTCGGCTTTGCCAACAAATTTCTGCCGTGGCCGCAGTGTTCCTCCTCAAAAACAGTTTTCTTGCGGCCGACGAAACTGCGTTGCGGTTTACTGCACGTTTTGGGTTGCAATTGAGACGCCTGCTCAATCAAGGGGGAGGATCAATCTGAAGGGATTGATTTGGTAATTGAATTGCTCATTCCCCGGGGTCATGCGCTCGAAAAATTTGGCAACCGGGTCGGATGAATGCTGAATAGGCTGCGAAGAAGTACCGCGAACAGGCGCAGTGTCTGGATTGTTAAGTCTGGAGCCCGACGCGATAAGATCGCAGGAGACGGACATTTGCTTCCGGGAAAACCTGGGTTTGGCTTGAGACACTCCGGAAGTGGATTCATAGTCTTGTCGTTCGCAGAGTCCGTGGTAGCATTGCCTGCTGCGAGAAGGTTAAGGATGTCATTGATGGCGATTTCAATGGCCCCGGCAGTTCGCGCTTGAACTGGGCGTGAGGTGGCAGTGCATCCGCCGATGAAGAAGGCTCCTGAGTTCTGAAGTATTATGTGCGCATGCGTCGAAGAACATGCGGTATAAGGGCGCCGGAAAAGCTCAGCAGCATGAGCGCTGGTTCAAGGCTCGGTGGTCTGGTGATCGCGGCTGTCGTCTGGATGATCGACCGTCTGACCGAGGTCGTTTCCCTGAGCGATCAGAAACTGGTCAACAACACGATTGCCGGTGTAGAGCAAAATTCCGAGCAATCCGCGTTCAAACGCCCTCACCATCATTCCCCGTCGAACGGCTTCCCCAGCAAGGGCAAACAACATCACGGCCAACTTCACAAACACATCAGACTTGCCCAGTTCGTCTCCAGCCTTCCTGTTCATCATCCGCCGGCATGCCTTGCCTGAAACGGATCGTTTACACCCGCATGGCATCGCATGGAGGCCACTTTCCCACTGTTCTCAAGACCTACGCCGCAAGTGCGGTTACGCTCATGGGCCGTTGGTGTATGCCGCCATTGTAGTAGGATGATGGTCTCGCATAGCAGGCAACGTATGCGAGGCTGTTGCACTGGACGGATATCTTGCCCAAATCATCCGGCAAGAACTTCATCCAGGATTCTGGCGGGCTCGACGCCTGTCAGGCGATCGTCAAGGCCTTGGTTTCGGTACTGAAATTTTCGATGGTCGATTCCCAGAAGCTGCAGCAGTGTTGCATGCAGATCCCGAACGTGAATGGGATTCTCTGCAATGTTGTACCCGAAGTCGTCCGTCGCTCCGATGGTCACTCCCGAACGAATACCACCACCCGCCAGCCACATGGAAAAGCATCGAGGATGATGGTCGCGTCCATTCAGATCGTCTCCCTGTGAATAGGCTGTTCGGCCGAACTCACCGCCCCACACGACCAGTGTGTCGTCCAGCATGCCCCGCATTTTCAGATCGCGAATCAGTGCTGCCGAGGCTTGATCGCAGGATCGTGTCTGCCTCATCAGTCCGTCTCGCAGGCCGCCATGATGGTCCCACCCGGCGTGGAAAATCTGTACGAACCGGACGTCGCGTTCTGCCAGGCGACGCGCCATCAGGCATTGATAGGCGAAACTTCCGGGGGTTGTGACATCCGTGCCATACATCTTCAATACGTCCTCGGGCTCCGTGGACAGATCCATCAGTTCGGGAACGGACGTCTGCATGCGGTACGCCATTTCAAAGGAATCTATTCGGGCTTCGATTTCCGGGTCGCCCGTTGCCTGCAGTTGCAATCCATTCAGATGATTGATGGTGCTCACCATACGACCGCGGTTTTCATGATTCATCCCCGAAGGATTGGACAGAAACAGCACCGGATCGCCCGACGACTGAAACTGGACGCCCTGAAACCGGGATGGAAGAAATCCGCTATGGTAATAGCGACTGAGAATCGGCTGGTCTGCATTTCCGCAGATCATCACGACGTAGGCGGGCAGGTTGTCGCTGGCGTTCCCCAGCCCATAGTGCATCCACGATCCGAAGGCCGGGCGTCCGGAAATCGCACGCCCTGTCTGCATGAACGTTACTGCCGGGTCATGATTGATTGGCTCTGTCTGCATTGATCGAATCAGGCACAGGTCGTCGGCTACCGTTGCTGTGTGTGGCAACAGTTCTGTCAGTGAGAGCCCGCTGTCTCCATGTTGCTGAAATTTGTAGGGCGAACCGCATGCGCGACGACCTTTATCTCTGGTCATCAGCGTGACCCGCTGCTCGCCGAGAATGCTCTGCGGCATATCGGTTCCATGCAGCTTTCGCAGTAACGGTTTGTCATCAAACAGGTCCACATGACTGGGGCCGCCTGATTGAAACAGATAAATCACCCTGCGTGCCCGCGCAGGGAAGTGGGTCCCGCGCAGCGCCCCGGACTCTGTTCTGTTCTGCGGCTGCGCCGCCGCTTCTTGCCAGCCCAGAATTCCGGAGGCTGCTGCAAGCCCGAATCCAGTTGCGGAGCCCGACAGGAAATGCCTGCGTGTGCTGTGCCAGAGTTGTTTGGAATCCCACATCGTTTATCTCCTTGATGACCAGGCCCTGAATCAGTCTCAGATCTCAGAGTTCAATCGCTGGAATAGGAATAGGCCGTTGTCAGGCCGGCCTCCCGCGGCTCATGCGCATCAACAACTCGTATTGAACCACTGTTCCTGGAGTCGGGACGCCGTTCGGTTAATTACGCGTAATTGTTTCGTCCAGATTCAGCAATACTCCGGACAACGCCATCCATGCGGCCACAATCGCGGGATCTGATGTCGCTGCCGGGGGCGCTTTGCCAACGGCTATCAGCGCGGCCGCGGCATCTGGATTGTCGCGAAAATGGTGCAGTTGCCCCGCAAGAAAGTCTCTCAGCAGTTGCAATTCGTGGTCCTGTGGACGACGCGCGGTTGTCAGACGATATCCGAGGCTGATCCGCGCGTCGGTCTCTGTTTCCTCACTCAGCAATCGTTCTGCGAGCACGCGTGAAGCTTCCACATACTGCGGATCATTCAGCGTCACGAGGGCTTGTAGCGGTGTATTGGTTCGAGGTCTTTCAAAGGTGCATTCTGCGCGGTCTGGAGCATCGAAGATGACAAATGACGGATAGGGCGTGGTTCGACGCCAGAATGTATAAAGGCCGCGGCGGTACAGGTCGTCTCCCGTGCTCATCGCCCACGGCCAGCCGTTGTTTTTCCCTTTATAATAGTCTACCGGCTGCCACGGAAAGACGGGAGTTCCCCCGATTTTGGGGGAAAGCAGGCCAGCGGCAGCGAGTGCGTTATCGCGAATAACTTCGGCCTGCAAACGAACACGCGGAGCGCGCCACAGCAGACGATTCTGAGGATCCTGTTCCGCATATCGGCGTGTGTCTGACGAGGACTGTCGGTAGGTCTGGCTGCAGATGATCTGCCGCAGCAGACGCTTGATGTCCCAGCCCGACTCGACAAAGTCGAGGGACAGCCAGTCCAGTAATTCGGGATGTGAAGGATAGCTGCCCTGCAGGCCAAAATCTCCGACAGATTGTACCAGCCCCTCGCCAAAAAGCTGTTGCCAGAATCGATTCACCTGGACTCGCGCAACCAGCGGTTGGTTGCTTTGCATAAGCCAGCGAGCCAGTCCCAGTCGATTGCGAGGAAGAGGGGCTTCCATTGGCGGAAGAAACGCGGGCACGTTGCGTTCCACGGGCTCGCCCGGTGTCTGAAAATCGCCGCGTTTTAGAACAAATGTGGGCCTTGGGTCAGCCATTTCCACACTCACCATCTGTAGTGGAAAGTTGGCCTCGGTGCTGAGAACCATGATCCGCTCTTTCAGTTTCCGGGCGTCTGTTTCGAGGGGGCTGATCTTATCACGCGTTGCAGCATGAACCCTTCGAAAGTAGTAATCCTGAATCAGCGTATTTTGCTCTTGTGTGCGTTCAGATTCTGTGGTCTGCACTGCCGCAAGTACAGGCGCAGGCACTCCTGCGGTAATCGAACCGGCCGATGCCGCGACTTCCTCGGCAGTCAGTGCCCGATCGTAAAGTCGTGCCTCGCGAATTGCTCCGGACAGCATGAAGTTGGCCCCGGGTGGCAGAGCTCTTGCGCCAAACACGACCCTTGCCTGTCCAGCTGGAAACGGGCGCAGTTCTGTCCTGCGATAGGGCTGTCCATACGCCACGCCGTTGCGGTAGGCGCGAATCGTACCGTCCGTTTCATACACGATCGCCACGTGAACGTAATCGCGGTCTGCTTCCGTTTCCGGCTCACCACCAAAAGGCTGAGTTCTGTGGAAGTGGTCGCTGCCTGCCATCCATCGCCCGGGTTCCTGCTCACCAAAAACGATGGCATCGAAAGCCATGTCATTCGGATTTTCCTGCAGCGTCTGAATACCGATCACAGCACCGCCACCCTGATTCAGAGTACTGAGGCGAACCCAGGCTTCCAGGGTCTTCGCCTTCAGTTCGGTCTTCAGCGGCGACGTCAATGCATGAGCGGATTTCCCGTCCAGAATCAGTCCTTCTGCGGAAGTCACCGCCCCGGATACCAAACTGACATCAAGGTCACCTGCAAGATCACTCAGCCCGCTGCGGAAGTCCCAGTGCGACAGCGCAGCGGGGGATACCGGAGGTTTCATGGCCCGCAGAAATTCCTCCCATGCCGACCGGGATCTGTGGCGATGTTCTTCCGGGCTGCCGTCATATCCGGGATCAGTTGCAGAAGCGGTGCGTATGTTTTTGGAAATCTCCTGTTCCACCCCAGTCAACTGCTGCTGCGCCGCTGAGAGTTCCTGCACCATAGCCGCTGTCTGGACACGCAGAACGGGTGGAACGGGCTTGCCGTGAAACCCCGTCACACCACCCGCCCCCTCTTCTTCCAGCGAGTTGAAAAACGCTGTCAGCTGATAGAATTCTGCCTGCGAGATTGGATCATACTTATGCGAATGACACTGTGCACAATTCAAAGTTAGTCCCAGCCAGATTCGACCAAGTGTGATTGTGCGATCCGCGGCATAGGCGGCCAGAAACTCCTCCGGATCTGCGCCACCTTCTTCATTAAATCGTACATTTCGATTAAATCCGGATGCGATTTTCTGTTCCATCGTGGCATCCGGAAGAAGATCTCCGGCCAGCTGCCAGATGGTAAACTGATCAAATGGCAGATTGTGGTTGAATGCGTCCACAACCCAGTCACGCCAGACCCAGACCGGACGATCGGAATCCGCGTGATAGCCATTGGTATCACCATACCTTGCCAGATCCAGCCAAATCATCGCCATTCGTTCGCCAAAATGGGGGCTCGACAACATCCGATCCACCATGCGTTCATAGGCGCCATCACTGGTGTCGGCCAGAAATTGATCGATCTCCTGAATCGAAGGTGGCAGTCCACGCAGATCCAGTGACACGCGACGAATCAGCGTTTCCGGATTGGCCGGTGCGGATGGAGTCAGTCCCCGCTTCTGCAACGCGGCCATCACAAAGCGATCGATGGCATTCCTGTTCCATGCGGCGTCCATGGCCGTCTCAGGAAGGCGTCGCACTGGCTTCAGAAATGACCAGTGGTCCTGATATTCAGCGCCTTCCGCAATCCATTGCTGCAGGATCTGCCTGTCGGCCTGGGTGAGTTCCCGATGTGACGCCGGTGGCGGCATGACCGTGTCTGCATCCGTTGACAGGATCCGCTTCACCAGCTCGCTGCGATCCGGATGATTTGGGACAATCGGGATGTTTCCGCTTTCTGCGGGGACGATGGAACGGTCTCGAAGATCCAGTCGCAGTCCACCCTGCAGTGAACGAGCATCCGGACCATGACAGGAGAAACATTTTTCTGACAACACGGGGCGTACGTCGCGATTAAAGTCCAGTTCTTCGGCGTGCAGCACAACGGTGCAGGTCGTGGCGCAGCACAGCACTGCAGCGAGCAACAGCGTTGACTGTGATTGACGCATTCTGAGTGTTCCGGTGATCCGCATAGCTACCACAATCTTTCAGGAAGACAAACAGCGACTCGAGAGCACCATCAGGCCGCACGATTCCTGTGCAAAGGGCATGATAGGGTATCTGCGTTCCATTTCGAAGTGGTAAGGAATTGTCCGGGCCAGATCGGGGGAGTTTTAGGTATGTGGCGTCACAACCGCCGCAAGCTGTGATGCCAGGGGAAGCGTGGCAGACCATGGCGCAGGCAGTTAAGAAATTCACAAACGAAGGTGGCGGGGTTGGATACTGCATCAACCTTCTGCTCCCTGTGCGAGTGCTGTTTAGAAGTCAGAGGATTACTTTCTGCCTGCGCGACGCTTTGTGAACGATTTGCTCTCTCACTGAACGATCGCCAATCAGGTATTTCCTCTGTTCATCAAATCCTCACGCAGCCCTAACAAATTCTTCAACACAGAGACGACACTAATGAAAGAAGAAGAGCCGACACACAGCCCTGCGGTAATTTTGGAACGATGCGCAGCGAACGTTTTAAGACACCGATGATCGAACAGTATTCAGGAATTTTTTGCACTCATCAATTCCTCACACTGTCCTAACCAATTCTTCAACGCAGAAGTGAGACTAGAGACACACGACAGGAAGATCGCAGGCACACTCGGCGGTCTGAAAGTTCTGTCGCTGGTGATCCAGTGGGCCCCATGTCCGTTGTGCTGAACAGTATTGCGGTCTGTCATCGCAAATTAACTCTCATGAAGCCTGTCTGGTGTAGCAGACGGGCTGTGTCCTTCATTTCACAGTGATCTGGAGTATCAGACTATGCGACTTACTCGCCGAAGACCTGGATTTACGCTGAT
>CAIQIE010000099.1 GCA_903871805.1 uncultured Planctomycetaceae bacterium | reverse complement strand
GATAAGAACGACAAGCAGATGCACCGACACAATTTCAAACGGCAACAAATATCCCGGGGTCTGAAGAACGCCCCCGGCAAGGTCACGATCAGGACGCGTTCCCAGCAAGCTAAGGCCAATTGGCCGCAACGTATTCCCCTCGGGTGCAGAAATAGCAGCTAACTGTTGCGGATCCGGTTTTGGCCACTGCACGTTGCTCACGCTGGCGAAAATCACAAACATAAACAACAACGCCAGAAGCGAACCCAGAATTGTCTCTCCGGGAGATGTTGGAATCTTCAAATACGGACCACTGGCGGTCAACATCACACCAAACACCAACAGCACAAGCGTTCCACCGACATAAATCAACAGCTGTGCAGCTCCAACAAAGTCCGCATCCGCGAGAAAAAACAGAGCCGATGCGCTACCCAGCGAAATCACCAACCAAAACGCCATTCGCACCACGGTCTGCGACAATACCACCGCAACCGCACACAAACACGTTGCCAAAGCAAACACCAGAAACAAAAAACTCTGACCTGAAGGAATCACGCTGCCAATCATCGCACTGCCCCTTCCGATACTCGCTCAACCTGTGCCTGCGCTCCGGACGTTACCTTTTCAGCGGCAACCGCCGACTCTCTCACTTCCGCTGCTGCCCGCACACCCAGAGGCTCTGGAGTCCAGGACGATCGCTGAATTGCTGTCGCCATCAATAACGGCCAAAGAGTGGCACCGAGAAACAAAAAGCAGCTGATCGGAACGAGATACTTCAAGCAGGTGGTCATCACCTGATCAATCCGAAGCCTCGGCAAGGTCCAGCGAACCCAAATCTGCACAAACACCCCAAAACTAGCCTTCGTCACAAATACAAACGCACCTAACACATTGGCCAGATATCCAACCACCGCAGACCCATCGCCGGAGACGGACGCATTGCGCGCCGCATACAACGCATCATCCAGCGGCGGCAAACCGGTATTCCACCCACCAAGAAACAAGACCGAGGCGATACCACACACAGCAAACATACTGGCGTACTCACCCATAAAGAAGAACGACCAGCGAATCCCACTGTACTCCGTATGAAAGCCCCCAACCAACTCACTCTCTGCTTCCGCAAGGTCAAACGGCGCCCGCTTACAACTGGCAGTCGCCACCACAAAGTACACAAAGAAGGCTATAAACGTGAATGGATCATGAAAGAGGAACCAGTTATGAACACCCCCACGCTGCATCCCACCAATCTCACCAAGATTCAGCGAACCGGAAGCAATTACGGGCACCAACGCACAAATCGCCAAAGGAATCTCATAGCTCACCATCTGCGCCGCTTCTCGCATGCCACCAAACAGCGACCACTTGGAACCGCTGGAATACCCAGCCATAATGATCCCAAACACCTCAAGCGACAAGATCGCAAGAACAATAAACAACCCGCTATCAGCAACAACCGCAACCCACCCCGAACTGAACGGCAAAACCATAAAGGCCGCAAACGACGCAACACACACAAAATAAGGAGCTGAACGAAACAGCATCGAATCAGCAACAGGAGGACACAAATCCTCCTTCTGAACCAACTTAATCCCATCCGCCAGCGACTGTAACCAACCAAACATACCACCCACACGCGTCGGCCCCAGACGGTCCTGAATACGACCAGAGACCTTTCGCTCAAGCCAAATAAACGCAACAGGCGACAAGGCAAAGGCATGCACTAACAGTACCGCATGAATCACCGTGGCAATTGCGTACTGAAAGCCTTCCCAGAAGGTTCCCGGGAGAAACTTGTCGCAGACCTCTTCAAGAAAGCCCGCAATTGTCTGTGCAGCGAACATCATGGATCACGCACCCGCAAACATGCAGAATCAAACAAGGAGACTCTCAGCCAGCAATGCCACTCAATACCCATTGCAGGAATTGAACGGTTGCCGAACCGCGTCTCGAAACGATACACGCAAAAAACCGAACGCGTTGAATGCCACGCCACGCCAAAACTGGAAGAAACTTCCCGGCAACGCTAACACCCAAACTCTGAGCAACACAATAAAGCCCCAATCGGTACCAGCATGAACCTTGTCGCCCACGCTGTCACGCTGTTCGAGGCTTTTGTTGCGTGAGGAATATGACAAAACCCAATTCCATCTGCAACCAACCCCGAATTTGTTTCTCCTGGAGTCCGCCGGTTCCGTGTCCTGAGACTGCCAAGACGGTCGTTTCCCGTGTCTGGGAACCCATTTGACTCACTGCAGTCCCCTTTCCTCCCGGAACTTCCCTATAATACAGCAGACCCGTCGCAATCAGGCCTGCCCCGCCTACCGCCTCAAAACACGTAAGGCTCCCATTTTCAGTACAGTGCGTGCAGATCTTTTTCATCCTTCGGCCTGCCGACTGACTCTCCGACCTTAGATCCTGAATCGCTTCCCTCCACGTCCTGACGGCCCCTTGTACCCAGCCATCAAGGTGTCTCCATGGCTGCGGTGTCCCCAGGGCTTTTATTTTCCCATGTCTCAACTTTTCGACAGTTCTAACCTCGAATTTCAGTTGCGGTTTTCATACAGAAGCACACAATCTGCATTCACCCTGAATGCCCACTTCATTTTCATTTCGGCGTCGGGATCCGTTCCGCAGAAACGCATAGTGATTTTTCCGCCCGGTTCGAGCCTACTCCCATGCCGCTTGTTCTCCACATGCAGAATGTCTCCCGGAGCTTTTCCTCGCCCTCCGGTGTGGTTCCCATTCTTCGAAATGTCAATCTGCGTGTGCTCTCCGGGACGGCGGTTGCCATTCGTGGCCCATCTGGATGCGGAAAAAGCACGCTGCTCTATCTGGCCGGAACGCTCGATCAACCCACATCCGGGCACATCGAAATCCTCGGGGAAAACCCGTGGAGGCTTTCCACCAATCGGCTGGCGGCCTTTCGAAATCAACACATCGGGTTCGTTTTTCAGGATCACCAACTTCTCCCTCAGTGCAGCGTGCTGGAAAATGTCCTCCTGCCTTCGCTTGCAGGTTTTAACTCTCAGGGGGATGTCAGAAACCGTGCCCTGAAACTTATTGACCGCGTGGGACTCTCTCATCGCCTGCACCAAAGGCCTGGACGCCTTTCCGGCGGCGAACGACAGCGGGTAGCCGTATGCCGTGCACTAATCCACCAGCCCTCTCTGCTGCTTGCCGACGAACCCACTGGGAATCTTGATCCAGAGACAGCAGCTGACGTCGGTAGCCTGCTCCTCGAAGTCGCCGCAGAAAATGACACCGCACTGCTTTGCGTCACCCACAGCGACGAACTGGCGGCCCGCTTCCTGCACACAATTCAGCTGCACCAGGGCTGCGCAAAGTTCGGTGAATTCCCCGTCTCCGCCTGATTTTCCACTTCCGGATTCATTCGCAGGCCTGACGTCCAATCGGTCGCTGGCAGCCGCACGCCAACGACTTCGCGACAAGCTAAGGCTCGCCCTTTCAATCGCAGTCACCGCCCCACTGACGGACACCATGACTAATCAGTCAAGCGGGCTTAACGCACATGAAAGAAGTGCGACCAACTTCGCCCTCTGTCGATAGACCGCAATCACCGCGTACCAACGTGCCGGCAGAGGCTATCCGTGACTACAGAGTGATTCGAAAAAATCAGCAGCGTTGTCTCCTTACAGACGGCACCTGGCCCGCAACACCACCGGAATTCGGTCAACCGGTAAATTCGCTAAACCCGATAGCCGTGGTGCGGCTTCGTCAATCCAGACACACTAGCCTCGGACAGGGCGGATTCCTCGCAGAAAAGGCAGGAGTTTCGACGATATCCCTTCCGGTCTCTCTGGTGCAGGATGTTGTTCAGGGCTCCTTTCCCCGCTGATCCTAAAGAAGCGGGCTTCTGGCAGCTACAAAGAGCTCGTCTTATCCAGCGTCGATCACGTTTTCTCCAGGCAGGCCTGTCTTCGCCCCCAAATCTCGAAGCTTTCTGGTTGCAAACTCTGTTCACACAGAACACTTCAGGCACAGAAATTGTCCGTTTTACAGCGAGCGCAACTGTGCTCTCGCATGGGATATATGTCATGAACGTCCGCGTGTCCGTTATCATTCTCGCTGCCGCGATCTTTATGGCTGTCTGGGATGCTGACCAGAAAGCAATGGAAAAAGATCGAGTTCAGATTGCTCGGCAACGGGCATCGCAGCAGGCGTTGATCGTCGAGAAAACCTCGTCCGCATCTGAGACTTCTCATTCGGATTCGGTCGCCGCCTCCAGCAGGGAATCCACACACTCAGTCACTGCGGCCGCAGCAAAAACTCCAGTCGCTGCAGCCAACTCTGGGTTCGATTGCATCCCTCTTCCAGCTCGGTTGGCGGCTGGAACATGGCAGGTGACGAATGATCAGGGGCAGGAATCCCGAATCACCATTCACTCCGCACCGGCCGCAAACGAGACCGAACAGAGCTTCTGCATCATCACAACCGAAAACGGTCGTCGCTGGTGCTTTGTTAAACTGCCGGATTTCAGTCGGTCGGCGTCCTTAACAAACGATTCGTCAGTACGCTGACCGTAATCGGCGACCCGAAACGAGAGCAGGGAGAGTGGTATCGAACATGGATGCCACGCACCCTGCTTTTTTGCGTTAGGTATTCGGCAAGCTTCGAAAAAACTACCAGGGAACGCCCCCAGACACTGCCGACCGTCAACCCTACTTCAGCTGGATCATCCGAACATCCCGAAATTCCGCCCACATGGGTTTTCCAGCATGCAGTTGCAAAGCCAGAATTCCGTCCAGCAGCGCTAAGTCCGGCGCGTTGTCGTGGAAGTCCAGGATCAGGCGACCATTCATGTAGTGCTGAATGTGATTTCCCTGCCCGCGAATAATGACGTCATTCCAGTCGTTCAGACGAAACAGTGCCCTCCAGCCGTCCTGGTCAATCAGTCGCTCAGATTCCGTCTTTTTGCCGTCTTTTTCCCAGCTGCCTCGCTCACCCGTCATAATGATGCGGCCACGCTTGCCACCTTCGTCATAAATGAAGGCCGACACATTCGGGAAGTCCACTTCATTCCTCAGTTCGTGCTGATAGCCTCGCACAACCCACGCATTCCGCGGGTTAGCGTCTGTGATATGACGTGAACGGTACTGAATCCCGGAGTTATTCGTGGCATTGCATCGGAACGACAGCCGAAGTTCAAAATCCCCCGTCCGGCCACCTTTCCAGATCAGAAACGTGTTACCATCCGCCTTCTTCTCCTCGGTGGTTTCCCCGTGAATCACGCCGTCCTTCACGGACCAAAGTCGCGGATCGCCATCCCAGCCGGTCAGGTCGGTGCCATTAAAAATCTTCACCATCTCCGGCGACTCGGGCGGAGCATCGTCAGCCACAACCACCATGGGTAATACCATTGCAACCAGACAAGCCAGTATCCGCTTCATTTCTTAATCCTGAATTTCATGTGGGATGTGTTCAGAAACAGGGCGAAAGCCCCTCCCGGCAATTATTGTCAATTCCTGCAGCCAACGCCAATCCCCGAGTCGCTCCCCCCGCCTGAAAACTCTCTTCTTCAATGGTCCGGCCCCCCCGGGAACGCAGAGCTTCGGGGTTCTTTCTGCTTCCCACAGATGCCCGAGATCCAACACGGACTCAATTACCAAATGCACAACGAATTTCCTGGCCCCGTTTCCGAAAAGGATCTGCGGCTTCCAGTTCTGTCCTCATCCCGCTGCCGCTAGAATCACGCCAGAGTTTCCAAATTTTGCGTCCTGCTGATCGCTGTTCCCCTATGAGCCTGATCGTTCTCACAACTCTGAATGCCCGGTATTCTCACACCAGCTTCGGGCTCAGATACCTGCTTGCCAATCTGCAGGAACTCCGCGAACAGTCGCTGATTCTTGAGTACACAATCAACGATCAGCTTGCCGATGTCCTCGCAGACCTCGTGCGACACCGCCCTCGGATCATCGGCTTTGGTGTCTACATCTGGAATGTTGCCCTGATCACCAGACTCATTGCCGATCTGAAACAGGTGCTGCCCGAAACAGTGATTGTCATTGGTGGCCCGGAAGTCTCCTACGAAACAGACCGCCAGGAAATCACGCAACTCGCAGACTACGTTATTACCGGAGAAGCCGATCACGCTTTTCGTGAACTGTGCAGAAAAATCCTCGCTGGAACGCCACCGGACACGAAAATCCTGAACGCCGAACTGCCCGTACTTTCCACACTCGTAACACCGTATAACGAATATTCCGCTGAAGATGTGGCCCACCGAATCATCTACGTGGAAGCCTCACGAGGCTGTCCGTTCACCTGCGAATTCTGTCTGTCTGCACTCGAAATTCCCGTTCGCCAGTTCCCGCTCGAACAGTTCCTTGAATCCATGCAGCAACTGCTGAATCGCGGTGTTCGGCAATTCAAATTTGTGGATCGCACGTTCAATCTCAATCTCCGCATCAGCCAGGCAATCCTGCAGTTCTTTCTCGATCGCCTCGAAGATGGACTCTTCCTGCACTTCGAATTGATTCCCGATCGTCTGCCCGAATCTCTGAAAGAACTGATTCGCCGATTCCCACCAGGCGCGCTGCAATTCGAAATAGGGATCCAGACGTTTAACAACGATGTGGGAACTCTGATCAGTCGTCACCAGGACAATGCGATCGTCGATGCCAATCTGCGCTGGCTCAGACTGGAAACCGACGTACACTTGCATACGGACCTCATCGCAGGCCTCCCCGGGGAATCTCTGGAAAGCTTCGCACAGGGATTCAATCGACTCTTCAGACACGCACCACAGGAGATTCAAGTGGGCATCCTGAAACGACTCCGCGGAACGCCAATTCTCCGACACGATCAGGAGTGGCAAATGATCTACAGCCAGAACCCGCCTTACGAAATCCTCAGCCACCGTCTGATCGACTTCGAGCAGCTGCAAAGCATTCGTCGCTTCGCCCGTTACTGGGACCTCGTGGGAAACAGTGGCAATTTTCGGGATTCACTGCGTCTGATGCTGGATGCACAGCCGTCGCCGTTTCACGAGTTTCTGCGGTTTTCCGAATGGCTGTTTCTCACAGAACAACGACGGCACAACATTTCGCTGATCCGCCTCTTTGAACGCGTGTTTCAATTTCTCACAGACCAGCAACAGATTGCCCCCACCGAGGCCGCTCAAACTCTGTGGGCGGATTACACCCGCTCCGGACGACGCGATAAACCAGCATTCCTCAGAGAATTCGCCCTTCCTAACCCAACCCCTCTGACTCGCGCCCCCGAAAATTCCCCCGACAGACAACGTCGACACCTGGCGTCCCCGGACTAACCGTGCCAAATCCCAGACACCCCGCTCTCAACAGTTCGCAGCAACGCCACGCCCACCGTGGTCAGCGACTTTCCGAGAGACGCCGCAGCGATTCGCTGACCGCCTGATGCATCGGGCCATCAATCACATCGGCGCCTGTACGGTCCTGCCGGGTGCGATCACAGTTGAAAAGTACCGCCCAGCTGCAGCCGTCCCAGCGTCGAACCAGCAGCGTCGATGTGCCTGTCAACAACCCCGTGTGCCAGTAATTGCTGCCGGATCGCCCCGGCAATGCTCGAATGTTCCAGCCCTGCCCATACCAGACGTCAACAGCGCCCGCTCCTGCCAGCTCTGGCTTCATCTGCATGCCCGACACACTCTCGCGTTTCAACAGAACTGCTGTTGGTGATTCAAGAGCTATTAGAAATCGCACCAGATCTCTAGCTGTCGAGATCCAGCCGCCATGCGCATCCATGAGCTCCAGATCCCATTGGCCGTACGGTGTTTCCACCATCGTAATATCGCGGGACGGTCTGCCAGTCGCAATCTGAGTGACCAGTGGCGCAGAACGACGAGTCTGCGTGAAATAATGCGCTTCGTCCGGCGCTCGATCACTGAGCACCGTGCGACCCAGCCGCGTACTGTGCATCCCCGCCGGTTCCAGAATTCGACGCTTAACAAACCCTTCGTAGGATTCTCCGGAAATCGCTTCGATCACACGTCCCAGAAAACTGTATCCCACATTGCTGTAACAAAACCTTTCTCCAGGCGCAAAATCCAGCGAGCGCTTTAGCTGGTAGCGAATCACATCCGGTATCTTCGCCGTTTCACTCAGCTTCAACTCCCGCGTAATCTTCACCACCTCAAACATTGTGTCCCCGGATACATCACGATCAAAACCCGCCGTATGCTGCAGAAGCTGCTCGATCGTGATGCTGCTCCACCGCGCATCCACCTGGACCGCTGCCGCTGTATCAAAGTGCTCCGAATGCCGCTCCAGTATCGGAAGCAATAGCGCCTCCAGACTCAATAGACCGTCCTGCACAAGTATCAGTATGGCCGCAGCTGTCATGGGTTTGGAAAGACTGGCAATCCGCATCATCGAGTCTGTTTCCATCACTTCGCCGCGATCCACATCCGCATATCCAAAGGCCCGCTCATAAATCAAGTCATCGTTCTGCGCAACCGCAACCACTGCCCCCGGTAGATTCCCATCCTGCAGCACGCTGGAGATCAACTCGTTCAACGGTGCCAGATCCTTACCCTGCTCTCCCCGTGATGGCAACTCGCCCGCCGGTATGACCAGCTTCCGTTCCCCATCGCTGCCCTGAATCCAGACTCCAAGGTACAGCCGCTGACGCCCGGTGTTGAGCATCTGCTGACACAACACTTCATAACCGTCCTGCTGGTATTCACGATCCTTCTCTTCAAACTCTGTCTTCGACAAATTGATGTGCACCATCCACGCTGACTTGCTGGTGTTCTCCTCGACCGTAACATCAAACACCTGACTGCCACGCGAGAGTCGCGTCGACAATTTTTGAACAATGCGACCCACTGCCGGCTGCTCGCCCAGAAACTCCCGCAGCCGATCAGCTGTCACTCCACGCAATTCCGTTTTCGCTGGAATCGACTCGTCCGCTCTCAATGTCCCTGCGACTGTAAAACCAGTAGCCCATCCAACACTCATGAGCACACAACACAGCCCGACACATGCCTGCATCAGCGCCGCAAGCCCCACACACTCAATTTGTTTCACTGAATCACAGCGCCACCGCATCCCGGCCCCCCCTGCTTCCATGTCCCGACTGCGTTGACAACTCATCCGACAACGCTTCAAACACGCCCTGAGCCGCAGTACAGCAGCAGTCTATCGCTGAAGACAGCCCATTCCTAACCCGCGTTCACAGCCGTAGGGCGCAAGGGCCTCCACCATCACGTGGCGCCAGAAACACCTCGCAGCACTCACAGCCTGAAAATTGCCCGAAGCAAGCTGAACAAACCGCTGCCCACCGCGCAGCAAAACGGCTCTGAAGAATCCTTCAGAGCCGTAAGTTCGGACCGTGCCGGTATGTCTCAATTAAAAACGGTAACGAACGAACCCATTGGGTCTGACAACAGCCGTTTCTGGCCAGTCAACAGGAATTACGAGTCCTACGCGAACCACGACCGGCATAGCAGACGCCAAGCTGGCAGAGTACCGCAGAGGAGACCTAGCTTAGCCGTTCGAGCACGTTGTCAATCAGGTTGTAGTGCTTGGCTTCTTCGGCGGACATAAAGTTGTCCCGATCCGTGTCGTCTTCGATTTTCTCGAGTGTCTGCCCTGTGTGCTTCAGCAGAATCTCATTCATCCGACGCTTGATTCTGAGCACTTCTTTGGCGTGAATCTCCAGTTCGGTGGCTGTGCCTTCCATGCCCGCCAGCGGCTGGTGAATCATAATCCGGGCGTTGGGAAGGGCATTCCGCTTTCCCGGTGTTCCTGCAGTCAGCAGAACCGCACCCATACTGGCCGCCTGTCCAATACAATACGTCGCGACATCACAACTGATGTACTGCATCGTGTCGTAAATCGCCATCCCCGCGGTAATCGATCCGCCAGGACTGTTGATGTAGAAGTGGATGTCCGCCTTCGGGTCATCAAACTGCAAAAACAAAAACTGTGCAACGATGCTGTTAGACACATCATCGTTGACCTGACTACCCAGAATCACAATCCGATCCTTCAGGAGTCGGCTGTAAATATCCATGGCCCGTTCATCACGGCCATTTTTCTCGATCACGTAGGGAACAAGTACCGTCATGTCTGCAATCCATCAGAAACGAGTCAATTGAATCCGGAGAGCTGAGACGCAGCAGCAACCTCACACTATGGCTCTATTTCTTCTTATCCTTCGCCGGGCGATCGAGGATCTCATCGACCAACCCATAGGCCTTCGCATCCACAGACGTGAGATAGTGATCACGCTGGGTGTCTTTTGCAATTCGCTCAATCGGCTGCTTTGTATGCTGAGCGAGAATATCATTGAGCAGCTCTCGAGTGGCCAGGATATCACGAGCCTGAATCTCGATATCCGACACCTGCCCGCCGACCTGCCCATAAGGCTGGTGGATCATCATCTTTGAGTGCTTCAGTGCGAACCGCTTGCCGAGTGTCCCACCTGCAACAAGCACGGCTCCACCACTGGCCGCCAAACCAACACAGTAGGTCGCTACGTCGCACTCAATGAACTGCATAATGTCATAGATCGCCAACGTGGCCGTCACCGAACCGCCTGGCGAGTTAATGTACAGGTGAATGTCCTGGTGCCGGTTCTCTGACTGCAGAAACAGCATTTTCATGATCACAAGATTAGCGCTGCCATCATGAATTGGACCATCAAGAAAAACAATCCGATTGTCCAGCAGCAGATCTCCCACAGTCATCTGACGCTGCGCGGAGTACTCTCGAGCGGCCATTGGCATGTAGTCGAGTCGCGGATCCCTCATTCGCTGTTTCCTGAAGTTAACCCTGTGGAAAAACCGCTTCGCACAACATCTTTGTGCCCCGAAGCGAACCCATTCCTTGTGCCGATGAACACTGCATTCGACACTCCTGGAGGCGTCGTTTAAACGTCAGTGCCGTCTATCCGTATCCGCCAAAAAAAACAGGCGACGCGTAGTTATACGCTCGCCTGTGCTGTTCGGACAGTCAGGATTACTGAGAATCCTCGACCTCTGCCCCATCATCAATCAGCGTAGGAGCCATGTTACCGCAAATTGCAAAACGCGTGGAGCTTGCCGTCTCCAGGGCGATCGTCTCGTGCGGAACGTCCTCAAAGGAAACCTTCTCCAGCAGGAAGTCGATTGTCTTTCGCTCACGTAACTGAGCATACAGGTTTTCAATCATCCCGGATTTAACCAAACGAGCACGAATGCGTCGCACTGGCTCGCCCCGCTGGAATGACATCATCAACAACTCGTGCTCAATTTCGCCTTCCGATGCGTCAATGTTCTCTGCCGTTGCAATCTTGTCGAGAATGAAGTGCTGCTTCAATGCGGCACGAGTGCTCTCAAGTGCGTTCTGCCGGATCTCATTCTCCCGGTTCCGAATCTGCATCTGGGTAAACCCAGCCTGAGTCATTTCCAGCAACTCACGCCTCAGGGCATTGTCCGTCTGCTGCCGCACAAGTCCTTCTGGCAGTTCCCAATCTGCGGAAGCGGTGATACTTTCCAGCAACTGATTGCGAGTCTCCTGCCGTTGCCCAAACAACAACTGACGTTCAACACTTTCGCGTACCAGTTCAGTGAACTCTGCTTCAGTCGAGAAACCGAGTTGCTCAATGAACTCAGCATTCAACTCAGGGACGACGTTGTGCGCCACTTCCTGCACTACAATTGACAGGTCTACCGTTTCACCACGCATCTCAACGACCGGCGACTGAAGCGAAATCTGTAGACTTGCCTGCCGCGTATCTCCCACCGTCACACCGGTCATCAGCGTTGTGAAATCATCCAGAACAGCATCCTGGAAGTTCAGAGTGCCCATCAAACGAACGGGCTCCCCAGTCACTTCGCGCAGCACCTTCCCCTGCCATGTGAAGGTCATATCACACACCAGATGATCGCCCTCACTTGCAGGATCGTCTGT
>CAIQIE010000098.1 GCA_903871805.1 uncultured Planctomycetaceae bacterium | reverse complement strand
ACAAAGATGCGATTTTTCGTCAGCAGTCGGTCCACTTCCTCATAGACCTTCGGAAACTCACGAATAAACTTCCGGACTCGGTTGATCCAGTCCATATTGACATCAAATAACACACCACCCACTCGCGTGTAACTGGTGTGAAATCGCTGTCCGGATGCCAGTTCGACGATGTCGTAAATGTGCTCACGCTGCTGGAAGAAGTACAGAAAGGCTGTGAAGCCACCCAGGTCCAGTGCAGTCGTACCAAGGTTCAGCAGATGATCATGCATCCGCATCAACTCTGCCAGAATCGTTCGCAGGTAACGACACCGCGGCGTCAGTTCAATCCCCAGAAGTTTTTCCACCGCGTGATGCCAGGCAATTTCATTGGCCAGCGGCGATAGATAGTTCATGCGGTCGACGATGGTCACATACTGGTTAAAGTCCAGATGCTCCCCAAGCTTTTCGAATCCACTGTGCAGGTACCCAATGTAGGGCACCGCGTTCAGTACTTTTTCGCCGTCCAGGGTCAGAACCAGACGCAGTGTCGTATGAGTCGCCGGGTGCTGAGGTCCAAAGTTCAGCGTCCAGACGTATTCACGTTCGGCTGATTCTGTTTCCAGATTATCTACGGGAGTCAGAGGCATTGCATGAGGCCAGACAAACAGAAGAACAGCGGTAACCACTGTCAGGCACAGTCCTGACAGTCCTTCAAATCACCCGTTCGAATAGCTCAACTGCCGGATCGAGTGATCACGGGGAAGTTGTGCCGTTCGCCACGTCCCTTCAGCGGATAATCCTTTCTGAGGGGGTAGGCGTCAAATTCCTCGGGCATCAAAAGTCTGCGAAGGTCTGGATGACCCGTAAACGAAATTCCAAACATGTCGAAAACTTCTCGCTCCATCCAGTCCGCTCCTCGCCATAGCGAGTACACCGATGGAAGGCACGGATCCGGCAAATTCACTGCCGTGCGAACTATTAAGCGTTCGCCTGTGTCCATGTTCAACAGCAAATAGACCACACTGAAACGGTCCGTCGCACCTTCGTACTCCAGCCAGTCCACCGCCGTCAGGTCAATCAGCATGCTGAAACCGAACTCCGCTTTCAGCCCGCTCAGAATTTCGAACACTGACCCTGACGATACGTCGATCCGTCGATTGTCGCGGAACACACTTTCGGTGATTCCCGCACCAAACCTTGATTGCAGTACAGACAGTTCAACCACGGTTTGACCTCCCTTGCAGCCCTTTGCCGGTCGCGGCAGCCGAGAATCCGCCCAACTGTATCAGATTGGCGTCCTGAATCCGGTATCGCTCGTCCTGATCAAAGGGAGTCGGACCGTCCGGCGTATCGCGAATCGTAAACTCGCGCCCCATCACTGTTCCCGTCCGACGAACTTTTGCCTGCATCTCTATCACGGCTGCCAACAACTGCTCCGGCCGCGGAGGACACCCCGGAACGTACATGTCTACCGGAATAAAACGGTCAACACCCTGCACCACAGCATAGGTATCAAAAACGCCGCCGGAGCACGCACAGGCGCCCATCGATATGCACCACTTCGGTTCCGGCATCTGCAGCCAGATACGCTGCAGAACCGGCAGCATCTTCATGACAACACGACCTGCGACAATCAGCAAGTCACATTGTCGCGGACTGAACCGCATCACTTCTGCACCGAATCGCGCGAGGTCATGGCGGGATGCGGCAGTCGCCATTAATTCGATCCCGCAGCAGGCCGTAGCAAACGGCATGGGCCACATACTGTTGGAACGGGCCCAGTTCGCGGCCGCGTCCAGCTTGGTAATAAAAATATTTTCCGGAAGACCTACCGCCATCGAAAAACCCCTTTCCGCAACGCGTAGACCCAAGCGAGCGCCAGTGTACTCATGAACACAAGCATGACCGCGAACACCGTGTCCCGCAACTGTGGCGGCACACCCGACTCACTGTAGGCACTTACCGCCCAGGGATACAGAAACAGCAGTTCGACGTCAAAAACGAGAAACAGGATCGCAACAAGATAAAAACGCACGTCAAAGGGCTGTCGTGCATCACCAACCGGATCCATACCCGATTCATAGGGCATGTCCTTCACTGGTGTATTCTTTTTAGGACCCAAAAGATGGGCTAAAAGCAGGTTTGTTACCACAAACCCAACCAGAATCGCCCCGTAAACAAATAGTGGCGGCAAATCGGGAAGATTCACAACGGACCCCCTTGCTTCTTTTGACATCTTAGGCCCACTGAATCCGCGATGGCGGAATTCAGCGGACATTCAGTGCTCAATTCTCTGGATTGGCTGGTCAGTTTCCAACCTTTTGCTGCGATTGCTTAGAAGAACAATGGTGTCGCAAAAGGACTGTCAACTGTTCGGACAAACATCACCAAAACACAAAAACTCAGCCCGCAAGCTGCTTTGAATTCAGTAAATTGTCTACCAACGCCGGTTGTCGACCTGCAGTTTTACCCCTCGGCTTTCAACACGTTTTGCATTTCTGCAAGCGCAATGCCTCCCGGAGCAATTCTCTGCAGTTGTGGAATACGCTCAAAAGGCTGCCGAATCAAGGCCAACCGCCCAGCCTGGAAAAAGGCTCTCGCTTTCGGAAATTACTAAGTTCCACTTCCGCCGTTTTGGCGTGCGTTCCCAATTTTCAGAGTGTCGCGGGGGCCGCTATGTCCAGATTCTTCCTGTATGCAGTGTTTTTACACAGCTGTTGACCTGCCGATTGTGATTTTTTCTCGATTTTCGCGCACCTTTTCATGCGGCTCCGATTTGTGGAATTCCTTTTTCTACGTTTTGCTATAGTTCTTGATGCTGACCGCAGGGCGTGTTCGCCCTCGGACGGTCGGGTTCGGTTCCCACGCACGTTTCCTGTTTCCCTTGCTGATTGCTGATGACCATGGTGCCTCCCGCAATAACTCCAAGCTACGCCCGGGAACTTGCTCTGCAGTCGCGGTCGGCCGCGACCAGTCTGGCCTGCCTGAACGCCGCTCGTAAAAATGCATGGCTCAAACGGCTGGCTGCCGATCTCCGAACTGCGGCAGCCTCCATCGAATCTGCAAATGACATGGATCTGCAGGCTGCCCAGGCGGCAGGGCTGAGCAGTGCCATGCTGGATCGGCTGAAGCTGAATCGGGAACGCGTTGAGTCCCTGGCGAAGGCCGTCGAAGCCGTGGTCACACTTCCCGATCCGGTCGGTGAGGTGATTGCTGGCGAGCGTCGGCCCAACGGACTACAGGTCAACCGTGTGCGTGTGCCGCTCGGGGTCGTGCTGTTTATCTACGAGTCTCGCCCAAATGTGACCATTGATGCCGCCACTCTGTGTGTCAAAAGTGGCAATGCGGTCATCCTCCGCGGGGGCAGCGAGTCGATTCGGACCAATCTGGTGCTGGGTGATCTCATTGCTGGTTCTCTTCGCGCAGAAGGTCTGCCAGAGCACGCGGTCCAGCTTGTTCGCTCAACCGACCGCGCAATTGTCGGTGATCTGCTTTCCATGGGAAAACTGATCGATGTCGCAATTCCACGCGGTGGTCGTTCACTGATTGAACGAGTCACCAGGGAGGCAACGATGCCGGTGATCAAGCACTTTGACGGGATCTGCCACGTCTACCTTGATGCATCGGCGGATGTCCGCATGTCAACAGACATCGTGATCAACAGCAAATGTCAGCGGCCAGGAGTCTGCAACGCCGCAGAAACATTGCTGATGCACCGTGATGCAGCTGCTGATTTCTGGCCAGCCCTCGCAAGAACACTCCAGGATCTCGGCGTGCAGCTGCGATGCTGCCCGGAATCTCTGGCCGCCATTTCCGGCGGTGTTGCAGCTTCGGATCAGGATTTTCACACGGAACATCTGGATCTGATTCTGAACGTCCGCGTGGTGGATTCTCTGGATCAGGCCATCAGCCATATCCGTACATTCGGTTCGGCGCATACCGACGCCATCGTCACCAATTGCCTCGCCGCCGCGGCACGCTTCGAGGCCGAAGTGGATTCTGCAGCCGTGGTCATTAACGCCAGTACCCGGTTCAACGATGGCGGAGAACTGGGACTGGGCGCGGAAATCGGAATCAGTACCGATCGCTTCCACGCGCGTGGCCCCTGTGGACTGCGTGAAATGACCAGCTACAAATATATCATTCGCGGCAGCGGACAGGTGCGAGGCTGATGGATATGGGGTTGAAACCGCGGAAGGATTTGTCCGGGAGGGCGAAGCTCCATCTGAGCCGCAAGTCAGGTTCTCACGAGCCGCGACGGTGACGGAGCGGGACGAGCACGAGCACGAGCACGAGCACGAGCACGAGGTTGGGTTGCCGGCGAGGTCGTGTTGTGTTTTTTGAAACCACGGATGACACAGATGACACGGATGGATTTGTGCGGGAGGGCGAAGTTCCATCTGAGCCGCAAACTTGGTTCTCACGAGCCGCGACGGTGACGGAGCGGGACGAGCACGAGCGCGAGGTTGGGTTGCCGGCGAGGTCGTGTTATGTTTTTTGAAACCACGGATGGACACGGAAAGACACGGATGGATTTGTGCGGGAGGGCGAAGTTCCACCTGAGCCGCAAATCAGGTTCTCACGGGGCGCGACGGTGCCGGAGCGGGACGAGCACGAGCACGAGCACGAGGTTGGGTTGCCGGCGAGGTCGTGTTGCGTTTT
>CAIQIE010000097.1 GCA_903871805.1 uncultured Planctomycetaceae bacterium | reverse complement strand
ATGGCGGTTTCCTGATCGATGCAAATGTCTGCTCGCGATTTTTCGACGGAACGTCTAAACTCTGCCCACGGTCGCGTAAAGATCTCCCGTGGACTGACCACAGCACTGTCGAAAACAATGGATTGGATTTGTCGGCGTTTTGCTGCCGACATCTGGCATTAAGGAGCAGGGTATGCTTGAACCAGAAGGCTCACCGAAATCCTGGCCACCACTGGGACTTCCCACCGGCAGTGTTCGTGCACTGCTGACGCTGATTGTAGTCGGTGTCGTGGTTCAGGCCGTCGTACGCAGCCATTCGCTGGATATCATCTGGACGGAAACCCTGCTGATTTCTCTGGCCTACTACTTCACGTCTCGACGCTTTGTTGCCCTTCCCGCTTCGATTGTCGAACGCCTTCAAAACGAAGGCGTGATCGAACGGGAACTGCATCCACTGTTTCTGCCACGTCACAGCATCCGCGTCCTGCTCTTCGCCGCATTTACCGGACTGGGAGTCTGGCTGTATCAGAATAATCGGTTGTTCGAGACAAAGGTTCTGTCACTACTGCTGATGGTCTACTCATTTATGATCGGTGCCGTGTTTCGCAGTGTCCGCAGCTGGGTGACTGTTCGCATCAGCAAAGGTGAACAGCTCTCGTCATACTGGGGAGATCTGAAGGCCGTGGGAATTCTGATTGTCGTCGGGATCGCAGCCGTCGCGGAGATTGTTCCGGAACGGGGCCCACTGCCAGAGGGTTTTGACAGGATCGCGCTGGCGATGATGTTGTTCTACTTTGGATCGCGGTGACAGTTTCCGGATGCCGCCGCCGACGTTCCCGAACAGCCCCTTCGGCAAACGGTTAGCCGCCAGCGTCCAGAGACAGAATCAGGACAGAATCCCCTTCCTGAAGTTTTCTGACAGGATCCCGCGTAAACTGGTCCCCATTAATGTTTGCCGTATATCCCGGAGCAAATTCAGCACCCTGAATGCAGGATTCACACAGACCGGGATACTTATCACCAAGCTGCCGGAGCAGATCGCCGAGAGTGTCGGCGCTGACCTGCGCCGACGGAACTCCGGCTCTCGCCCTTGCAATGCCGAAGAATTCAACCGTCACACAGCTCATAGGCACTCACAACCCCTCCCCTGGTCTCAGGCTCAGCGGTTTAACTGATCTTCTGCCATGGCCGCTCGGTAATCGGCTAAAGACTCGAAATACAGTTTCAGGGCATCCACATTCTTTTCCGCAGACTCCACCGCATACTGCTCACGTAACGCGACCTTCAGCAGATCAGAAGCGCCGGCTTCCTGATTCTGGCGTTCACGTTCCGCCAGGTCCTCTGCAAGTTTCAGAGCCAGCGCCGTTTCTGAAACCTGTTCCCCCGCCGACACCAGTGCTGCATGAGCCACTCTGACGTCAATGGCGATCTTGTCTGAGGTCAACCGCCTCTTCGCTGCGATCTGGGCGATCTTCGCCTGCGTCTCAGTCATCTTCCCTTTTGCCTTACGACGCTCGATCGGAACGTCCAGATACACAGACGCCTCAGCTTCCAGAGGCGACTTATCGCGTTTTGAACTCGTGGGATCGCCCATGTCCTGAGAGCCTGACAGAACGGCATTCAGTTCGGGCTGAAGGAAGTTCTTCGCATTGGAATAATCCACCTGCACCTGCCGGCGTACCAGATCCAGCATCTTCAACTCGGGGCGCCGCTGCAGAGCCAGCTGAATATCTGATTCCAGCGACAAATCCTGCGACTTCAGCAGTTCGGGGAAACCCGGCAGCTGTGTCTCATCAGCGATGACCGGCTGCCCCGCGGAATCTCTCAGATACACGGACAGTTTCGCCGCTGTCTGCTGCAGCTTTCGTCTGGTATCCGCAGCCTTGGCCTGACGAATCGAAACCAGACGCAGATTGTCCGTCAACTCCGGAGGATCGACAAATCCTTCCCGAACCTGACTTTCAATGCGTGCCGTGCGTTCCTCGGCAAGACGCAGAATCTGAGTGGCGATGCGATGGTATTCCCCGGCCGCTACCCAGTCCCAGTACGCATATGATCCGGACTGCACATACGAAATCAACTGCGCCTGAATGTCCGGCTCCGCCAGTTGACGCTCCAGACCTGCTTTCCAAAGTTCCGCCCGCCGATCATCGATCTCCCGATTACGAGCCAGGGGGACCTGAACACCGGCCTTGAATTCACCGCCGCCGTTTGTCTGACGCTCCTGATACCATGGCTGATAGTCGCCTCGGCCGATCCTGTATCCCCCAAACACTTCACCGCCCCAGTAGGTGGGCTTCACCAGTCCCAGACTCTGACGGTAGGTTTCGTAAAATCCCAGAGGCCCGTTTTCCGAAGCGCCTTTCACTTTCGTATCAAATGCCCCGGACGCTCCCGTCTGCTGGCCAAATGCGATATCGCGAGACATGATCGCGGACTGCAGCAGCGGATACGATCGATAGACTGATTGCACGACCGCATCGAACTGCAGAGGCTCAGGCGTCGACGCAACCGCCGCTTTGCTCTCGCTATCCACAGACGCCGCGGATTCAAGTAGTGGTAACTGCCCATCCTGATGCCCCGCAGTGATCGCCGCGGTAGTCGTACGCATTGATGTGGGCATTAGAGCGGTTTCAGGTATTTCTGCCGCGGCCGGTTTTTCGAAGCCAGTCAGCCGAACTGGCTGAGCTGTCCCCTGGGACGACGGCGTCTGATCCGCATGCGGAGGTACTGCAGCCCCCGATAGATTTCCGGGATCAGATCCCGAATCCGCTTCATCCGGATTTTCCGCGTTTGAAGCGCCCTCAGGAGGAACAAGGTTACCGGATAACGTGGTTTTCGAGAGAGCAACATCTTGTGAAGCCGCCCTGGTCGGTAACGACTCTGGAAATTCCCCGGAATTGGTCCTGAGATTTTCGCCTGCTGGCAGGGCAACAATTGCCTTACCGGCGGTTCCGTTCCGAAGGGGCTGCGACGCTGCCGACGGGATCTCAGGGACGTAATCTGGCTGATCCACTGATCGCCTGGCTACCATGCGGGTTCGGGTACAGCCAGTGAACATGACAGCGCACACCATCAGCAATGCGAATGCAGGTTTTCGATTGCAATTCATACACAGTCCCAGAACATCGCGGAATGAGAATCCTCTGCAGTCCTATTCGGCACGGCCAACATGAAGTCTTACAGACGGCAGAACCGCCAGCTAAGATTCATTCCGTGAAATAAATGCAATCAAAACAGCCGCTGCAATCGACACAGTTTAACCTGTACGGATTTCAACGCCCCCCCCAGCCGTTCAAAAGAGGCCGTCTAAAACTGGGGGCCATCCACGGATGATGGGGCGTCAACTGGGGTAAAACGGGGGGCGTCAACCGGGGCCATCCACCGATGGCACCATCCCTCGTTCGCATTTAGTCGGGTGCATGGCCCCGTGGTTGGTTTTCCCATTTTGCTTTGGAGCCGGTGGGGACGTCACTGGTATGGGTGGTCCCGTTTTGGGAAAGCTTTTTGGGATGAGCGGCTAGTTTGGGTGCATGGCCCCTGTTTGGTTTCCCTTGTTCGCTTTCAGTTGGGTGCATGGCCCCGCAGGGGTAAAACGGGGGGCCATCCACCGATGACACCAATCCATGTTCGCATTCAGTTGGGTGCATGGCCCCGTGGTTGGTTTTCCCATTTTGCTTTGGAGCCGGTGGGGACGTCACTGGTATGGGTGTCCCGTTTTGGGAAAGCTTTTTGGGATGAGCTGCTAGTTTGGGTGCATGGCCCCTGTTTGGTTTCCTTCAGGCGGGCGCCCCAAGCGGCGGGCGATAAGCGGGGCCATCCACCGATGACACCAACCCATGTTCGCATTCAGTTGGGTGCATGGCCCCGTGATTGGTTTTGCCATTTTGCTTTGGAGCCGGTGGGGACGTCATGGGTTGGGTGGTCCCGTTTTGGGAAAGCTTTTGGGATGAGTACCTGCGGGGAACCGGGGGGTGGCGGACTGATGGAAAGAGTGTGAGGGCGACGTTGTCATTGTGATTCGGCAGAAGTTGCGGCTGAAGCGAGTGGAAAGGCCTGATTACCGGATTAGATGAATCAGCCGTCAAAATCATCGCCGTCGGCATAATTGGAGCAAAGTTGAAAGTCAAACCGCGACGATATCGACGACAGCAGATCGTGTTTTGGCACGATCCCAGATCTTCTGCCCTTTTAAAAAGGTCCGGTTCGAATGATCCGTCCGAACCTGTGTCGATTTCTGACTGCGGCAATGAGTTTGTTTGCGGTCCCCTGCGTTGCGAACGCTCAATACTTTGATGGTGGAGCAGGCTACCCGGCGGTATGCCCGCCCCAGCCCTCGGGCTACGCTGCTCCGCAGGTTAATCACTATGTGTCCGGCACTTCGGACGTATGGGATGATTCTCGTCCCATCGAACGATTCCTGACGAATGCTGTTCAGCAAAGCTGGATACGCATGGAATTTATGTACATGGACTTCGGCGATCTGGGCGATGGTTTTGTGGGAGCCCCGGTTTCGGGGCTTCAGAACGGACCATTGCCGGGCCAGCAGGAGGGCCGGGACGTCCCTGTCGACTACACGGATAACCTCAATGGAGGCACGCCCGTGGGAGCGACTCTGATCCCGACTTATAACGGTCTGGATCTGGACAACATTCCCGGAGTTCGTGGCACATGGGGCCTGAAGCTGGACGGCGCCGAGATGGAGTTGAGTTTCTTCGGCACAGGTCAGCAGAATGCTGTTTCCGATTTTGGGTCACTGGCCGAAGGTCGAATCGCAAGATTTGCACTGGATCCCACGATTGATCCGGAGCTTGGGCTTTCGCAAACACCGTTACTTCCCGGGAAAAAGCCGTTTGCACCCAATTACGCGATTCCACTTTCCACAAACGGTGTGGAGCAGGATTTTCTCGGTGCAAACGCACTGGTCTTCAATGACACTCTGACCCTTGGAATGAGCAGTCAGGTCTGGGGCGCAGAATTTTCGCTGTTGACGCCGCGACGTGCTCCCGGAGGTGCCGGCCCTTCGTTGCAGTGGCTGGGTGGGGTCCGATATCTGAACCTTGATGAGAAGTTTTCGATTCGGGGTACGAACGGCACATTCAACGGTACTGACGCGATTGTTCCGGATCGTTTCACTTCGATTGATTCCGAAACAATCAATAACATCTATGGACCGGAACTTGGTGCTCGCCTTGCTCTGAACAGCAAGTACTTTTCCTTCAGTGCAACTCCGCGAGTGATGATGGGTCTTAATGACTACACTGCGACAGTGGTGTCAAACCCTCTGGGGAACCAGTCAACATCGACGGACCGGCATTCCATCGACTTCGCGACGGCGACACAACTGAATCTCCTGACCGAGGTTCACCTGAACTCACACTTCTCCCTGTATGGGGGATATGATTTCCTGTGCATCACGTCGATCACTCGTCCTCAGAAAAATGTGTTCTACGATTCAACGGTTCCCGCGCTGGGAGGTGCAGCTACCGTTGATATTCGCGAGCATACCACACTGAGTGACTATTTTTACGCTCATGGATTCAGTTTTGGTGCCACCTTCCGCTACTGAAAGCACAGGTTGAAACAGGATCGCCGGGGGATGTGACAACGTTCCTGCGGCGGTTTTGGTTCACTGATTTTTCCCAGGCCTGCGGTCGTCCGCAGGCTTTTGGTTTTTCTGGTCATCGCGATGTGACAGAACAAGGATGACGGGAGTTCCTTCCGGCGGTATGCGATCTGTCCAGCCTTCATAGGTTTGAGCCCCATCCTGAGCGGAGCTTTGTTCTCGAATATCCATCAGAGCGTCGGGAAAGTTGGATGTACAGATCAAGTGTCCGCCCTCAGCCTGATAATAGTCCTTTCCAGTGTCATCATCCCGATACATGGAACTTCCGGCGAAGACGAAATCCGCTGTCATCTGGCGGGACAGACCATCCTCAAAGAACTTCCTGATGGCCTTTTGATAGTCCGGGTTCTTCCATTTACCCAGGAGGTCGTCGCGTTCTTCTGCGGTCATGGGCCCATACCAGAGGATTTCGTTGTTGAACTTGTCCCATCGCAGATTGCGATATGGCATCTGAACACCGGGAGGGGGGCCTGACAGAGGAGCAGCGTTATATCGGTGCGTGTTGTATCTGACCCACTCTTTCAACGGTCTTCGCTGCAAATCTCCACGGTCGTTGACCCACACGGTTTCGATCTCCAGAATTGGACCTGACGGGGGTGTGAATTCGGGCGAGAATGAGGCAGGTTTGCCTGGTTCCAGCCCGAGGGCCAGCAGCGCTGTGTGAATCACGAACGCTTTGGATCGAATGCGCAGGATGGTTTCGTGTTCTCTGTTTCCTTCGGGCACCAGTACCATCTCGAGAATACAGTTCGGGCACGCAACCTCGGTCCTGAGAAGGACCCGTTTTTTCGGCGCATCCAGAAAGACGGTGCCCTCAGGATTCAAAACAGTTGCGTTCGCAAGTTCCACCTTCAGGGCTTCCGGAAGTTCCACGAGCGGTTTCGGTTTTTGTCCGGACGGGTCTTCGGCAACGGGCGCGGTTGCGGATTGCCCGCCAGGGGATTTTTTCTGCTGGCCGGCTTCCGCTGATTGTGTTTTTCCAGGCGGTGTTTGCTGAGCTACAGCATGTGGATTTTCCAGCCACACCAAAGTGATCAGTGCCGCAGTAAGGAATTGGAAATTTGTTTTCATCCTGGTCTAACCTCTGCACCCGGGTCATGGCAGTCTACCAGTGGTTGATAGAACTATGCTGCTTTCTGGAAACGGTAGCGTGCTGTCAATCAGGAGTCGAATGAACCGTCCTGTCCTGGCAGTTTTCATCAGTTCTGTCAGGGATTTGATTGCCTGCTGTGATAATGGTAGTAGGCGGCGCACGCCCCTTCTGACGAAACCATCGGGGCACCCAACGGAGAATCCGGATGGCAGCCTCGAGCAAATTCCTCACAGTCACAGGGCTTCAGACGGCCTGCCAGAACTTCACCGGCTCTGCATGCGCCCGCCAGGGTGATTTCCTTGTTTCCGCTTTTGGTGCCGTTCTTCGTGTCAGCGGTGAAGCGAATTCCAGCATCGAATTCCCGAAATTCTGATCGAAGTCTGAGGCCTCCTTCGGAAACCCGCCCAAACCCCCTCCAGACCTGATCGCAGGACTCATACACGGCATCAACCAACTGACGTGCGTTCAGATTTCCAGTGCGTGTCACGGATCGACGGTAGAGATTTTTTACCTGAGCGGAGCCGGATTCAAGTTGCTGAACACAATCGAGAATTCCCTGAAGAAGATCTATGGGTTCAAAGCCAGTCACAGCGACGGGCATTCTGTATCTTCGCACAAATGTCTCGTAGGGAGCGAAACCCGTGATGGTGCAGACATGGCCGGCAGCGAGGAAGGCCTGGACGCGATTATCCGGAGCCTGAACCATCTGTTCCATTGCAGGCAGGACCTGTACATGAGATGTCAGGAGGGAAAAATTCTTTAATCCTCTCGCGTGGGCCTGAAGGACGGCCAGAGCAGTGGCCGGTGCTGTCGTTTCGAATCCTACCGCAAAAAAAATAATCTGTTGATGCGGATGCTTCTCGGCGTAGCTGACAGCTTCCACGGGAGAATAAACCTGCAGGATTTTTCCACCATTTGTTCTGGCAGCAAGTAGTGAGTTTCCAGAACCAGGCACTCGCAGCATGTCACCAAAACTAGCGAGCACACAATCAGGCTGTCCAGCCAGATCAATGGCCAGATCAATCGCATCGGAATCCGTGACACACACTGGACAGCCGGGACCATGGACCAGTTCGACAGCGGTCCGGAGAGATTCATCAATTCCAAATCTCAGCAGACTGTGCGTCTGGCCTCCACAGACCTCCATAATCACCCATGGCCGAGTGGCCAGCGAGCAGATCGCGGAAATCAGGCGATCGGCAAGTCCTGGATCGCGATACTCGTCGATAAAACGCATGGCAGGACTTTGCAAAGAGACAAAATAACAGGCCCCCGCCGCTCATGAATTCATTTCGGGGTGGGTCGTCTGCGTACTTCTGTGCACCCGTTTCAGGGAATGGCATCAACATCTGTGACCTGCAATTGATTGACAGGAACACAGTTTGAAGATTGAAAGTCGGCGAAGTTCAGAGTCTGGGCTCAGTGCCATCGCAGAATTCATTATACGACGTCGGGAGATCCTGAATCCAGAGACGGGTTATGTGGTGTTTTCCCGGCCATTGGTCATGTCATTCGATGATGGGAAAGTACGTGAATGACTCTGCCGTTGCCGTTGCCGGTGCCTGTTGCCGTGATGCTGCTGTGGGAATCACTTTGAACTGCGGCTGTGCTGGCAGGACATTGGTGACCGAAAGCCTCTGATACCGGCGGATGGTGAACGGTGTACACTATAGCGTAAACCCTAATCACTGAAACTCGCTACCGACCCAAAAACCTGTTCAGCCTACCCAACCATTCTGGCCTGGATCAAGCGTCCATCCGCAGCTATCCCTGAGTTTTAGACAGGGCGTTTTTTCTTTTTTACTGGTATACCCTTCCCGTGATAGGTTTTTTTAGCGGGTCGCCCATGGGCGGATAAACAGTTT
>CAIQIE010000096.1 GCA_903871805.1 uncultured Planctomycetaceae bacterium | reverse complement strand
GTGATGCCTGGCAGTGATTCCGTCTTCAGTAAACGAGAGTCCATGCGTCTCTGATCCTCAAGTGAACAATTCCGCTCAGAAAAGTCCTGACTTCAAATCGCCTGCAGCCTGCGTGGCATGCGGCCTTGTGAAACTCAGGCGTTGCCGTTTTGTATGGCTCCCGCCGCGGCCAGCTGCGCGGTGTCGCGAGCAATCGTCATTGTGCAGGCACGAAGATCCAGGCAGTTGTCTTCTGTTCCAAACGGATCTTCAATCTCAACACTGGCCTCCTCAAGGCCAAACATGCCCAGAGAAATTGCGGCCATCAGCACCGGTGACCACCAACCGCATCGCTCACACAGCACCACAGGCAGCGTTGTCAGGTAAATCAGAATCAACTGCTTCACCATCGAAACATACACAAATGGCAACGGTGTCTTCTGGATCTTTTCACACCCGCCCTGAGCATCCACCAGACGTCCGACCAGGTCCTCCAGATGTCTGACCATGGTGGAATCCAATGCGCCCCTGCTGAAATTCCCGCGGATCCATTCAGAAATTGCCAGCGACAATCCCGTGGCCGGATTTCCAAAAGCAGCCGCCTGACGACTGGCACTCTCCGGCAGGTAAAGTTTCGCCTCCTCCAGATCACGACTGCCCTGCAGCAGGTTACGCAGGCAAATCACATAGCCCGTCACCAGATTCGCCAGCTCGTCGGCGTTCGAGGTGTACTGGCTGGCAAATCGAACCAGGTTGCGGCTGGAATTGATCAACGCCCCCCAGTGAGAACGGCCCTCCCAGTAACGTGCGTTTGAGGCATTGATGCGAAACACAATCAGGAATCCGATCAGCGACCCAAGCACCGCATGCCCCGCGGGGTCAATGCCCAGAAAATGCGCGTCGGAAAACATTCCGGTGTCCAGACCCAGTTCATAAATGGCCTGGATCAGAATTGAATACAGCAGAAAGATCACCACACGGCTCAACGACAATGGCAACGCCGTCCCGTGAATGGAAAAGGTGGTTCTCCACCAGCTGTACCTGTTGTAGTCAATCATGTCCGGCTCTATTCCTGTTTTACAGCAGTTTCAGGTCCAGTGTATACGCGAACGGCGTCAGAAAAGGGGTCAGGACCCAATAGTGCGAAGCACCCTCCGGGCCATTTGGCTATTGGTTCCTGGGTGTCAGAAAAGGGGTCAGGACCTAATAGTGCGGAGCACCCTTCGGGCCTTTAGGCTATTGGGTCCTGACCCCTTTTCTGACGCCACCATTAACGGGTTCGGGCGACGTCGTCGACGGTCATGGGGTCTTCGGGGCGCTGCAGGTTGCGCTGCAGGCGGATCACGAGGCCGGCGTCTTCGTAGTTCCAGAATTCCCGCAGCAGGCGGCGGTTGCCCAGTCGAGAAATGCTCTGTGGGCGGCCAAGTGTTTTCGTGACCTGTTCCGCGGTCATGCCGCGCACGACGCGGCCTTCGCGGATGGCAAGCTGCACATCGTCTTTCGGAAGTTGTGTGATTTGATCGGTCGTCATCCAACCGCCTCGAAAATTCTCCCACCCCAGTGTTCTGAGGCGATCGCCGATGGAGGCCACATCCGTGGGAGATTCAGTCGCTGCCAGTTCCCAGGCCTGCTTCAGCAATTGCACGCCACGATCGCGGGCTGCCTGGTCCTGCCATTGCTCAGCGACAAACAGAAATTCGTCAGCCGTTCGCAGTTGTCCAGCCAGCGAATCAGTTCCAAATCGCTTTTGCTGTTCTGACAGCCAGCGTTCCCGCAACTGACGCGCTTCGGGTTGCCGTTGCAGTGTTTCCATGAGTTGACTGATTCGGATCAGTTCCTGGCGATCAATTCGACTGACCTGCGTCAGGTGCCATTGAATTTCGCTGTCTTCCAATTCGGCAGCACTGGCAACTTCCGAGGGTAATTCTTCGCGTGCAATTCGAGAGAGGGCAATGCCATTGCTTCCATCCGGTTTCAGAACACTGCGGAGTGTGGCCAGACGAACGCGGATGTAGAGCAGTCGATGCAGGTGTTTGCGATCTGATTCCGGTGTTGCAGCATAGATCGCCACGGGATCCCGGAGAAATCCGGTTTTCAGCGAGTCCGGGCAGGACGTACTGCGAGCATCCCATCCGGGGAGTGTGCGGACGATCGCCAGCAGTGACTCGGCGTCAAAATTCTTCTGCGCAGAATCGGCAAGTGCCAGCTCGTAACGGATCTGCAGCAGCAATGCCGGATTCACGCTCAATTGCTCGCCCTGATGCAGCAGTTGTCGCAGTGCGGCGGCATCGCCC
>CAIQIE010000095.1 GCA_903871805.1 uncultured Planctomycetaceae bacterium | reverse complement strand
GTACCGGCATGGCGACCACGGCGCAGGATCACGGGCATGTCGGCCGTGCTGTTGCCGTTTCTGTCTGCCGGCGAAGTGGACTGGAACAGTTTTGAGCAGCATGTCGCGCGAACGCTGCAGGCAGGGCTGATTCCAGCCGTGAACATGGACACGGGCTATGTGAATCTGCTGGATAGTGGTACGCGACTGGAAGTCCTGCGGCGCACCAGGAGTGTTGCGGCGGGACAGTCCTTTGTCGCTGGTGCTTTTGTTGGTGATGTCCCGGGGAGTGGTTTTGATTCCGGGACCTATGCATCGCGAATGGAAGAAATCCAGAGTCAGGGCGGAACACCGGTAATCTTTCAATCTTATGGTCTGACACGGCAGTCTGACGACGACATTATCCGCAGCTATGAAGTACTGGCAGGTTACGGGGATCGCTTCCTGGGTTTTGAACTGGGCACGATGTTTGCGCCGTTCGGGCAGATCTACAGTGAACGAGTGTACCGCGGACTGATGAGTATTCCTCAGTGTTATGGCGCCAAGCATTCGTCACTGGAGCGTGGGCTGGAATGGCAGCGACTGGTATGGCGTGACGAGCAGCGTCCTGATTTTCTGGTGCTGACGGGTAACGATCTGGCGATTGATATGGTCGCCTGGGGCAGTGACTATCTGCTGGGATTGAGCAGTTTTGCGCCGGATCTGTTTGCAAAACGGGATCAGTACTGGATGTCCGGGGACAGTGAGTTCTTTCAATTGAATGATGTCCTGCAGTACCTTGGTTTTTTTGCCTTCCGCAAACCGGTTCCGGCCTACAAGCATTCCGCGGCTATGTTTCTGGCGCGGCGCGGATGGATTCGAACGCAGCTGACACACAGCTCCAGTCCGACGCGGCCGGAAAGTGACGGCCCGGTTCTGGACGACATCCTGCAGCAACTGCAGCGATGGATACAGACCTGAGTGGGTACCTGGCTGGAGCAATTGCCCCGAGGCCTGATGCTCTCACGGACGTCCTGAGCCACCCGCGCGTTGTCGCGGGGTGAGGGAAATCAAGCAGGAATGCAACCGCTGCGGATCTGTTTGTCGATGTCATCAAAAAGGCGGCGTGCGGTGGCAAATTCCAGAGGAATCTGGGAGAGTTTGACGACCTCAGGTGGGGCTGGCTGGTGTTCATAGCGGAAAAGCGATGCTCACAGGCATGAAGTCGTGACGCAATCACGTTGTTGCACCTTCATTCTGCCGGAAAACCATTGAGTACTGTAACGATCGCGTGGATGATCAGCGGTACTGCGGGGATCAACGTGTGGCAGCGGCAACGAACAAAGCGTGTGACTGGCGCAGGGCAGTGAGTGAACTCGGGGCTGGAGGTTTGGACAATGAACCGACGAGCATTGACGGTCGCCACGGCTATCCTGACGTTGTGCGTCTCAGCGGCTGTCATGGCACAATTTGGGCAGCGTGGGCGATACCGCAGCATGTATGGCGCGGACGGGCGTGTTGAGCGTAATGGAGTCCCGGACTGGAAGGTCGATGACAACTTTTCGAAAGATGTCTTTACGTTTGTCCGCATCCGTTATCGCTCGATGGGGCGTTGGGGCTGGCAGACGGACTATCCTGATGCCGATCTGAACTTCTCCTATCGCCTGCAGCAGCTGACATCTCTGCACACGGATCCGGATGGGGTGATTCTGGAACTGACGGATCCGCGACTGTTTGACTACCCTTTCATCTACATGATTGAGCCCGGCTATATCTATCTTGAGGATGATGAGCGTGCGGCATTGCGCTCTTACCTGCTGAATGGCGGGTTTCTGATGGTCGATGATTTCTGGGGTGACGAGGAGTGGGAGGGATTTTACCGCGAACTGAAGCAGGTCTTTCCGGAACGTGAACCGGTCGAACTGCCTCTGGATCATCCGATTTTCCACTGCGTGTACGATCTGAAAGAGCGACCTCAGATTCCGGCGATTGGATATGCTCGTCAGATGGCCAATGGTGAAGTGTATTCAGCACAGGGATACGGAACAGAAGAAGTCCACTACAAGGGTCTGTTTGATGACAATGGACGGATGATGGCGATGATTTGCCACAACACCGATCTGGGTGATGGATGGGAGCGGGAGGGTGAGGATCCCTGGTACTTCCGGGAATTCTCTGAAAAGAAAGCTTATCCGCTCGGAATCAATATCATTTTCTACGCGATGACGCATTGAGTGTCTCAAACGGTCGGAACGACACAGCGACGTGCGTCCTGCAGCTCAGTGTTGCCGGCACGCGGCAGACAAATTCAGTGAACTGAAGGCGACGGTATGGCATCGATTGAACTGACGGCGGAACGTGAACGAGAATTGATTGGTCAGTTGCGTCAGTTTCGGCAGCAGATTGACACAGAGTTATCACGTGTGATTGTGGGCCAGAAGGACGTGGTCCGGCAACTGCTGATTTCACTTCTGGCGGGTGGAAACTGCCTGATCACCGGGGCTCCGGGACTGGCCAAGACGCTGCTGGTCAAAACGATTGCTCAGTTGTTTGACCTGCAGTTCAATCGAATACAGTTTACACCGGACCTGATGCCTGCGGATATCACGGGGACGGAGGTCCTGGAAGAGAGTGCTGACGGGGGGCGCTGCATGCGATTCATTCCGGGGCCTGTGTTTGCCAACGTGCTGCTGGCCGACGAGATCAACCGGACTCCGCCCAAAACTCAGTCCGCTCTGCTGGAAGCGATGCAGGAGCATCAGGTGACTGCGGCCGGGCGTCGCTATCCGCTGGCAGAACCCTTCTTTGTTCTTGCCACTCAAAACCCAATCGAGATGGAGGGTACGTATCCGCTGCCGGAAGCGCAGCTGGACCGCTTCATGTTCAATGTCCTGATTGATTATCTTCCGGAAGATGAGGAGGTGGCTGTTGTGCGGCAGACCACGGCACGTCCACCGGAACCTGTACGACCGTTGTTTAACGGTGAAACGCTGCGGGAATTTCACGAGGTCGTGAAGCGGGTTCCGATTGCTGACGACGTGATTCGTTATGCCGTGCGACTCGCGTCCGCCTCGCGCCCCGGTCAATCGGGGACTCCGGACTTTGTTAACCAGTTTGTCTCGTGGGGAGCCGGATTGCGAGCGGGGCAGTATCTGGTCCTTGGCGGCAAAGCACTGGCGTTGCTGGAGGGACGATCCTTTGTCTCGACAGACGACATTCGCTCCCTTGCCGGGCCGGTGCTGCGACATCGAATACTCCCCAACTATCGTGCCGAGGCGCAGGGAATCACGGTGGATTCGCTGATTGAACAGTTGCTGGGTGTCGTGACACATCCGAAGAATACGGTGGTTTCATAATCAGTGAAAAGCGGTCATTGACTGCAAGCCCCCTGCTCTTCAGTGATGTGACTGGCTCCGGGGGGACCGAACGCAGTAATCAGCAACGGGCCACGTGTCTATGCCGACTGAGTTAATGAATCCTGCGGTCATCATGAGCATTCGTTCGCTGGAATTGCGCGCAAAGCTGGTGGTGGATGGATTCAGAACCGGCCTGAATCGAAGCCCGCGTCATGGATTTTCCGTTGAATTCTCTGAGTATCGGCAGTATGCGCAGGGGGATGACCCAAGGTTTCTGGACTGGAAGTTGTTTGCTCGCAGCGATCGCAGCTATATCCGGTTGTTTGAGGACGAAACCAATCTGCGGTGCTGCCTTGCGCTGGACATCAGCAGATCCATGTCCTTTTCCTCATTGGCGTGGAGCAAAAGGGACTACGCAGCCACCGTAGCGGCCTCACTGGCATGGCTCCTGAATCGTCAGGGGGATGCTGCCGGGCTGACTCTGTTTGACGATGCCGTCAGAACAGTTGTTCCACCCCGATATCGTCCCGGGCATCTGCGGCGACTGATGGTGGCACTTGAGGAATCGGAGAGTGGCGTTCAGACTCGTCCGGCCGCAGCCCTCGAAGATATTGCTCAGCGTTTTCGCAAACGGGGACTGGTGATACTGCTGTCGGATCTGCTGACGCCGGTCCAGGAACTGGGAGATGGCCTGCGGTTACTGAGGGGTTGTCTGCACGATGTCGTGGTCTTCCAGATACTGGACCCGGCCGAGAAGCGACTGACATTCGATGGACCACGTTTGTTTGAAGACCTGGAATCCGGTCAGCAGATTCATACGGATCCTGACGTTGTTCGCGAGGAATACTGCAACCGGCTGGAATCTCACTGTACGGCCGTACGAGCAGAATGTGAGGCGGTGGGGGCGACGTTTCGGCAGTTGATCACCGACGAGCCGCTCGAATTATCATTGGCGGAGTTTCTACAGGCGCGACGACAAGCCGGGGCTCGCTCCGGACGTCGCGAATAGTTGAATATGCTGAGTCAGGGTGTCGGATTGAGGCACACACGATATGTTTGAACTTCTGGCACAGAATTTTGCTCTCGCGGGGGGCCTGCTGGCGACCCTGCCAATCTTTCTGCATCTGCTGCGACGAACACCAGCTGTTCGGGCACCATTCAGTGTCGTGCGGTTCCTGACCCCGGTACTGCCGGTGACCACACGTCGTTCCCGCCTGCAGCACTGGCCGTTGATGTTGCTGCGCATGCTTGCGGTCGTGCTGATTGGACTGGCGTTTTCTCGCCC
>CAIQIE010000094.1 GCA_903871805.1 uncultured Planctomycetaceae bacterium | reverse complement strand
GCGTCGCCGGCTGTCGAATCTATCCTGGTTTATGAAGTGTCTGTGTGAGCCGATTGCGAAGGAAGCAAATCGGGAAGACAAAGTACGGGGGCACTTCTGGGAATCCCGCTACAAGGCTCAGCCGCTGCTGGATGAAATGGCCATTGCGGCCTGCATGGCGTACGTGGACCTGAATCCCATTCGAGCTGGAATCGCGGAGGCTCCTGAAACCAGTGATTTCACTGGTGCTCAGGCGCGTATTCAGGATCGACAGGAGGGCCAATCCAGTTGCACGACTGAGGCTCAGGTGGTGAATACAGAGCATGGTCCGCACGCTGGTTGGCTGGCTCCTGTGGAACTGGAGCCGAAACTGAAGAAGGTTCGTGAAAAATTGACCCCACGGCGAGCCAGCAACAAGGGCTGTCTGTTCATGTCACTGGATCAGTACCTGCAATTACTGGACTGGACGGGGCGACAATTGCGACGAGACAAGCCGGGAGTCATTTCCGGCGATCTGAAGCCGATCCTGGAGCGGCTGGATTGCACCGTAGAATCCTGGCTGGACCTTGTGCGGAACTTCCGTCGGCGATTCCGCACGGAAGCCGGGCGTCCAGAGGCTCTTGCCGGGGTCAGTACGCTGCGGCGGAACTGCCGGACGGCAGGCCACAAAAGTTAAGCATTTGATACGGTGCAAGTCCCTACCTGAATTCGGCTTACGATATAAGGCGATATAAGGTGCCTGGCACCTGTGGCTTCGGTATCTGTGGCTTTGTGTGGGACGGCAGGATGTGTTCAGTCGGCCTGAGCTCGTGGATGTGCTTGGTACGGCGCCGAGTTCAAAGCTGGGCGGACGGGAGCGTTGTGCGGACAATGTGGGAGGGGGCAGCCAGGGTCTGTGTCATGGGGCTGGTGCACCGAATTGAAGTGTTGTATGGATCGGCGAAAGCTGCCGGAGTCTGAAGGGTGGAAAACAGATCTGCAGATCCCGGCATGCTTTGCCATGTCGATCTTTCGGAAACAAATTCGGGAAGCCGGCCCTGAGCCGGACTGGGGCTTGAGCGCGGAAACAGGGCAAGGCTAGAGTTCGGTCTCATTGGCCTGCTGCGTGCTGCCTGCTGAGGCAGCGACTGATTTCCGGATGGATGGTTACGATGTCCCACGTCTCTGCTGATCCTGTTCGTCGCCCGATTGTTGTTGCCTGCCTTGCGATTGCCTGCCTGGCGTCTTCCGCAATCTTTTTGTTTGTGGGATGTCAGTCTGTTCCAATGACGGAGCGGAAGCAGCTTCTGGTCATGTCAGAGGAGCGTGAGAATGAGATGGGATTGTCCGCTTATCAGGATGTCCTGAAGTCCGAGCCGGTCACGAAAAATGAAAAGTACCAGGAGATCGTTCGTCGAGTGGGCCAAAGAATTGCGGCCGTGGCCAATCGGCCTGACTTCAAATGGGAATTCAACGTAATCGAATCAGAAACGCAGAATGCGTTCTGCCTTCCAGGCGGTAAGGTCGCTGTCTATACGGGCATTCTTCCTGTTTGTCAGGACGAAGCGGGACTTGCTGTTGTGATGTCTCATGAAGTCGCCCATGCGATTGCCAGACATGGTGGCGAGCGAATGACCTATCAGACAGCACAGAACCTCGGCAAATCTGCAGTCGGCATGGTGATGCAGAAGCAGGAAGAGCAGAAGAAGCAGATTGTGATGACGGCTTATGGTGCGGCATCACAGTATGGAGTGATTTTGCCCTACAGCCGCAAACACGAACTTGAGGCGGACCATATCGGTGTGATGTTGATGGCAAAAGCCGGCTACGATCCGTCAGCGGCGCCGGGATTCTGGGAGCGTTTTTCCGGCAGCAAGCAGGGCGAAGCTCCGATGGAGTTTCTGTCCACGCACCCCTCAGACGCACACCGGGCCAGCGCACTTCGAGAATTGTTGCCGGAGGCCATGCAACACTACGAGTCGTCTCAACAGAAGTACGGAATGGGCGAAGCCATACCGCAATGATCTCGGATTCGTGTGGAATGCCGGCAGGGAATCTGTGTCCCGCAGTGTCTGAAAAGTACGCTGTGGGGATCCTGATTCGGAATTTGCGGACAATTCGCAGATCAGATGATGAAAGCGGAACCACGAAAGTGGAGTTGTCGGAACTCTGCCGTTAGACTCCTGCCGCGTGATGGGTAGTCAGAGGACTTCGGGGTGTGCACTGTAACGGTCGAGAGATCTGTCTATTCTGAATGTATCGGAAACGCTC
>CAIQIE010000093.1 GCA_903871805.1 uncultured Planctomycetaceae bacterium | reverse complement strand
TCGCCTGCTATCTCTCTTTCGCCTGCTATCTCTCTTTCGCCTGCTATCTCTCTTTCGGGGGGTGTCTCCCCATCAACCAGCAGTCGCTGGTCTTCCGGCACTGCCGATTCAGCAGGAATGTTCCCAGCCGACGCTGTATCCGCGCCTTCCCCCGGTTTCGACTCTTCACCGGTGGGCGTCGTCACGGCTGGAAACGCTCCGGGCGGTCTCGCCGATCGTCCACCTTGCGCCTTTCGAAGTTTCTCCAGCCGGTCCGCAACCTGCTGCACGGACTTCTTTGCATAAAACTCCTGCAGAATTGAGGTGACCATGGCCACCGCCATCGCATTCTGCCCATCGGTAATCAGCCGGACTTTGAAGTTGTCGCCTGAAGCATCCGTAAAGCCAGGCGGCAGACGAAGAATCAGGTCGCAACGTCCGGAGTTCTGCAGGTTGCTGACCCACTGATCAATCTCGGCGGCATCCGGCGTTTCTGCATCTGCCTGCTCGGGAAGCAGGGAACAAACCAGTGAGGAATTCCGCTGCAGCGATTCCCGCAGCTCGTTCGTCAGCGCGGTAGCTTCGGGGATGATCAGCGCCAGCCGAACCGGTTTCTCTGTGCCGGAAGCAATTCCCTGGCTGAAGATCATCGCAAAGATGCTGAAGAACAGCACCGGCATGACAAAGACCAGCAGCAGCTCCAGAGGATTGTTACGCAGCCGCAGATACATGATGCGAAGGATGGTCAGGATCATTCCCGAAGACTCCTTCCCGTCAGTGCCAGAAAGACATCCTGCAGGCCAAAACTTCGGACATCAATGCTTTCGGGTGCCTGTTCCAGGTGTCTGAGCACATCGAGGATCTGAGGGAGCTGCTGCATCGACTCCATGCGACACGTGGCTCTGGTTCCGGACTCGTCAAGGTCGAAGCCCGCCAGGGGTCCGGCACAGGGGCGTTCAAAGGACAGCTCAACCCGATGTGGCTTGCCTATGCTCTGTTCGACCAGTTCCGGCAGTCTTCCATCCGCAACAATTGTTCCATGATCCATCACCACGATGCGATCACAACGCGTCTCGACTTCTTCCAGCTGATGAGTGGTCAGTAACACCGCAGTTCCCTGCTGTGTCAGTTCCTCCATCATCGCATAAATCCGCTCGCGGCTTTGAGGATCCACGCCAACGGTGGGTTCATCCAGCAGCAGAATGGCAGGTTTTTGCAATACGCTGCAGGCAATGTTCAGTCGCCGCTGCATTCCACCGGAGAGCGTTTTTGCGAGCGATTTGCGGCGTTCCAGGAGAGCTGCCCATTCAAGCACCTCGTCAATGCGTGTTCGCAGCTGCTTCCAGGGGACACCTTCCAGTCTTCCAAAGACTTCCAGGTTCTGCTGCACCGTCAGATCGGGGTAGACGGCAAGGTTCTGCGGCACCAGTCCGGGACGCTGACTTTTGGGGGAGGAGGATTCCGTTGGAATCTGCACGACAATGCGACCACTGTCCGGCCGGAGCAGCCCGCAGATGCAACGGATCATTGTGGTTTTTCCGGCACCATTCGGCCCGAAGAAACCAAGAAGTTCACCGGGATAGAGTTTCAGGGAAATTCCCCGCAACGCTTCTCGACGTCGATAATTTTTTCGTATCGATTCCAGTGTCAGAACCGGTTCGCGTGTTTCGATCATGATGGGACAACTTCATAACTTCGCTGACGCCACTGCACACCTTTTCCCAGCCACATTCGAATCAGCGCCACCCACTGAATCACCAGAAATAAGATCATCCCAAACGGATGCAGAACTGTACCGATCCATGCCCGATCGTACCGAAAACAGCAAACGACCCTTGGAAGGTAACTGAACACACCGGCAATCGCTACCGGTACGCGGTGCTGCTGAGGAATCACCGACAGAAACAGCAGCACCGTCAGGATCATCGGCAGAATCGAAGACAGGCCAATCAGCACCGAGATCACGGGCAGAACACTAATCTTCGCAAAGCCTTCCACAGCATTTTTCATCAACCCCAGCCATGTTTCCCCAAAACCAGTATACATGCGACATTCCGCCAGATCCGATGCATCAAACAAATCTGTTCGAAATCCCAGCTTTCTATAGGCCCGGGGCAACATGACGCCGTCGTGCAGGGACTGACGGATCAGGCTGTGTCCGCCACTTTGCAGCCAGGCGGAGCGTTTCGTCAGAAAAAACTGACCGCAGCCGGCCGCAGCCGCCACCATACGACTCCAACGCATCAGAACAAATGGTAAAAAACACAGCAAAACGACGTGAATCAGTGGAATCAGCAACTGTTCTCCCACGGTCACAACTCGCTGCCGCGGAAAGCCGCTCAGCAAATCCACTCCGGTACGTCTGCGAAGGGCCACTGACCGAGCCAATGCGTCTGGCGCCAAAATGACATCGGCGTCCAGAAACACACACTCGTCGGCGATCGCAGACTGCCCAAGCTGCCAGCAGGCATATTGTTTGCCACTCCACCCCGCCGGCTTCGGCTGCCCCCGCAAAAGTCGGACCCTCGTGTCCCTCGCGGCATACTCCTGCACAATCCTGTCCGTTCCATCCTGACTCTCATCGTCCAGCACGCAAACCTCAACCTGCACTCCCTCGCTCAGGAGGATCGCGTCAAGCACGCCCCGTATTCGCAACGCCTCGTTCCTTGCAGGAATCAGCACGTCCACACGCGGTGTCGCCTCCGCGTTGCTGCGATGGCCTGCTTCCAATGGCTTTTCCAACTTCCCTGCACGTCGGAACAGTGGCAGGTTCAACAGAAACATGCCCGCGACAAATGCCGAAGCTCCCAGCGACGCTCGGACAACCACCATCCAAATCATGTCCGACATCTCAGTCCACTCCACAATACGACTTATGAACGTCGCCAGCACCAGAAAACGTGTCCCTGCCCCCGGTGTTCAGCCGCGTTGATCCGCCAAATCCTCGTTTTCAGACGGCCGCTCGTGACGACTGCGAAACTCTTTCCCACGCACCTTTGCTACCAGCCAGCGCCACAGATCATAAAGCCCACCGATGCCGCCACGCCCCTGCAGCACTGTTTCAAAACCCGCTGCCGAGCGGGCGATTCCCGCTGCGGCCAACTGTTCCTGAACCGTGCCCAGCAGCCCCTGCAGTACACGCGTGCGGGCTTCCCGATCTTCCGGCAAAGCACCACATTCCACCTGCGGCCCGAATCTCACCAACAACTCTGGCCGTCGCTCATTCCAAAACGTGTACTCCATCGCCATCGGGATCAGCACTCCGGAAAACTCCCGGTCTGCCAGATGACTTAAACCCGGCAGAAACGGAACCTCTCGACGCACGTCATGAAACTGCCCGCCTGGGGTGATCCACAGAATTACATCTCCATCCCGCATTAACTCCCGACCAATTCGCAGAAAATCCCGGACTCCCGAGACCGACTCTCGCGAGATCCCGAAAAAACCCAACGATTCCAGAATCGGATAAGACCGTAATGCCTCTGCGTCCATCGGAGCCGCAAACCGTTTTCCGGGAAAAAACAACTGCGTCATCAACACGGCCGTCATCGGATCCCACCACCCCGGATGGTTCACAAACATCAGAACAGACCTATTCTCAAGTCCCCGCAGTGACTCATGTCCGGACACACGAACCGCGTTAAAATTCGCTCGCACAAATCGACGCACATAACGTCGAAACCCACGATTCAGCACTCCGGACCAAAAGCTCTGTTGACGTTCACGCATGGATGCCCACGCTCCATTGACAACTCGCCGCAAAAAACGGCCTGTCCATCACAACGCCCGATCTCAGTGACGCACCAACAAGAATCAGGCCGCTGTCCGATCCGATTTTCCACGCAGATCCTGGTCCACTGTGTCGGCGGCAATCCATCCGGACATCATGACCATTGGCATCCCCGGGCCCGGATGCACCGAACCGCCCGACAGATAAAGTCCAGGCAATTCCGCAACCCTGTTCGCCGGTTTGAAGGCGCCCAAAAATCGCCCATGACTGGCAAGGCCGTAAATGGCTCCGTTCAGCACATGATACCGCGTGTGAATTCCCTCCGGCGTCAGCGAATGCTCCACTTCAATCCGCTCTTCAATATCCTCCATCCCGCCTGTGCGTTTCAACTTCTCGATGATTACACGACGGTACTCTGGCAGCATCTTCGTCCAATTATGATGCTTCCGCAGATAAGGGGTATGGACAAGAATGTACAATGCTTCCCCATTCCCTGGGGCGACTTTATCACCGGATAATGATGGAGCACACACATAGCAGGTGGGGTCCGACGCCGGTTCTCCCTGCTGATAAATCTGCTGAAACTCCTCATGCGGATCCCGGCTGAACACAAAGTTGTGATGCAGGAGGTGCTCATATTTCCTGCGGAGCCCCAGATACAGTACCACACCCGAACAGGCCGCTTCAAAGCTCCGCTTCGCCAGAAAACGGTCGGCCACAGCCTTCGGAAGCAATTCCTCACAGGTCCTGACACAGTCCGAATTCGAAACCACAACATCCGCCTGCAATCGCTCGCCATCCTGGAGCGTGACGCCCGTGACACGACCATTCGCACTGTCGATGGATGTTACCTTCCGCCCGGTCAGATATTTTACCCCCAGTTCGTTACCCAGCCGCACCATGGCCTCAGGCACCGCCCGCGTTCCTCCCATCGGATACCAGATCCCCTCGTTCGTCTGCATGTGCGCAATCCCGCACAACACTGCCGGTGACGCTTCCGGCGAGGACCCAACGTACTGAGTAAAGTGATCAATCATCTGCGCAATTCTCGCATCCGGAATGTGCGATCGCACCAATCCCGCCACTGTCCTGCCAAAACGCAGACTCAGGACGTCCTTCAGCACATCCAGACTCATCGACTGCCGAAAGTTCATCGTATCCGCGATGCCACCAACGCTCTTCCAGAAGAAGAATCGGTTCGATACGTCGTCCAGCTGTTTCGAGACCTCCATAAACCGCTCATAACCGTGACCGGTCCGGTCCGAGCCGGTAAATTCACGCAGACGGTTCTTCATTTCCGGCAGTGATTCCACCAGATCAAACTGCGAGCCACCTTCAAAGAAGCAACGCCACTGAGGATCCAGTCGTACCATCTTCACAAAGTCCGACAGCCGACGTCCGGACTCGTGAAAAATACGATGCAGCACTGATGGCAACGTCAGGATCGTCGGCCCCATATCAAATCGATATCCTCGGTCCTCCAGCTGGGCCGCTTTCCCGCCCAGCCATTCATTCTTTTCGACCACGGTCACGGAATAGCCTCGCGCGGCCAGAGTGCAAGCCGTTGCAAGACCACCAAGACCGCTCCCGGTCACCACCACGTCCGTCTTCTTCATCTTCAACTCCTTTTCTCCGCACGACGAAACAAAAACTGCCTCAGCGAAGCACGCACCATCCCCGGTACCCGCAGTAACCGCATCAGCGCATTCGGCGCATGCTCCAGCCTGATCAGTGATTCCATAACATCCGCATCCAATGGACACGGCGGTTCCAGATGTGGCCTGAAAAATGGCCTGCTCCGAACGATGTGCTTCACCTGCGTCATCTCCAGAAGCCCGGCAGCCCCTCGGGTCATCCCAAATCCACTGGCACGCCGTCCCCCAAAGGCCACACGAGGATCCGCGGAGGGAACAATCATGTCATTGATCACAACACAGCCCACGTCCAGTCGCCGCGCCAACGCCTTGCAACGAAACACGGATCCGAACACCGCGGCCCCAAGGCCATAAGGACACTCCTGCGATCTGCGCACAGCCTCGTCTTCATTCGCAACCCGCAAAAATGACAACACCGGTGCAAAAATATCCGATCGCGTCACAGACATTTGCGAAGTCACTCCATCCAGAATGACTGGTCCCACAATTCCCCGTTTTCCATCAAGCTCAGAGAACGTCCCGGAACACAGCAGTGCCCCTTCCGAAACTGCCTCCTCGATCTTTGCCAAAGCAAAGTCGATTGCAGGCCCACAATATCTGTGGTGATCCAGGCGCCGCGCTTCGATTCCCGCACGCAGCAGCGGAATCAGACGATCCACAACCCAGCCCTCAGCAAAAACTCTCCGCGGAGCCATGCAGGTACGGCCGTCATTCAAGGTGAATCCAAACAGCAGACAATCCACGACCAGTTGCAGATTTGCGTCGTTCAGCACAAAGACCGAATCACACCCGGACAATTCCATCACGGAAGGCGTGCCGGTTTCCGCAAGTTCCCGCAGGACCGCTCGCCCCGTGGTCGCCGATCCCGTCAGTACCACTTTGTCCACGCCGCGGCGAATGCAATCCGTCACCGCAGCCAGATCCTCCGGCAATAACTCCACAAGCCCAGCCGGCAGACCACAACTCTCAGTCAATTCCACCAGCTTCTGCAAGGGCTCACGACACCCCGGCGCCGGCTTCAAAATTACGCCATTCCCCGCCGCAAGCGCCTGCAGCATCGGAATTCCAGGCAGCATCAGCGGATAGTTGGAAGGGCCAATCACCAGAATCACGCCCAATGGCTCGGGTCGCACACGGACAACAGTTCCCCAGAGCCATACCGGCCGGCTTCTCGCCCGCAGCCGACGCTCTTTCAGAATCTTCCGCGCTTCCTTTTCCAGAAACCGAATGGCATCCAGCACCGGCAGCACTTCCGCCGCCAGCGTCTGCGAAACCAGTTCCCGTGGCACACTCAGGGCAATCGCACGAGGATTGGAGGCGATCCGCAGTCTCAATGCCCGCAGAACACTCAGGCGATCTCTCAGAGACCTGGAAGACCACTGCTGCTGAACACTCCGAACTCGCTCAGTGACTCCCGTTACCGTGGCCCCGGCACACGCAACGACCTGCTCGCTACGGCAAACCTGCTCGGCGGAAGAAGGTCCGCGCGAATCCGCGGCCCCACCGCCCGATTCCGAAGCCCCCAACAGCGCCGCCCACAAACGCGAGCCCTCAGGCCCCAGCGTCCGTTCAGCGGCATTGTCGATTGGCAACGAAGCGACCATCCTCAGGCAACCTTTCTCTCAGGCTTGCCCGAAGTTCCCGCCACGATCTTTGCCGCGGAAAACTCAGGAAATGGCAGATCCAGTCGCTGGCACAACATCCGAGAAGAAATCCTGGCGGATTCATAGATCACCGGCAGACCACTGCCCGGATGAGTCCCGCCGCCCACCAGATAAACCTGCTCCAGATCTTCAAACTGATTATGCGGACGCAGATGCAGCATCTGTCCCAGATTATGGGCAAGGTTGAAGGTGGCACCCCGATAAATCTGATACCCACCCTCCCAGTCAGCTGGTGTCAGGATCTTCTCGTAGCGAATCCTGTCCTCCGAAACCTCCAAACCAATCTTCCGGAACTGCCGTAGTACCCGCGATCGAAATCCCGCGGCCTCGGCCTTCCAGTCAATCCCGGATCCCTGATGCGGCACAGGCACCAACACATACAAGGTACTCATGCCGTCCGGAGCCAACCCGGGATCCGTGACACACGCATTCTGAACATAAAATGAAGGATCTGCAGGGATGACCTTCCATTCATCAATTTCCTTCAGATTCCGCTGGTAGTCTTCCGCGATATAAATCGTATGGTGCGGCAACTGAGCAAATTTTCCTTCAACTCCCAGGTACATCATGAAGGTCGAGCAGGAATATCGACTGGACTCAATCCGGCGATCATTCCAGCGTTTCCGCAGCGACAGCGGAACCAGAGAACGCATCGCCTGTGCAAAGTCCGCATTCACGACCAGGGCATCACAGCGGTGGTCGCCGGCACTGGTGCGAAGCCCAACGACCTTACGCCCTTCGAAATGCAGTGCCTCCACAGGCTCTTCATACCGAATATCCACACCCATCTCACGAGCAATCGCGGCCATCTTTTCACTGACGGCCGCACAACCACCCAGCGGATGCCAGACACCATACTCATATTCCAGAAACGCCAGTATGGTAAACAGACTGGGACATTGAAACGGCGACATTCCAAGGTATTTGGACTGGAACGAAAACGCCGTGATCAGCCTTGGATCACGAAAGTGCTTCTGCAGATCATCCGCCACCGATCGCCACGGCCGCACCAGTGGAGCCGCCTTCAGCACCGAAGGACGCAGCAGATCCAGCATCGAACTGAATGGGGACTCCAGAATCGGCCGAAACTTTTCCAGCTTTCCCCGGTTCTCTCGCAGGAAATTTTCGAAGGCAGACGCATCGTCCGGATTGATCCCGGCAATCTGGGCTTTCATGCGTTCAATGTCTGACGTCGCATCAATGCGACCGCCGGCACCAAACTCCAGCCTGTACAGAGGATCCAGACGCTTCATCGGAACTTCCCGATGTAGATCGCGTCCAACCGAAGCAAAGATCTCCTCAAGCACTCTGGGATACAGAAAAAACGTAGGACCAGTGTCAAATCGAAATCCGTCGGATTCAATCGCCGAACAGCGTCCTCCCGGACGCGCCATCTTTTCAAACAGTGTGACCCGGGCGCCAGCGGCAGCCATCAACATGGCGCTGGCCAGTCCACCCGGTCCCGCACCGATAATACTCACGTTGTTGCCACGTCCTGACATCCCTGTCTTACCTTTCCTGATCCTCGGAAGGTCAACTCACCAGCCGAATTATGCTGCTCGCTAATTATTGGCACAATGCCAGTCAGGCAACCCGGCATTCTCCCAGGCCCTGAATAATCTCAGATGCCATCATTGTCATCGACGATCCGCCTTGCGATCACAAACCGGTTACCGGGACACGTTTCGATAACGAATCCCCCCCGCTTCAGGCCGTTCTTCGCTCCGCCGACGTGCGTACTTTCAACAGAATATGCTGCACATCGTCGCGACTTAGCTTCCTGCCGGCCCCCATGGATTTCAGCACTGACATCGAACCTTCCGCCAGCAGAAAGATGAATTCACAGAATGCGAAAACGTCCGCCGGAAATCTCTGCTGGTCCAGCAGATCCAGGTAACGCACGCTCTCTGCATGACTTTGCTGAGCGATTTCAAAGACGTCCGCCCGCGTGACTCCCGCAGGAATAAATGAACGCCCCTGCTTTGCGTCGTCATCTGAATCCTTCAGAATGTTGATCAGCTGCAGAAATTCTCCAAAGCCAACCGCCAGCCTTCGCAATTCACCATGCATCGGCTGCGCCGACGCATGATGCAGCACAAACAAATCGGTGAGCAGCTCTCCCACAATCCCAGCCACCGAATAACAGTAAAGCCGAAGATCCGCGACCGTCTCCAGGCAGATCTGCCTTTCGGGCTGCTCCGAACCACCCAAAAACACCGTCATCCCGTCAATCGTCCGAAACAACGAACGACGAATAATCGCCGTGACCGGTCCCGGAAGACCGTGATACACAGCAACAAGCCGCGGCACAGAACACATCAACTCTTCCACCGCACTGCCAGACGGCCACATCCCGACAAATGAATTCGCAGCGTCATGAACCCCAGGCGTTTCTTCTGATGCGCCACCAGATTCCACGCACAGCAAGTCCCGAAAAAGACTGAGCAATCGAATTTTTCTGTCTGCGGTTACGTCCACCGCATCTTCAATACTGTCCGCAACGCGAAACAACAAATAGGTCAAACCCACTTCACGCCGACGCTCTTCACTCAGCAGCGGAATCGCAAGTGCAAACGTGCGACTTGTTCCCTGAAGCGCTCGCTCCAGAAACTCGTCGTCGCCATTCCGTCGCAAGATGCCCTGCAAATGCTTCACAATCGCCTGTCCCTGAAATTCCAGGTCCGGTTAGCTCCATTAACGCCGGATAGTAGGAACTTTTCACCATTCCTGACAAGGACAGACACGCGCATTCGAACGGTCCTGAACCAGGATTCACCAGAGAACCCTGCCTGAAAACCCCATGTCGCTGTGGCAGAACGGCCGGAGATTTCCCTAAAATTTCGGTAGTTATTCTCACAGCAGAAAATACAACGTCTCAGGAGTTAAGGCAGCCAGAAATCCTGTCCCATGGGCCAATTGTCTGGGTTTCATTGTGGAATCTTTCCAATCAGTACCACTTCCGCTGCTGACTCAGTAGTCACAAAGGCGGCCTTGTTTAAAATCCATTCAAGGGACACGCTTTGTTCGTGGACCGAAATCCCCTCGCTTCAAAAAGCCGTCGGCTGCTGATGTCTCACACACCTTTCAGGAATCCCGCTCCTTGACACACGGCACGTCAGAACCTCAGGGCAATCCCCCACTCACTTCAGAAGTCGCTGCGGATGCAATGGGCGTGCATCACGCTTCCGAAATGGTCATCATGGGAACAGGCACCAGCATCGGCGTTCCTGTTGTCGGCTGCGAATGCCCCGTCTGCAATTCCAGTAACCCACGAAATCAGCGGATGCGAACTGCCGTACTCGTACGAGCCCCCGAAGGAGAATTCGTGATCGATGCCGGGCCGGAATTGCGTCTGCAACTCGTCCGCGAACGAGCAACCCTGATTCGTGCGGCAGTGATGACTCACGCTCACGCAGATCACATCATGGGGATCGACGATCTGCGTATCTTCGGCTTTCGCCTGGATGCCGCCATTCCGATCTATTGCGAAGATCCGGTCGAACAGCAGATTCGGCAAAGTTTCTCTTATGCCTTCACCGATCCGGCCACACATTCCCACAAGTATGCGGCTCCCAAACTTCGCTTTGACCGCATTGCGCCGGAAGTCCCTTTTCAACTACTTGGACTTACGATCCTTCCCATCCGCATCAAACACGGACCACTGCCCATCCTTGGGTTCCGCATCGGAAATGTCGCCTTCTGCACAGATGTCACCAACATTCCTGCAGCAGGTCGCAAACTGCTGCAGGGACTGGACACACTTGTGCTGTCGACTCTGCGAAAAGAACCGCACCCCACGCATATTCATCTGGACGCGGCCATCGGCCTGATCCGACAACTGAACCCTCGGCAGGCCTTTTTGACTCATATGTCCCACGAACTGGACTATGACGAACTGGTCCGTGAACTGCCCGATCATATCCGACCGGCATGGGACGGTCTGAAGATCCCCATCTCCATCACCGCCGCAAGTTAACGGCATCCTCAGCCAATGCTCGCCCAGGTCAGCTGCATTCTGCTTAGCTTAGATTTGCTTCAACAGATTGACCATTTCGATCGCTGCAAGCGTGGCTTCATGCCCCTTATTGCCCACCTTACCACCCGCTCGATCAAGAGCTTGGTCCATATTTTCACAGGTAATGACACCAAACGTAATCGGCACTCCCGTCTGCTGCATCGCCCCCATGATTCCGGATGCCACCTGACTGTTGATGTACTCGTGATGGGACGTTGATCCCTGAATCACAGCACCCAGACAGACGACGGCCGAATACTTGCCACTTTTGGCCAGCCGGGCGGCCGCCAGAGGAATCTCGAACGATCCCGGAACCCAGACGACAGTGATGGCTTCGGCACTTCCCCCGTGACGCACAACCGTCTCTACAGCGCCTTCCAGAAGCCTTCGCGTGATCAGATCGTTGAAACGCGATATCACCACTGCAAACCGCGCGTCCGAAGCAATCACGTTTGCGGAAATCTCAGTGTACCCTGTCGTCATAGTGTTTTTATCCGAAGTTGTAGCCTGCGATGAAGGCCAGACACCCAGTGAACCTGTCCGAATACCGAGATGGCGGGACGCACCCACTAACCCTGATTCATGGACAACAGAAATTCCTCGTTCGACTTCGTTCGCTTGAGCTTATTAATCAGGAGTTCCATGGCCTCAACTGGATTCATTTCATTTAGAACTCGCCGCAGGACCCAGGCCAGTTTCAGTTCGTCCTCGTTCAGCAGCAGTTCTTCACGGCGAGTTCCGGAGCGATTGACGTCAATCGCGGGCCAGATACGTCGATCAACCATTCTGCGATCCAGATGCAGTTCCGTGTTGCCGGTGCCCTTGAATTCTTCAAAGATCACCTCATCCATCCGACTTCCTGTATCAACCAGAGCCGTGGCAATGATTGTCAGACTGCCGCCTTCTTCCACACAACGGGCCGCACCAAAGAAACGCTTGGGATGCTGCAGCGCATTGGCGTCAACACCTCCGGAAAGCGTCTTTCCGGAATTGGGGATTTCCGTATTCCATGCCCTGGCCAGTCGTGTGATGCTGTCCAGAAAAATAATCACATCGTGGCCGTACTCGACCATTCTCTTCGCTTTTTCAATGACCATCTCGGCCACCTGAATGTGACGTGATGGCGGCTCGTCAAACGTGCTGCTGACAACTTCGCAGTTTCGCCCTTTCAGTTTGCGCTCCATGTCAGTCACTTCTTCCGGTCGTTCGTCGATCAGAAGTACAATGACGTAGGCATCCGGATGATTCTGCAGCGTCGCTTTAGCCATTTGCTGCAGCAGCACGGTCTTCCCGGCACGTGGGGGTGAGACAATCAACCCGCGTTGACCAAGGCCAATCGGTGCCACAAGGTCCACAACACGAGTACTCACGAATTCTGCATTGTCCGCCAGACGCAATCGCCGCTCTGGATGCAATGGAGTCAGATCATCAAAGAATACTTTGTTTGTGAGCAGATTCGGGTCTTCCCCGTTGATGGCCTCGACCCGTAACAGGGCGAAATATCGTTCATTTTCCTTGGGGGGCCGAATCTGCCCTGCGACTGTGGCTCCGGTCCTGAGCCCAAATCTTCGAATCTGGCTGGGACTGACGTAAATGTCGTCGGGGCAGGGCAGGTAGTGATAGTCCGGACTGCGAAGAAAGCCAAAGCCGTCCGGAAGGATCTCCAGTGTTCCCTCTCCGAACATCAACCCGTTCATGCGGGTTCGTTCTTTCAGGATCCGGAAAATCAGATCCTGTTTCTTCAGACCATGAAATTCTGTTAACTGATCCTGCTCTGCAATCGCAATCAGTTCCTTCATCGACATTCGCTGCAGATCAGCAATATTGATCTGGCCCTCTTCAGGGAGCGCAAACGCCTCTGAGACGGGCTTTTCAGCGTCTTCTGATGGTGACCGATCTTCCGATCTGCGTTGCAATCGAGGATGGCCGGAACGGGAATCTTCTGGACGAGGTGTTCTGGACGACATGGCCGCGCTGGGCCTCCGGGACAGGATTTTGAAAGGTTCACCGGGAGAATTCGGACGGGAGTCAAAAACCTCAGGCTCCGGTGCCGCCTGTGGTTCGGGGTAGTTCGCAGGAAAGGATGTTGTATCACGCAGAATGTTAGTCACAAACAATCTGACAGACTCTGGTAATCTCCACTGAATCAAAGATGATGTTTACAAGGCTCCGCCTTAAGACATTGATGATGTGTCATTTCGCACCGGGACCAAACCCATGCGACTATCAGCATTTCTGAGAATTGACTGAAGGTGCTCCGTCAACTGTCGGCCCGCATCCTGAAGGGTGCCCGAGTTATCCACGAGATACCCACAGGCATTGCGTTTTCGACCAAGGTCCCACTGCGATGCTTCTCGACGAGCCAGATCTTCCGCTGACCAGCCCCGATGAGTCGCCACCCGCTCCTGACGCAGAACCAGCGGAGTCTCTATGAAAATCAACGCGTCACACTCGCTCGCCCAGCCCGCTTCCAGCAGCAGAGCAGCGTCCAGAATGATGGCATCCACATCCTGTGATGCCTGTTGAATCTGCCGACGAATCTCTGCCCGAATTCCAGGACGAACAATTGTGTTCAGCCGCTCTCTGTTCAGTTGCGACGTTGGTGATATGCCAAAAACCAAACCAGCCAGAGTGGTGCGGTGAATTTCACCACCTTCATCCAGTATCTGAGTTCCGAATTCCTGAACCAATCGATCTCGAATCAGTGATTTCCGCAACTCTTCATGGCCGATCCGATCCGCATCGATGATCTGCAGGTGCAGTCTTTCAACCGCTCGCAAAACCGACGACTTACCTGAACCGACTCCTCCCACGACACCAATCACGGGCCTGCGCCCGCAGGCATCAGCCCCGTCCGACAGGTTATGGCGAAAATTGTTTTCGTTGGCGGAGATGGTCGCAACTGCGAAAAAAGATTCTGCGAAAGAAGACCAGAAGGGAACCGGAGACCTGCGTGTCAAATCAGGTCAACGTCAGGGACATCTCTTCTGCCAGAGTTCACAAAGATTTACAAAACTATCGGCGTCAAGGGATCGAAATCGGCCCAATGAAACACCTTCTGCCCCTGAAGACATACCGCCTTATCTTGCGAAAAAACAACGAAATGTCAAACAGCCACACGGGCGGCTGGGGAAATTCCAGGAAGAAAGCGGCGAAGAAATCCTGCGAGGGATTTAAAAAACCTTTGGCAAGGAACGCGGAAGCCCGTCGTTCAAGCGAGAACTCGAGATGCTTACCACATCGACAATCGCAGTTTCTGCGCTACCAGCTTCCACAATCGGGACACACGCAAGCAGAAGCGAGACCGACTCGGATTAGTGCCACTGGCACTTTCAGAAACCTCGAGTCGTTCGAAAAACCCCGCGTTTCCCAGTCGAAACGTCATCGGAGGCATTCGTCCGCCGCGTCTGCCACCGGTGTCACACGGGTACTCGCGTTGCCGAGACCTCAGTACTTGATCCATGGCACTTCATCCCTGCGCCGGTGGAGATCAATGGTCGGTGTTCTCAAAAATCACTGCATTCCCGCCTGCGCAGGAATGACATGCCAGGGCTTTGCACAACCAATCAGAGCTGTCACAGGTGTCAGGTGGAAATCCACAGCAAAAACACGTACACGCCCCCAAGAAAACCAATGGTCTTCAGAAACATCACCATCGCTGATTTCAGGATCTTCTCTCGCAACTCATACCGCGTCGCGGAATACGCGAGGCAGACCATGGCTGTCAGCGGGATTGCCTGCGTCAATAACGACAAGTCCATCTCTGCGCCCCCGTCACCCTTTTCAAAGCCCTTAGACCAATCAACCCAGACTACCAAGCTACCGCCACCGCTGAATTCATACCTCAGTGGCACTGCAGACGAACGCGTCCGGCCCAGCCCCCAAATCCGGCCCCGTCAGGCTGAGACCCCGCCCTCACGCTCTGGCCGCGGTTTCCCGCCCGCCGCCCCACCGTCAGACTCATCTTCCTGCTTCTCGTCTCCGTAGCCGTAAGCCGGTCCCTGTGCCGCATCCCAGATCGCCATCAGATTCAACAATCCGGCAATCCAGGTGAAAACACAGGCAACGTCGTATTGCCGACTGAGACTTCCATGCAGCCGATCAAGCTCGGCGGTATCGGGAGGCGCCTGAAACCAGTTCAGAAATCCACGATCAACCGTCCCCTCAATTCTCTGCCCCTGAAAATCTCCCCCAGCCGTCAACACGTTGCATGCAATCTCCCGCGCCGCTGCACCAAAGACACGACGTCCAAGGCGAATGTTACCTCCCAACGTCAATGTCTCTTCTTCTCCCTGCGGGTTTCGGATAACCAGCGTTCCGCGAATCGTTCGACTTCCCTGCTCCTGAGTGGGTGACGCCGTCAAACGTCCCGTGAGCGGAATTCGAGTCTCGCCGCGTCGCGTCTCCTCCACCAGAATCCCAATGAAATCGCTGGAGATTTCGTGATCAAGAAACGTAACCGATGGATCGTCCTGACGAAATCGCATTTCCTGAATTAATGCCGGAACGGCCGGTAGTCCCACAAAAACCTGCGCCGCATAGCCGAAGGCGAATTTTGTCGCCGGAGCACGAACTTCCAGTTGCGGCGAATCCGGGCCCGTTCGATAAACCAACTGACTATACACCGGTTGTCCGTGCCCCAATACGAGGCCCCAGACAAACATCGTCAGGATACAACCGAAATAGACGGTCGCTTTGAATCGGCGTCCCTGATACCAATGGCCTGCGCCTGGCAACAGAAATGCAAGCACCGCCGCCAGCCATGGATTCTTTAGTGGAACTCGAGTATCCGTCATGCCAACAACCTGACATACAAAAACGTCATCCAGCAAATTCAATGCTGCTTAGGCAGACACGCAAAATCTTTCCCTCAAAAACCGTTTTCAGACCACGCCGCTTCGGTAAACTACGCGAAACGACACGCCTGACACTCAACGGCATTCAAGTCAATTCTCATGCGGCTGCGTCACAGGCCCGTATGCTAACAGCCCGGACTGAGCTTGTCAGTGCAGTTTTCCAATGTCGGAAAAAACGGCACCCTGCGTGCCGAATTCTTCCGCTGCCTCTGACAGCCGAAAAAAATCAACAGCCAGGGAGCCTGTGCTCGTGGGAACAACTCAGCATCGCAGACCGAGCCTTTTCCGGACCTGCCTCATTTGCAGCGCATGAATTTCTTCGGCGTTTACGACAACATCCACCGGTAGTCAGACCGAGCCAACAGCACCGCCCCTGATCCGGGCCACAACTCTGTTTCTACTCGACAGCCCCTCATCCGACGCAAATCTCTTCCTCCGCGCCGTGTAAAACCTATGCACATCCGCCCCAAAAAAATGATTTTTTGAAAAAATAATTCCAAGCCACGTGAATGCCGAGCCTTAAAACCCCTACCGTACTCTTACCACTACAAAAACCGCTGACAGAGCCTTCGCTGCCCCTGACTGGTTGCCAGGACTCTCCCTGAAGTTCCCCGGCCCGGGTTTCCCTGAACTCGGAAACGGCGGGAGTCGGAACTTTTTCGCTGATTACTTCCACTTTTTCTGATCCTGCAAAACGGAGACAAGTGATGCGTCGTCGCGCTTTTACGTTGATCGAATTGCTCGTTGTGATTGCCATCATCGCGATCCTCGTCGCCCTGCTTCTGCCGGCCGTTCAGCAGGCCCGTGAGGCCGCCCGAAGGACACAATGCAAAAACAATCTCAAGCAAATCGGACTGGCTCTGCATAACTACGAAGGCACTCACGGACGTCTGCCGCCGGGATTCATCGGAAGAAATAACGCCTCCACGCACACGCAACTTCTGCCATACTTCGAAGCGGGCAACGTGTACAGCCTGTTCAACTTCAACCTTGATATCAATTCGGCCGCCAGTAATCTCGCTGCCCGCCAGCAACGACTGCCCGTGCTCGCCTGCCCCTCCCAGCCCGGAAGCCCTGACTTCGTGCTGTCACCCTCGCAATGTCCCAACGGTTGCGGAACAACTAATTACGTACAAAGCCTGGGTGACAACGCAAATTATGCAGCAGACCGTGGTCCCTTTGGCCGAAACCGCGGTGCTCTTTTCCGTGACTTCACAGACGGCATGTCCAACAGCGGGATGTTCGCCGAGATCATCCTTGGTCCCAGCAATGGAAGCCCAACCGCGGCTGTCGTCGCTGCGGGTTCGCAACAGGATCTCTGGGTTGCCACCAATCTTCCTTTCGGCACATGGGATGCCAGTGCCACGGCCGACACAATCCCAGTCGCCGCCTGTGATAATCGTGCCACCAGCGCCATCCTCTACCGCGGCAAGCAGTACTACCGCGGCGTTGTCGTGGCGACATTTTACTCCCACACTCTCACCCCCAACTCGCGACTCAGAGACTGCATTCGCAGCACCGGATTTGACCGTGGACACCTCGCAACACGGAGCTTTCACACGGGTGGCTCCCAACTCGTTCTCGGAGATGGGTCAGTTCGTTTTGTCAGCGAAAACATTGACATTCGCGTCTGGCGAGCTGTCGGAAGTATCAACGGCGGTGAAACCGTCAGCGAGTGGTAAACGGCCATGCGGGGCTTTCGCAGGCCCCGCTTTTTTAAGTGCTCGCCATTTCCCCTGAACTCCCACTGCAATGAGGTCTCTGTGAAGGCAAATTCCTTTGTTGTAATCCTGACCTGCCTGTGTGCTGGATGCAGCAGCGATTACTCGCCCCAGGCCGAGGTGTTTGCCACGGTCAAAGCTGAGGGACAGTTGCTATTCAAAGGCAAGCCACTCCCCGGTTTTCTTGTTTCACTGCATCCGGCCGATGGCCAGCGCACTGCCAGCGGAGTGACTGATACGGAGGGACGTTTTACCCTCGGTACCAACACCCTGGGCGACGGCGCGATCGTCGGAAATCATAAAGTCAGCGTCGTCTGGCAACCGCCGGAAGACGATGGTCTGGGCTCAACTGTTGATGATCCACGGAAACTTCCCAAAGCCCCCGTGCAACTGCCACCTGCGCTGTCCAGTCCCGACACGTCGAAACTGACCGTGGACGTTCCGGAAGGCGGCAGTTCCCAGTTGAAAATTGAGATTCCCTGATCCCGGCGTTGGGCGATCCCATAGTTGCCAATCCCCCCCCGGACTCACTACTCGTTCCCCAATTCAAAGCCGTCTGAACGGACGAGATTTTCTTGCGTTCAGACTAGGCATTCGCACCAAAATCGTGCATCTTCCGCAGTTGCAGGTTTCGCTCAGTCTTCAGAAACGCTGCGATCAACTTCAACTGCGGAAGGGCGTTCCCGTGCCGTCTCGTATTCCAATTTCCGACCTCAATCAGTTCACTCTCGCCTGCCTGAAGACAACCGGGCTCAGCCACGATGATGCCGCAATCGCCGCTAAAGCCCTCGTGTCTACGGATGTGCTCGGCGTTTTCACGCACGGCACCAAGTTGCTCGCAGGCTATCTGAAAAAACTTCAGGGGGGTGGGTACCGCCCAACGGCTGTCCCATTTATCGAACGCGAAGGCCCCGCATGGGCGTCCATAGATGGGGACTCCGGACTTGGACAAGTCGGCTGCAGCATGGCCGTTCAGGTTGCCGTGGAAAAAGCCAAAACCTGTGGGGTTGCCTTTGTGACCGTCAAAAATACCGGACACATCGGAGCCGCCGGACAGTATGCACTGCAAGCCGCTGAATACGGTTGCGCCGCAATGATTACCGGAAATGACATTCCCAGCGTTGCGGCTCCCGGTTCCCGAAAAGCCGTTCTGGGCAGCAACCCACTGGCCTATGCCATCCCCACTGGCAGCGACCCCATTCTACTCGACATCGCCACTGCGGCCGTCGCAGGAGGCAAAGTTTATGCAGCGTTGCAACGCGGTGAAATGATTCCCCCGACGTGGCTGATCGGCCCCGATGGCCATCCCACCACAGATGGCTCGCTTTACCCACACGCCGCGGCACTCGCTCCCATGGCCGGCCACAAAGGCTATGGCTTCGGACTTTGGTGTGAAATCATGTCCGCGCTGATTCCCGGTGGCCATATGACATGGCAGGTGGGAAGCTGGATCTTTGACCCTCCGTCAAGCCCATCATGGCATAACGCCTCAATGATGCTGATCGATGTGGACGCCATGACGGATCGCAGCGCCTTCAATCAACGGATCCAGTCCCTCGTGGACGAAATCCACAATGCGCCCCCAGCCGAAGGGGTCACTTCCGTGTTGCTTCCGGGCGAACGTGAATTCCAGATAGCTCGAGAGGCCGAATCTCACGGGATCAACCTGCCGGATGACGTTCGGGTAAAACTTCGCGAGGCTGCAGACCTTGCCAAAGTCGCTCCACCAGACTCATTCACCGCCTGATTTGATTTCACGCTTCCGGCACATCCCTCTAATCACTCCTGAAATCATAAGTCCCCCCCCCATGCGATGCATCGGAATTGATATCGGCTCGTCCTCAATCAAAGGTGGCGTTCTGAACCTTGCGACCGGCAAAGTGGAGCAGCTTGCCAAAGAACCGTTTCCAGAGCCTGTTGCCGGACTACCTTCCGGCTTTCACGAAGTGGCTCCCACTGACGTTATCGTCCGCACCCGCTCCGTAATTCGACAACTGCTGGACTTCGCTCCAGAGGCCCGGCAAGTCTATTTTTGCAGCCAGATGGGAGGCATACTTCTGGTGGACGCCAAACGTCAACCAGTCACAAACTACCTCTCATGGCGCGACCAGAGAACTCTTGAACCCGTCGCTCTGGATTCCGAAGTGACCGTCCTGGAAAATATCCGCTCCCGACTGTCAGATCAGGTATTTACAGAGCTGGGTAAAGAACTGAAGCCCGGATCAGCAACCGCGCTGCTGCACTGGCTCGCTCGCCGAAAGGCCCTGCCAGCACGAACCACACCCGTCACAATCGGCGACTTTGTCATCTCCCATCTCTGCAATGCAGAGCCACTAATGCACCGTACCCATGGCATCGGCATGGTGAACCTCCTGAATCAGGACTGGCATCATGCAGCGTTTGAAGCCATGGATCTGCATGGTCTTCAGTGGCCAGAGTTCGCAGAAGACAATTTTCCGGTGGGTGTTCTTCATGAAGAAGGCAGGGCACTCCAGTGTTTTGCTGCAATCGGCGACCAGCAGGCCGCGTTGTTTGGAATTGACCTTCAGGAAAACGAACTTTCCATCAATGCTTCGACAGGGTCCCAGGTCAGCCGCATCACCCGCACATTTCAGCCTTCCGATTGTCAGACACGCTGCTGGTTTGGTGGCCGCTTCCTGAACACTATTACGCACATTCCGGCCGGTCGCTCACTGACTGTGATTGAATCGCTGCTCACAGAGCTGGCTCGTTCCGCCGGACTGAAGCTCGACAACTCATGGCAACTGATCGCCAAAGCCGCCGAAGGCGCCACAGGAAATGGGCTCAAATGTGACCTGAGCTTCTTCTCGGGGGCTATGGGGGACAACGGCAACATTACCGGAATCACCACAGAAAATTTCACGGTCGGTAACCTGTTTCAGGCGGCGTTTGAGTTCATGGCGGACAGCTATCTGATTTGCTCGAAACGATTAAGCCCTCAACCGCAATGGGACCGCCTTGCCGTCTCAGGAGGTCTTGTTCAGGCGTTTTCTCCTCTGCGAACAAAACTCCAGGCCCGCTTCCCATGGCCCATGCGAGAAGTTGCTGAACAGGAAGAAACACTAACAGGCCTGTTGCGCATGGCTGCACGTCAGACATCCTGATTCCCGGACTAGTGCAGACCAAACTCAGATTGCCCAGCCGCACTCATAAGGCTGCAGACTTTCACTGCCCGGCGCGCAGTCGAGATCGTCAGCAATCGCCCACGTGGAAGATACGCCGCCACGCCAGTTTGCGACTGCGCAGGCGTCACACGCAGGCAGGCCTCACGCGGGGACACACCTTGCCATTGGAGAATTCGCACAGATCCTTGTGCGGATCTGCCCACCAATGCTCGGTGACGCCGTCATTGTCCGCAGGCAAAAAATGAACATGAGTCGATCATCCAGCGCACGCTCATTATTCTCTATCACAAATCTGCTCGAAGTGAAATCAACGTAAGTGGTTCCCCGTGTGCTACTTAACCATTTACGCCATTCCGGCCCAGGATTTGCCTACTAGTTGTGGTGGGTTACCCTGCCGGTTTCGCACCCAGAAAAAGACTAAACAGTCTTTATTTGCGAGGCTCAATGATTGTGAATTTCCGCCAGCCTGATTCACTTGCTGACATAAGGGCCGCAAGCCATGGAACTGCTCGTAATCGTGCCCCTTTTTACTGCTCTGTACCTGATTTACGATACGCACAATCGCGTCAGGAGGCTGGAAGATGACCAGACGAAGATGCGTGAGTTACTGACGAAGCAACTTCGGGCGGTTTATGAGTCCGTCAAGTTCCATCAGGGGAAGCTTGAGTATTTGCTCCGGCAGCGTCAGCAGGAATCTCCGGATCCCGCTTCAGTAGCCCCTTCCACGGCCCCTTTCAATGCCCCTATCACCGCGTCTATCATCGCGCCGTTCGAAACAGACGCCAGGCCATTGCCGTCTTTCGAGACAAAACGTGTTGACTCGGAAAGTATTCAGCCGGAGTCGATCATTCCCAGTGCGGCCTCCACGCCAACGCAATCCGCCCCGGCTGACTCTGTTCAAAAGACACCATCAACCGCCGGAATAGATCGACCTTCTGCGGACAGTAACCCCATGCTGACCGCACCAACGTCGCGCCCTGATTCCGACAAAAAAGAAAGGTCGCCTGTCGAGAAGGCTTCGCTCACTGCGGAAAATCCGGAAGTTGATGTTGAAGATGACGAAACAGACTCCGGGAAGTTCCGATCAGCCCCGTATGCTCCCAGCCCATTTGAAGCGGCTGCGGGCGATGTGTTAAGAAAGATGTGGAGCTGGATTGCCATCGGAGAAGAAAACCTGCCCAAAGGTGTGTCGATGGAATTTGCAATGGCCAGCCAGTGGCTGCTGCGAATCGGGATCCTGCTTGTCGTGATCGGCATCAGTTTCTTTCTGAAGTACGCGATTGACAACGATATGCTGTCCCAGTCCGCCCGAACGATTCTTGCGGGTGCAGCGGGCATGGGCATGCTGATTGGCGGCGCTCGACTGGTTGGTGGCCAGTTTCAACTGATTGGACAGGGACTGTTTGGCGGTGGAATTGCCACGCTCTACTTCAGTGTCTTCGCAGCCAATAACCTGTACCACATTATTGAACTCGCGACGGCCTTTGTGCTGATGTCTGTCGTCACATTATTGTCTGGTTTTCTGGCTGTCCGATTTGACTCAAAACTTTCTTCCATCATGGGCGTTCTTGGCGGGTACCTGACACCCGTGCTGATTTCCTTAGGCACCGTCGACTTTGTGGGGCTCTACAGCTACCTGCTTGTGCTGGGATTCGGCATCCTTGGAGTTTCCGCACTCAAACGCTGGCCGCTGCTGAACTATCTGGGATTTGCCTGCCATCACCTGCTGATATTAAGTTCCCTGCGCGTCTACGATCCACAGCAGCACTTCTGGGAAGTGATGCCGTTTCTTGGGGCATTCTTCACCCTGTTTTCCACAATGGTGTTCGTCTATAACCTGCGCGTGATGGTTTCATCAAACCTGCTGGACGTTTTGGTGCTGTTCCTGAACGCAGGTACGTTTTTCGGCATCAGCTACGGCCTGATCTCCAGCACCTACAGTTATCACTGGGTCGCAGCTGTCACTCTGGGACTTGCTGCATTTTATACGCTGCACGTTCGCTACTGCCTGAAACTGCGCATTCTCGACCGCGAATTGATGCTCAGCTTTATCGCCCTGTCGTCTTTCTTCCTGGCGATTTCCGTTCCGCTGATCCTGACAAAGGAATGGATTACGGTGACATGGTCAGTTCAGGCCCTCGTCATGCTGTGGATTTCCGGAAAGCTCAACAGCCGCTTCCTGAAGCTGATCGCCATGGGGCTGTATCTGATCGTTCTGTTCCGATTCACTTTCCTTGATCTGCATTCTCAGTTTGGAGCTTCAGCTTCGAGCTTCAACACTGTGTTTCAAGCCCTGACTGCTGCGTTCCACAGAGCGATCCTGTTTGGGATCCCCATCGGTTCTCTGTTTCTTGGGCACCTTCTGCTTCAACGCGGAAGTACAACAGATTCCGGACCAATGGGCCGTGAAAACGATGTTCGCGTTCCGCTCAATGAGCAACGCATCGGAAACGCCGCACTTCTGGTCTGCTTCGGAATTCTCTTCCTCTACCTGCATCTTGAATTCAATCGAACGTTTGGATCAATTTACGAAGCGTCCCGGCTGCCTGTGCTGACCATTCTCTGGCTGGGATTGGCCGTTCTTCTGCTGAAGGAATTCCTGCGCAATGCCGGGCAGGCTGCTCTGAGCATCCTCGCCCTGTTGTTCTTTGCCATCTTCATCAAGCTCTTCTATTTTGACCTGCCCTCATGGAACTTCAGATCTGACTTCACCTATGGAGAATGGGTTCTGGAAGCCGCTTTCTTCCGACTCATGGACTTTGGCGTGATCATCCTGTTTCTGACATGGGCTTTTCATACACTGGCAGAAGGTTCCACTTTTCGCATACCTCAAGCCCGGGTCATCAGCAGAAGCATGGGGCTCGCCGCAATTGGCACGCTATTCGTCTACACAACATTCGAAGTCAATACGTTGCTCCTCAACTTCGTGCCCGGTCTGCGTGCAGGCGGCGTTTCCATTCTCTGGACAATCTTTGCCCTGGCCCTGCTTGTGTCGGGTCTCTCGAAAAACGAAAAACTTCTCCGATACATCGGTCTTACACTGTTTGCGATTGTGTCATGGAAAGTTCTGTTCTTCGATCTCGCCACCCTGGATCAGTTCTACCGGATTTTTGCATTCATCGTACTTGGCATCCTGGTCACCTGCGGCTCGTTCCTGTATCTCCGATCGCGGAGCAGTTTTGTCACCACAGAAGCTCAGAACAAATCCGACAGGGAGGACATAACCGAATGAAAACGCACATCCAATACCTGCTATCGGTGTTCTGCATCCCGTCCCTGTTCCTGTCGTGCTGCGATGCCGATGAATTGGGCAATGCGGGCGTCGTTCAGGAAGTCAGCGAGTTTCGCCACGAACGCCCGATTCTGCATACTTCGATCAAAGAGCCCATGCTGCTCCGCGTTCCATTCGACAATGACCTGTATGCTGAAACACGCGATGGCTGGCCCGACGTTCGAATCCGTGACCAGCAGGGGACTGCGGTACCGTTTTTGATTCGTCCGGTACGAGAAGCAGACGCCTCCTTAACATACCAGCGAGAATGGACGGCTGATAATGTTTCCCTGACCCCCGTTGATGAAAATTCCGTGGAAATCAGCATCACTCTGGATCCGGATGACCCGACCCCGGACGGTCTTCGCTTCTTTACCCCTTTGAGAGATTTTGAACATCGGGTGCAGGTCTTTGACACCGGTGTTGATCCCCCGAAAACTCTCTGCGAGGACGCCATGATCTTTGATTACTCGCAAATCATGGATGTTCGAAAGACAGACGTGGAACTGAAGCATGGCCAGTCACGAAAATTGAAGATCCGTGTGGATCAACTGACGCAGGATCAGCAGTCCACGCTGACCGAAATGACACGTACCTTTTCACAAAACGCAGAGACCGGCCACACCGAAAAGTCAATGCGCCTTCGCAGACCCTTTCGAATTGATCGCATCGGACTTTGGGCACGTATCAGTAACACAAATCAGACGGTCCCCATGCTCAACGTTGAAGACATTCCCGGTCTGATGGTGACTCAGGATGCCGATGAAAAGCAGACTCTTGTCCGCTTTGACACGGTTCGGCAACCCATCTCACGAGTTTCCATCAGGACCGCCGAAAAGAACTTCAGCCGGCAGGTTACTGTTCAGATCATGGCAAAGCAGTCCCCTGAACAGTGGCTGGATGTCGCAACAGGCACACTGGCACGATTCTCGGTCGGAAAACTTCACGAAGAAAACATGTCTCTTGATTTCCCTGAGGTCCGAAATAAGAACTGGCGACTGGTTATCTTTAATCGAGACAGTCCGCCTCTGGAGCTGCAGGGACTGACAATCGCAGTGCCGATCTATGAAGCAGTGCTGCTGGCCACGCCCGACCACACCTACTCGCTTCTGTATGGCGATGACTATGCCACATTGCCCCAGCAGGACACAGAAGCAATCACACGCGCACTGCAGGCAGACGAAGTGCCTCTTGCTGCCCAGACGGGGCCAATCTCCATCCGAAAAGTCGTTCCAACTTCGCAGAGCAGAAAGCCACTGGCATTCCTCAATCAGCCACTATTCCTCGGAGCCCTCGTGACGATACTCGTCCTCGTACTTGCCCGCTGTCTTTACACCGCGATGCAAAAGGTTCAGAACATGCCTGAGAACCCCCGGGAACAGTGAGACGGAACACCGCCCGACTTCATTCCCCCAGAACCTTCACCAGCACTTTTTTTGGGCGACGGCCGTCGAACTCACCGTAGAAAATCTGTTCCCATGGTCCAAAATCCAGACGTCCCCGTGTAATCGCCACGACCACTTCCCGCCCCATAATCTGACGCTTCAAATGTGCGTCAGCATTGTCCTCGCCCGTGCGATTATGAGCATAACGCGAAGGTGACGGATCAAACGGAGCCAGTTGCTCCAGCCATTTTCTGTAGTCTGCATGCAGACCACTTTCATCGTCATTGATAAACACCGAAGCCGTGATATGCATCGCATTGCACAGCACCAGACCCTCCTGCACTCCACTCTTCTCAACAATCTCCGCAATCTGTCTGGTAATATTCAAAAACCCCATGCGTTCAGGAACCTGAAACGTCAAGTACTCCGTGTGCGATTTCACAGGCCTCACTGGTCTCCCTTCGCTACGGGCTTTCGCCACACAGCGACACTCTGAATCACATAGAAAAAGACGGGGGTGAGAAAAATGCCGAAAAGAGTCACTCCCAGCATCCCCGCAAAAACAGCGGTGCCCAGCGTTTGCCGCATCTCTGCACCCGCTCCCTGCCCAACCACCAAAGGGATCACACCAAAAATAAAGGCCAGTGACGTCATCACAATCGGCCTCAGTCGCAGTCGACAGGCTTCCAGTATGGATTCATACACCGACACACCGGCGATACTGCGTGCCCTCGCGTACTCCACAATCAGAATGGCATTCTTACAGGCCAGACCAACCAGCACCACAAATCCGATCTGTGTAAAAATATTGATGTCCATTTTTGCGGCGACAACGCCCACAACTGAACACAGCAGACACATCGGTACCACCAGAATCACAGCCAGTGGCAGCGACCAGCTTTCATACTGTGCCGCCAGAACCAGAAAGACCAGTACGACAGCCAGCAGAAACGCATACATCGCCGTATTCCCGGCTAACTGCTGCAGAAACGCCAGCTCGGTGTACTCCACTTTCATTGAAGGAGCCAACTGCTCGTCTGCAACATCTTTCAACGATGTAATGGCTTCCCAGGAACTGACTCCCGATGCAGCATCCGCATTCACAAATGCTGCAGGATACAGATTGTGACGATAGATCATCAGTGGTCCCGGCACAGACTTCACCCTGATGAAACTGGCCAGCGGAACACTTCCGGCCGTTGAAGACCTGATGTACATCCGCCGAAGATCCTCCGTACGCATACGATACCGGGCATCTGCCTGAACATTCACCTGCCATGTTCGCCCAAAACGATTGAAGTCATTCACATACAACGAGCCAAAATTCACCTGCAATGCGTTGAACACATCGCCGATGGAAAGCCCCATCTTGCGAATCGCATCCCGATCGATGTCCAGTTCCAGCCAGGGTGTTGCCGCCCGAAAGCCCGAAAACACATCCCGCAACAGACCATTGCTGTTGCCTTCATCTACAACCGCCTGACTAATCGATTCCAGCACGCTCAGACCATTCTCGCCACGATCCTGAATAACGATCCGAAATCCTCCGGCCGTCCCCAGCCCCTCAATCGGCGGGGCTCCCAGAATGTTAATGTCCGCTTCACCCACTTCATTCACAAACAACGCCCGCAGGTCTTCTGCGATCTGATCCGCAGTGCGCTGCGTCAGGGATCGCTGATCAAAGTCGTCCAGCATCACATACATCGACCCAAAATTCGGAGCAGTTGTGTTCAGCAGCAGCGACTGGCCGGCAAGGGCCACGGTGTGACGAACTCCGGGAACATCGGCCACCAGCGTCTCCACACGAGACATGACGGCCTGAGTCCTTTCAAGCGATGCCGAATCCGCCAGCCGCACATTCAGTACCAGATACCCTTTGTCCTGCGGCGGAATAAATCCGGATGGCGTCTGACTGAACAGAAACCAGGTGCCGTACAACATCCCACCATAAACCAGAAGTACCAGAGGACTGGCCCGCAGCAACAATCCCACCAAACTCACATAGACTTCCGTCCCGGCATAAAAAACACGGTTAAAAGCCGCAAAACAGGACGACAGCAGCAGATTGATCAGCCGCCCCAGCAGCCACACCAACAAAAATCCAGCCAATGCACAAACCCACGGCAATGCACCCGCAGGAATTGTGGCACCGGCAGAAAAGCCCGAAAGCCAGGAATTCGCCAAACGAGGAACCAGCACGTACCCCATCCATGCTCCAATGACTCCCAGCCACGGACGCGGAAGTGTTTCCGTCCGTCGCCCAGTGTCACGAGGTCGCAGCAGCAGCACAGCCAGAGCAGGGCTCAGCGTCAGTGAATTGAACGCGGAAATCAGCGTTGATACGGCGATTGTCACGGCAAACTGCCGAAAAAACTGCCCCACCACCCCTGTGATAAACGCACACGGAATAAAGACCGCCGTCAACACCAGACCCACGGCAATGACCGGCCCAGCCACCAGTTGCATCGCGTGAATGGCGGCGTCCCGGGGCGCCATGCCATTCTCAATATGATGCTCGACCGCTTCCACCACCACGATCGCATCGTCAACCACAATTCCCACGGCAAGAACCAGACCAAACAGCGTCAGTGCGTTCAGACTGAATCCAAAGGCGGCCATCGCCGCAAAGGTCCCCACAATCGCAACCGGGACCGCAAACAGCGGAATAATCGCCGGACGCCAGCCCTGCAGAAACACCAGCACCACAATCGCCACCAAAATCACCGCGTCCCGCAGCGAAACAAATACCTCATCCACGGATTCTCGAATGAATGGCGTCGTATCATACACGATCGAATAGTCCAGCCCCTCAGGAAAACGCTGCCGCAGTTCTGCCATCCGATCCCGAACAGCATCCGCCACCTGCAACGCATTCGACCCCGGCAACTGGTAAATCGACAATGCAATCGAAGGCTGACCGTCCAGGGTGCATACCTGATCGTACGCCGTAGCCCCCAGCTCGATCCTGGCCACATCCTTCAGACGCACCATCCGACCCTCACGGTCTGATCTCAGCACCATGTCACCAAACTGACTTTCATTCGCCAGTCGGCCCAGAGTTGTCATGGTGTACTGAAACACCTGTCCTTCTGTCGTGGGCTGCTGCCCAATCTGACCCGCTGCGACCTGCGTATTCTGCTGCTCGATCGTTCTCAGAATATCCTGAGTCCCTATCCCCCGCATGGCCATCTGCTGAGGATCCAGCCAGACACGCATGCTGTAGTCTCGCTGACCCAGAAAGGAAATGTCGCCCACTCCTTCCACACGCGATAATTCGTCCCGCATCTGAATGGTGGCGTAATTACTGAGATACAGATTGTCACGAGATCCGTCCGGTGAGAACAGATTCACAATCATCAAAATCCCTGGCGCCTTTTTGCGAACAGTGACTCCCCGCCGCTGCACAAGATCCGGAAGCGTCGGCTGCGCCAGTGCCACCCGGTTCTGAACCAGCACCTGAGCCAGATTCAGGTCCGTCCCCGGGGTAAAGGTCACCGTCAGCGTGTAGTTTCCGTCATTCGTGCACTGAGAAGACATGTACAGCATGTCTTCCACGCCATTGACCAGCTGTTCAATCGGCGCAGCGACAGTGTCCGCCACCACACGCGAATTGGCCCCCGGATACATGGTTGACACTTCAACCGTGGGAGGCGCAATGTCGGGATACTGCGTGATCGGCAGGGTAGAAACGGCAATGCCACCGGCGAGAGTGATCACGACGGACAGCACGGTGGCAAAGATCGGGCGATCTATAAAGAAGCGTGAAAACATGATCGGGGCAGATTATCTGCACCGGAACAGAACTGCAACTTTCCGCGACTCTGTTCCCGCGCCACTCACATGTTCCCACTGTCCCCAAACGCTTCTGACTGGTTTTTCGCAAACGACTACGGCTTTTCCGGGACCGTGTCACGGTAAAACTCTACCAGGTCGTCACGTAACTGCTGATGAGAAGGCTCGTGAATGTACATCATGTGTCCCGCCTCGTAATACTTTCTGGTGACGTTTGGAAGCAGGTCCCGGGCCAGCCCCAGATGATCCAGGGTGTAGTCCATGGCAAAATGCGGCGTGGCAAGGTCGTAATAGCCACAGGCCGCAAAGACCTTCAGGGCCGGATTCGCCGTCATTGTTTTTCGCAGGGATTCTGAGGCGTCGACAAAGCGGTTTTCAAAGCTGCGGTAGCTCCAGGGCTGAACATTTCCCGTCAAAATCTCATAAACCCGGTCCTCTTCGAACTTCAGATCCCTGCGGACATAATCATTGAACGTAGCCGTGAACGGACCAAAAATCGCCGCACCGCTGGCATCAAACTCATAGGTTTCGCCGGCGTCATCGCGATCCCGATTCGAGTAACGACTGTCGAACCGGCCGATGGTCAGCCCCCGTTCCCGCAGCAATTCCTTCCCGAACCTTGCCATGGTCACCCGCAGACGCGCACGACGAATGTACTCCGCCGATAACCCGGTCAGCCGACTCATCTGCTCCGCAATCGCACTCTCTTCTTCTTCCGTAATCGAGGAACCTTTCAGCAGGGCCTGCGCATACGGGCCGCGAGCAAACTCTTCGGACTCGGCCACCAACTCGGCAAGAGGCCGCTGCTGCAGATCCGCCGGCAGTGCCTTGTGGTACCACGCAGTCGCGGTGTAACCCGGAAGAAAACAGACATTCGGAAGATCGTTCGAGGTCGAAAATCGAAGCGTCTGAAAGTTGATCGCTCCGGAAATCACGACCACGCCGTTCAGCTCCATGTTATAACGCTCCTGCAGGTGACTTGCCAGGCCCGCGGCTCGGACACCCCCATAGCTTTCCCCACACAGAAATCGCGGTGATGGCCAGCGCAAAAACCGAGTCGTATAGTCGTGAATGAACTGACCGATGCTCTCCACATCTTCCTCATAGCCATGAAACTCACTCTTGTCCGTCTCATTCTCCGGCCTGCTGTACCCGGTACTCACAGGATCAATGAACACCAGATCCGTGATGTCAAGCAGAGATAACGGATTGGACTCCAGCGCGTACGGCGGTTTCAGGTACGAAGCGTCGTCGGGAAACCGAATCCGTCGCGGACCAAGCATCCCCAGATGCAGCCACACAGAGGACGAACCCGGCCCGCCATTGAAGCAGAACGTAATCGGACGCTCCGCCGGAGAATCCGTTGGCCGTGTGTACGCGATAAAGAAAATCGAGGCCCGGGATTTCAGATCATCACTGCGAATGACCAGTTTTCCGGCCGTCGCGGTGTACTGAATGGTCTTTCCGCCAATCTCCGCTTCGTGCTCCGTTTCTACAAAAACGTCCTCCGGCTCCGCCTTTTTGTCTGACTTTGCCTCCGACTTGCTGTCAGGCGCAGATTCAGACTCCTGCCCAAACGCGGGAACGGTCCACTGAATCGGCCCGCTCAGGACTCCCATCAGCACCACAGTCAGCAGCCCGGAGCAAAATTTCGCAGTCACACGTCGCATACAGTTCCTTCCCAATGACCAGAATCAAATCGAATCCACATGATTTGGGGCTTTCCGGGGAGGCATTTCAAGAGGATTCCCCTGATCCCTGATGGATTTTCATAAACCATCAACCCAGCCCCTCCCGACGTATCAGATTCCGGCAGAGCACCTCTGAGAAATTCCCGCAGAACCTGTTATGCTGCAGGTACGGTCACCGAGGCAGGACACTCATCCGGGGCGTTTTTTTCCAGCCCACTCAGCAGACGATCCTTCCACATCGGCAGGAATTCCCACATGATTCGCATCGTCGAACTTGTCAAACGATTTGGTACCCAGACGATCCTCAAAGGTGTCTCGCTGCAGGTAGCCACGGGCGAGGTCTGTGTGCTGCTGGGGCCATCCGGAAGCGGCAAAAGCACACTCCTGCGGACCATTAATGGTCTGGAGACGTTCGATGCGGGCGAAATCCATGTCGGTGACATTTCTCTGCCCGCCAGCGAAGGAACTGCCCGCCAGAACGCTCTGCTGCAGATCCGGCGGCGTGTCGGCATGGTCTTCCAGCAATTCGAACTGTTTCCCCATCGCACCGTGCTTCAGAACATCACGGAAGCTCCAATGCTTGTGCTGAAAATGCCCAAAGAAGAAGCCGTGCAGCTGGCAAAACAACTCCTGGATCGTGTCGGAATGCTGGCGAAACTGGATGCTCGCCCGGAATCACTCTCCGGCGGTCAAAAACAACGCGTTGCCATCGCCAGAACACTCGCCATGAAGCCGGATGCCATCCTGTTCGACGAACCCACCAGTGCGTTGGATCCCCATACAACCGGCGAAGTGATCGCCGTCATGCAGGATCTCGCCCTTGACGGACAGGGAATGATTGTCGTGACGCACGGCATGCAGTTCGCCCGATCAGTCGCACACTCCGTGCATATCCTGCATTCCGGTCGCATCATCGAATCTGGTACCCCTGAAAAAATCTTCAATGCCGCGGATCAGGAAATCACCCGCAGATTTCTCAAAGAAACCTGAATTGGCCGCAGAGTCCCCGTGATCGCCGCGCGGAGTGCTTGCGAATACCTCCGGTCGACGAACCATTATTCCTCATAGAGCTCGTCATCGGCCGCCTGCGAATCCTCCAGTGCGATGATGGCATCAGGGGAAAGTTCTTCGACAATCACGTAGCGACCGTCCCACCAGCGGAAAAAATCCACCCGACGGCATCGATCACTACAGAACGGCATGGTGCGACAGCTTGACGGATCGTCCACGGTCTGGCGGCAAACCGGACAGGTCACAGGCTGAATCACGACATCACCCTTAGCCTTCGTTGAGAGACTTCGGCCAGTTCCGGCCTGAGAAGGCTGCATTTCACCGGACAAGACTGGCGCACGGCCTGACATCTTAGCATTAAACGCCGTGCAATGCAGATCCTCAGGCTGTCTCATTGACGGAACCGAGGATTTCAGGAGTTGCAATCAGCCGGGCGGCCTACTCAGTTCCACCACGGCGTGCAGTTCGCAGCCCAGGGACTACTTTGTGTCTTCGTAGTCGTCAGAAAACTCATCGCTGAACTCGTCAGCGAATTCACTGTCCCCGCCGTCCTCCAGCCCACCGGGCTCAGAGTCCTCATCAGCGGCAGCTGCGGATTTGCGGCTGGAACCGGACTGCGATCCCCCCCCTGCAGGGACAGTCCCTGCTGCGGCCACCGGGTACAGCCCAGGGAAAATCAGCACGGCGAACGGCAGAACACCGATGACCAGGCCGCCAAGAGCCACCACGATGAACACCACCCACAGTGCGATCGAAACCTTTGCCGTGTCCGTCAGCATGCCACCCTGAAACAGGGACCATACCATCGACCCAATCAGCAAATATGCTGGAATTGCAGCCGCAAAAGCCGAAAGCACAAATTGCTTCTTGGTCATAGCTTGGCTCAACCGGACGGAAAAAAACAGAAAACCGTGTGTTCTGCCTATCGGCATCCTACGACTGACGATTCACACTCCGCAAGCAAAGTCCGCCAGTTTCGCAGGTTCCGGGCACTTTGTCGGGAATATTCCACAGAAACGGCTCCGCGCCGGCGGGAAACCAGTGTCGCAAGCTCCATCATTCCCACGCAAGTGCCGGGACGATAGGTGCCACCCACCCAGCTTCAGGCCACCCAGCTTCAGGCCAGACAGCCTCGGGCATCCAGACACCGGGGCCAGACACCGGGGCCACCCAACCAATTTCTTCAGTTCTGTATAGGCTGAATTTTCTGAATGTAACGCCAGGAGCAAAGCCCACGTGGGTGCCACCCAACCAGCTTCAGGCCCAGGAACGCTCGGTGCCGGCAGGAACGCTTGGTGCCACCCACCCAGCCTCAGGCCAGATAACCTCGAGCATCCAGACACCGGGGCCACCCAACCAATTTCTTCAGTTCTGTATAGGCTGGATTTTCTGAATGTAACGCCAGGAGCAAAGCCCACGTGGGTGCCACCCACCCAGCTTCAGGCCAGACAGCCTCGGGCATCCAGACACCGGGGCCAGACACCGGAGTCAGACACCGGGGCCACCCAACCAATTTCTTCAGTTCCGCATAGGCCGACTTTTCTGAATGCATCGCCACGAGCGGAAATACCGGCAGGCACTCAAGGTGGCTGGCAGGCACTCAAGGTGGCTGGCACTTGAGTGAAAAATGTGAGGGTTTTTATTATTAGAACTTGCGATTGTGCCCTCGAATTTTTTTTGAGGAATTGCTGAGAACTCAGGTGCCACCCACCTGAAGCGAGGCAGACGCCGGGAAAGGCCCGACAAATGGGGGCCAACGGCCAGCGTGCGGGGGCCAACTGGGTGCCGGCCACTCATTTTATCCGGTTCCAAATAGGCGAAATTTTCCGAATAAGACATCTGGCACGGAAATATCGATACGTTCGGATGTGGCAATTAATAACTCAGGTGCCACCCACCTGACAGCGTCCCCCAAGGTGGCTGGCACCTGGGTAATTGTCCATGGTCAATCGAATGTTTCGACGTATGGATCCCGGCGGCGATGGAAATCTGACGAAGGAAGAGTGGCAATTGTTCTTTGATAAAGATCGCAGGGAAACACGATTTCTTCCGTTTTGAGCAACTTCGGGATGCATTGATTCCTCCAGGAAATGGCTTTCTCCCTGGTGATGAACCATGCAAGGAGATTTTGATTCAGGGACTGATGTCCGGGGAAATTGGTTCCTTGCAGGAAGGGCCTTCGGTGAATGACGCGGCCCCGGATTTCGAATTGAAGCCGCTCGAGGGTGGTGATTTGGTCCGACTATCAGATCGCATTTGCAGGAAGCCCGTGGTTCTGGTGTTCGGGAACTTTACCTGTGGACCTTTTCGATCGATGCACTCCATGGTGGAAGCCGTTCGCGAACGTCAGAAGGATCATGCCGATTTCCTGTTGATCTGTGTGCGAGAAGCACATCCGACCAATGGATGGGCAATGAAGTCCAATGAAAAGGTGGGCGTCGCTGTCGCCCAGCCAAAAACATTTCAGGAACGCAGTGCAGTAGCGGAGCAATGTGCTGCGAAACTAAAGCCTTCGATCCCGCTGCTTGTGGACGATATCAATGATACGGTTGGCAACGCTTACAGTGGAATGCCGGCGCGTCTTTACGTGATCGGTACCAATGGCAAAGTGGCTTATAAAAGCGGTCGTGGGCCGTTTGGATTCAAGCCGGAAGAAATGGAACAGGCACTGTTGATGTTGTTACTGGAAGAGTCAAGCGCGAAGCCAGTCGTTGTCATCCCCTGATAATGAGGCAGCCTCGGCGCGGCTTCCAGAAGCGACTTCAGGCTCTGGGCAATCTCTGCCGCCGTGGGCCCGAGCTATTGCAGCTCACTGGCCTTGAACTGCCGCCGCGATGCTGAAACGGAATTTCGCCCAGCGCACCGAAAGTCCCGTTGATCTTCCGGGCGAAGGACGAATTGAACGTCGTCCACGGATTTCTGTGCCCCCTCCGCAGTAAGACGCTCGGATTGGGGATTTTCCGGTGGCGGCCAGTGGCTTGCCCCAGTCTATTTTTTGCAAGCCCTCCGGGCTTATCCCCAACCCAACCAACCCCGTTATTCCCGTACAATTTCCGCACACCTGTGAATTCAGATGCCGAACAAAGGTGCCATCCACCTAAGGTTGTGCGGATACCAGCACGAATCGCCGGCGAGTACCTGCATTGTGTGAAGTAACTCGCTGGCGCTTCGGGTTGGTACTCTGTGGCCGGGCCGAACAAAGGTGCCAATTTTCTGCTGATGGTCCCCGGAAAAAAGCGTTTCTGTACAATACAGTGCTCATTTTCCTGACTCCAATGTACTCCGGAGAGAACTTGTTATGGCTCAAGCAATTGTTGACCCCGGTGAGCTGCGTCGTTTCGCTCAGATGCTGCGGCGTTTCAATGAGGAACTGAATGACAAGTCCACGACGGTTGCCGGCCAGCTAAGTCACCTGGGGCAAACCTGGCGAGACCAGGAACATCTCCGTTTTTCCGAAGAATTCAGCGCCAACATGAAAGCCCTCGCGCGCTTTGTGGATTCCAATGAACAGTTCATCCCGTATCTGCTCAGAAAAGCTCAGCTTGTCGAAGAATATCTGCAGCAACACTAATCTGTGCATGCTGCGTCACTCCCGCCCCCGAAGCCTCCGGTTCCAATAACGAAAGCAGCGCAGATTCATGGCCGGCACCGCACATGTTACATCCACTGATGCCATACGGCAGTTCAGCCAAGCCGTGCTCGTCTTTCAGGAGGAGGCCAGAATCTGCCTTGCAACACTCGACCAGCAGTTGCGACAAATCATGCTCTGGCTGGAACAGGATCGTCCGGGATTCTGGAAACGCGAAATTGAAAAATGTATGCAGGAAATGACGGGGGCGCGCGTCCGACTGCATCAGTGTCGTATGCGACGCATGGGAGACTTTCGTCCGTCCTGCATTGAAGAGGTCAAGGATCTGGAAAAAGCCAAACAGCAACTGGAATTCGCTCAAAAGCAGATCCCGCTGGTGAAACGCTGGCATGCCGAGGCCTCGCATGAAAGCAACGAGTTTCGCGGCCGCACATCGCAATTGACTCAGGCGGTGGAACGCGATATCCCGAGCCTCCTGGCGCTGCTGGCATTCACGCTCCAAAAACTGGAAGACTATGCCGCGGTCATGCCACCAGGTTCCACACCGGCTCCCGCCTTCATTACACAGATGAAACAGGACCTGGAATCTCTCCGGGAGATCGTTCAGGATCCTGTCCAACCCGCTGCGGAAGTTCCTGCCGATCAGACAGCCACCGACATCTGATTTCCGCCAGGTTGCCCGATATTTCAGCAGCGATCTCAGAGACCGGACCGCCAGGCCCGGGGGTCCATTGCGAAGCGAAAGAGCCTTTCCGCGACGTCAGGCTGTCGGGGAAAGGCTCTGAGATTCTCTGACAAGGCAATTCCTTCTGCTGTCAGGGCTTGTTCTGCTTCAGATTCTGAAGTTCCTCGCGCAGTTTTTTCATTTCGGCCCGCACTTCTTCCAGCTGACCCGCCAGACTCTGCTGCTCACGTAGCGGCATGACTTCCCGAGCCTGAATCCGGAGTTTCTGCAGCATCTTTTGCAGCCCTTCCGGGCTTGAAGGAACCTCACCCTCAACAATGACTCCCGGGTGCACCAGTTGTCCAAACTGAAGGTGACCGTTTTCCATCATCTTTCTGAGCTCTTCATCAACCATCAGATTCGGCAATAACTCGGTCATCTGTTCTGCTGGAACAGCCATCTTTCGCGGTGTCACAGTCATCGTCTTCGGCTCGCCATCACGCAACAGGTTCAGTTGCATTGGCATTCCTTCTGAGGCCGAAACGATTTCCACCAGGTCTTCACGTGTGGTGAGTTTTCTTTCATTCACGCTGATCAGAATATCATCGACTTCCACACCGGCTTCAGCCGCCGGCATGGCCTCTGACACACTGACAACGACGAGGCCTGAGTTGTCAAGTTTCAGGTGCCGACGCAGCAGCGGATCCGCCGCGTCACAGACGACCCCAATGACCATCCGCTCTTCTACCGCCGGCTTTTCTTCCGCCTGGGCGAGCCCGACGTTTTGTGCAGAAAGATTCTCCAGTTCTGCAAGCGTGTCTTTTCCGCCGTCCATCTGCAGTATGACGGCTCGGCCTTCGGTATCGTTCAGATCGTATTCCTTGCGGACACCATCCGGGCCAATCACCACGATCTTTCCCCGAGTCGTTATCTTTGGTGCGTCCTGGCCATCTCCGGATTCGCGACGCGACTGCACACGAATCTCAATTTCCTTTCTGTCAGTACCGGTCTTTGGCTGATTATCGCCGGCCGCTGGATTGCCACCCGCGGCGGCTTCCCCGTCTTTCGCGACAGTCTGCGCTGCCTGCTCATCGCCGGCAGTCACCGTGACAGTCACGACACCGCTCGCAGTCACTGAATCCTGGCTACTGTAAACAGCCATTCCATTTCCCGCGACCACAGCCGAAGCAGCAATCAAGGCGGTCCAGTTCAGCATAATTTCAGCTCCTTTTTCTTCCAAATTCTTCCAAAACAGTCACGATAAGCTCAGCAGAATCATTTGTATTCACTCCAGGAATCCAGGTCATCAGCAACCTGTTCCATTTCAGTTGCGTTCTAAGGCGAGTGAATCAGGGTGTCGCTACTGAATCTGTGGTACCTGAGCATCCGACACGGGAACCAGCATCGATTTGCCGTCTCCTGCAGGGACAATCAGCCACCGAACCGAATTGCGATTCAATTCTGTCTGAAACAGGGGATGATTCTGGTCAATCTGCATCAGATCCCCGGGCCTCTGATAGACAGGAACACTGACCGGCCGCTGCCCAGGCAACTGAAACTTCCAGTCGCCGGCCTGCGAAACCGACATGGCCCCGCCTGCCAGGCCTTTCTGCCCACCACCGGATGCCAGCCCTGCGGCGGCGGAATCCGACCGCATCTGATCCTGAATCAGCATCCCCCCTACAAAGGCGATGGCCGCACACAATGTCAGTGACGTCAGAGGGTGTGACCACCAACTTCGTGTCAGCTGCCGAAATCCATTAGTTTTGTTTGCTGCCGCGGCGGCCCCGTGAACGCTGTTGGCCGGGTGAGGAGGACCACTGACGTCACCGCCGGACTTCTGAACCACCGCTCTGCGGTCTGCCAGGATCCGCCGCAGCGACCGGTCTTCCAGAAGTCCGCACGCCAAATGCTTCCAGCCGTGTTCCAGTGCGTCCAGACGCCGCAACAGTGATGCCGTGTCTTCAGAAGACAATTCTCCATCGACACAGCGCTGGATCAATACTTCATCGCGTTCTGACAGTTTCATAATCCAGTACCTTCGTCAACTAATGCCCTGAGTCGATGGCGCAGATTCTTTCGTGCCTTCATCAGCCGATACTCAATCGTCTCATCCTGAACACCCAGGTGTAAGGCGATCTCGCGGTAGCTCCAATTCTCCGTATACTTCAACAGCAGAATCTGACGATCCAGTTCCGACATCTCACCTAAAGCCTCATTCACATGAGCATTTGCTTCCTGCGACAACATCGCCTGCAATGGGCCGGAAACATCCCACTCCGTCACGCCGGATCGCTGCAGCCGCTCGTGCATTTTTCTCCGACGACCAGTGGTCCGGCGATACATCAGCACCTGCCGAACGGCAATCTGATACAGCCACGCGCCAATTCTGTTGACTTCACCTAAAACATCTCGCTGGCGAACAATCGCCAGAGCTATGTTCTGCATCACATCCTCAATCGCATCCGGCTCCGGCAGACGACTGCGCACGATCGTACGCAACCAGGCTTCATGCTCCAGAAATATCGCCTGAGGACTCATCATGCTTACGCCCGTTAACGGCTTCTGTTCCATGCTTTCCGACGTTACCGATACCCCTGCCGTCTGTACTCGCGGCCTGGGCCAACCCGGTCCTTTACTTACACAACACTGTTCAACACTGTCCTTCAGCAGATCTTAGCAGCAGGAAGTCCCTTACCAAATCACACTTCAGCCGCACCCGTCCTCAGCAAATTTCCGCTGATCCCGGCATCTGAGATTTTGCAAATCCACCACCGCCTGTTCAAGCCCCCCGACTGGTCGTGTCAGCTCCTGTGACATCATTCCCCAGCATCTGTCTATCATGTCAATCCCATACATCTATTGAACCTGTCACGCCCACACATCGGCCGCACGCGTCATTCTCGCGCGGGCGGGAATGACGCATCTTCTGCGACCAACAATCCTGGACACCCACGTCTGCGCGGGGATGAGGACGATTCTCTGCAGGCTGATAAATCTCTATTCCTGCCCGAGCAGAATATCCGATTTACGCCCCCAGCGTCGCGACTTCTTTTCAATGCATCCCGCATGTTTTGCGACTTACAGTTGCCGAATCCCTTTGAAATTCCTGCTCCTTTTTTAAAAAATTCCTTTCGCAGCTACAAAATATGGCCGGATTCACAGGGCGAGGCCAACTCGCAACATGTTTCCATTAATGCAGTTACAGCAACAGGCTTCGAACAAAACTGAGCTCCGCTGTGTTCCATCGCCATTGCCAAAAACTCGCGGAAATTCAGTATCATCCCTACCAGCCGTGTGCCGAATCAAAAATCCCTCCTGATTTTTCTGGACTTGCCTCGCTTGGATGATCTCAGCCATACCCCGATATTTTTGCGACTTACCCAGAGTAGAAGCCTCTGGTCTATCGTGTTTCTAAGCATTCTGCTGCGTGGGTTGCTGGCATGGAATCAGCCAACTCTGCTTACTGACGATGCCGATGGTTATCTTGCTCATGCGCAACTTGTTGGGGAGCAGCATGGTTTTGTGGGCCCTTACACACTGCGTCCCACTGCCTTCCGGCCGCCCGCCTATCCCCTTTTGCTGGCTCTGATTCTGGCCGCAAAAGTTCCCGCGGGCATCGCTGTTCTGCTGATCCATCTGGTCAGCACCGCGCTGTGCATTGTGATGACCGCTCAACTCGCTCGCCAGTTAGGTTTCTCTCACACCGCCATTCTCGGCTCTGCGTTGCTGATTGCCCTTGATCCGCTGCTGCTGCGATACTCCGTTCAACCGATGACCGAACTTCCGTGCGCTGCTTTTCTGATCACCGCTCTGACTTTGTACCTCACAAGTGTGTCCCCTTGCGACTCAGGATTCTCCCGGTATGCAACGGCCGGTTCAGGGTTGCTGCTGGCAATCGGGGCCCTGATTCGCCCGACTCTGCTGGTAGTGGCCGTGCTGCTGACACTTCATCGATTGCTGATGAAACCATCGATCCCACGATTATCGATCCACGGGGCATTGAACGCCGCAGTCCGCGATCGAATGATGCCGGCCATGGTGTTGGCAGTCGCCTTTGCATTTGGGATCAGCCCATGGATCATCCGCAATGCGATTCACTTCCATGCGTTCATTCCGGCAACGACACACGGCGGATACACCCTGGCACTGGGAAACAACCCGGACTTCTACCGCGATGTCATTCGTGGACGCGACGCGTTTCCCTGGGACGGAACAGCCCTTGATCAGTGGCAGCGATCCTCACTCAACAGGGCTCGGCAGGCGGGCGTTGACATTTCCAGCGAAACAGCCATGGACGCCTGGTATTACGAACTTGCGATTCAGGCAATTCGCGAGTCTCCTCGCAGTTTTCTTCAGGCTTGCAAACTCCGGCTTCAACGTTTCTGGGCCCTGTCAACCGCCGATCACGCCTCAAGTCTGCAGAGTACGCTATTGAGCGTCTGGTATGCGCCATTGTGGGCAGGACTGCTGGTCGCTGGCATTGTGCAGCTGAAGCGACGAAACGCCGGACTCTGCCTACCGCTCTGGCTCTGCATTGCAGCCTTCTGCCTGATGCACACAGTCTATTGGACGGATACCCGCATGCGAACCCCGGTCATGCCCGTCATGATTCTGCTTTCGATGCAAGGCTGGTCCATGATCTGGAGTGCGATCAGAACAGGCCAGCGAAAGACGTAAATGGCCTCCAGCATTCACTGAAAATCACGAAACGTCCGATGAAGGGGAAATCCGCGCAGGCGAAACTTCAGCCAGACTCGTCCAGGGGGCATGCCGGGGTGGATGGCACCTCGCGTTGTTGCCTTGCGCTGTTGCTGGAAGGCTTCTTCGTTTCCGACCTTCTGACGGTCGCGGCTGGTGGCACACATGCACGTGGTGGGCACGGTCGTTTGGCGTCCTCCTTCGTCGGTGACCACCCGTTTTACGGATTGGGACGATTGTCTGCGTTTTGCTCGCCTTACAGGATTTGCCGGTTAAGCGGACTGCCTGTCCAACTGCCTGGATGGGTGGTACCGCTGAGCTCCGACAAATTCTGCGGTGGTTGCCTGCCGGACCTTTTCACTGCCACGTGGGTTCGCATATTATGCAATAGGTATTATTTGTAATACCCCACCCAGCCCAATTTCTACCGACACCCTCACAGGCGAATTGACAATGATTGGTATTGGTATCCGCCCCACGAACGATTTTGCATTCAAGAAAACCTTCGGCTCCCCGGGAAACACCCTGGCCCTCATTAGTCTGCTCAATGCAATTCTGAACCTGCGTGTTCCCATTGTGGAGGTGACAATCCAGAATCCGT
>CAIQIE010000092.1 GCA_903871805.1 uncultured Planctomycetaceae bacterium | reverse complement strand
GACTGCCGTTCCCATGCTGCCCTGGCTCTGTCCGGCGGAATCCCAGGCAACACCCCGCAGAACCGCCTCATCCAGAAAATGGCCATCCCGCTGGTTGATCCAGAGAACGTTCGCATGGCCGTCGTTCGCAACAAAGATGTCTGTCCAGCCATCACCGTTCCAGTCCGCCGCAGCGACTCCGAGACCGGCGCCCCTTTGGGACGCAATCCCTGAGGCGGCCGAGATATCTGCGAAAAGCGGCTGAGGGGCGGGCGAATTGCTGCGTTCGGAGACTGTATATCCGGCCTGATTGCGGTAGAGGCGGTCTGTGGTGCGAGGGAAAACCGAAGGGCTGCAGAAATCGAGGCGGCCAGCAGCATCGGGGCATTCATGAGCCGGGTCATAGTCGACATAGTTGGCGACAAACAGGTCCAACCAGCCATCACGATCGAAGTCCAGAAATGCTGCGGACGTGCTCCATCGTCCTCCATGTATCTCCGTTTTTCCTGTGAGATTCTCAAACCGAAAATCGCCCAGATTCTGATAGAGTCTGCAGTCACCGGCCCCTGTCAGGCAAAGATCGGGTCGTCCATCATTGGTAAAATCCGCGATGGCGACACCGCCGGGAATTCCATTGAAGGACAACGCGGCTCGGGCACTGACATCTTCGAACTCACCGGATTCCAACTGTCGCAGGACCTGAACCAGGGGTGTTGCCTGTTCCGGTGACACTGCAGGCGAGAGACCAGTATGAATCAGGTCTGGCCGCCCGTCTCCGTCGAAGTCCGCAATTCCGCAGCCGCCAGCCATAATACGCGGGAACTGCCAGCGCTGGGTTGGATTCAACGGGGAAAGTGATGTTTCTGCAGACCTCGGGTTCGATGGTTGCGGAAGTGGAATTGTTGTGAAGCGATGCGTTCGCTGATCGTTGCTGTTGCTTTTTGCGGAGGAATCACTGGTGGTGTCTGCGGCATTACGGCAACCGATCAGACCCATCACCAGCAGTACGCCGGAGACGATGTGAAGTTGCAGGGAACAGGATAAATGCGTCAAAGGATCTGCCTTGAAGAGAGTACTCGGATATGAATTTTCCGCATAGTATTTCAACACTAATGCCCGTTTTCTGTTCCGCAGATTTCACGGAAGCATGCAGAAGCTGCAAGAGGCTTTTTTTATGAAATCAATTGCCTGTGACGAATGACTGAATTTTTGCGTGTTTCCGCAAAAAAATTCATTGCACAGATTTGAACTCGCCAGAAATCAGGCACATTTTTTGCCAATGCCTGCGTGGACCTGCATTCCAAGCTTACAGAGACGTCCCCTTCTTTCGTCTCGTCGCAATCTCTTTCGCCACCTGCAACAGGCTCGTCCTGAACCGGTTCTTTTTCATTTTCTGGTTCCCGTCAGGAGAAATTCATGCCCCGTCGTCGCGCGTTCACGTTGATCGAACTTCTGGTGGTTATCGCGATTATCGCGATTCTGGTGGCGCTGCTTCTGCCAGCTGTCCAGCAGGCCCGCGAGGCCGCTCGCAGGACGCAGTGTAAAAATAATCTGAAACAGTGGGGTTTGGCACTCCATAACTATCATGATACCTACAACGTCTTTCCGCCGGCTCTGAACAATTCCGGGCGTTACAACAGCACGGCGTTCTACACACCGACTAATCGAGTTCAGAATACATCCGGTTTTGTATTCCTGTTGCCCTACATTGAGCAGGCGAACGCTTATGCGTTGTACGACTTCAACCAGACGGGAAGTTTTTCCAACCCATACGGTATGCCAATTGCCGGCATCACAAATGCCAACCCGAACGCGGCAGTGACCTCCATGGCCCTGCCGGGGTTACTTTGTCCATCGCACCCGGCTGGCGGGGAAGTGTCTTCCTCCGGTATTACCACTCAATCGGACTTCTACAGTCGTGAGAACGCGCGTCGTGCCAGCTATGCTTTTGCCACTGGCAGCATGACTGATTACAGTGCTGCGTACACCGCCTACAGCGGTGATATTCGTCAGGGCGCATTCGGAAACAGCGGTGGGGCCAAAATGCGAGACTTCACAGACGGGACGACAAACACGATCGTCATCGGGGAAGCATGGGGCGGGTCACGCTACAAGACCAGCGGCAGCTTCGGTCCATGGGGTCTGAGCGGTACGCATACCTGCTGTCACCTGTATACACCGTCTGCCAGTTCCACTGTTCTTGACGCCACCACGGTGGCGGCCTACGTCAATGACTTCCGCATTAACGCTGCCTATGGTGGTAATGCTCAGAAGCTTCAGTATGCATGGGGCTACGGAAGCGGTCATACAGGCGGTTGTCAGGCGGTGATGGGAGACGGATCTGTCAGGTTTATCAGCGAAAACGTGGACGCACTGACTTTCTGGCGACTCACCTACATTCATGACGGTGCCGTCATCGGCGAATTCTAAGAATCGTTCGCGGTTCGACGAAGGTTCAAGGGGCGGGCTGCGCAGGCATACCGCCCGCTTCTGTTATATCCCCGGAAAACGCGGCAACAGGGTTGTCCTCGTCGGTCGAAGCACGCTGGCGTTTGGTTGAACCCCCAAGGCTAGTGCTATGTGGTGCAGTGTTGTTGGGATTGATTGCTGCGCCGGGATGTGATGAGTGCTCCGGGTTTCAGGAGGCGTTGTTGCGAAGCGTCTGATCTGGCTCATTTCAAAATCGTGGCGGCTACCACGCACGGACTGCCTGCGGCGAATGCGCCAGAGCTCTGGTTTTACTTTCTGACAAAGCAATCTGCTGTTTTTTCATTCAGGATGGGCGAGCAGGAATGAAGATTACAAAAGTTCATCATTCAGTTGTTCTTGCGACACTGCTGCTGTTGGCAGGCTGTGGTGACGATGTTAAACCGGGGCGAGGTGTTCCGGTATCGGGAACGATCACGCTTGGAGGAAAACCGCTCGCGGATGCGGATATTCTCTTCACCAATGACACGTTTATTGGCTTTGGCAAGACGGATGCCGAAGGGAAATATCGGCTTGTGCAGGGCGCGTTGCCGGGTTCCAACAAGGTAAGTATGTCCAAATACGAAGGTGGAGCGGCTCCGCCTCCGACCGGAGCGCAGCCGACTGGAGAAGGAATGGACGCTGGTCAGATGGCGGCCGCGAACATGGGATGGGGCAGCAATGGCAAAAAAAAGGCCGGGCCAAAGCAACTGGTCCCGGCGGACTATAGCGATCCCGCAACGACAAAATTGACTTTTGACGTCCCGAAAGAGGGCGGATCAGATGTCAATTTTGATCTGTGATACGAATGCTGCTGCGGACACAGTTTCATTTATTTATTCTGCGCTTCAGTTTTAAAAGTGACTCATCGGTCGCTGGCAGCAGTTGTTCCAGGATCCGCAGTTGTTCTGCAGCATCCTGCTCGCGCGATTCGTCCAGCAGCAGCCCGGCCAGCATTAGCCGGGCTGCTGACATTTCCGGAGCGGCTTGCAGTGTGTCCATCAGTGTCGTGATCGCGCTGCTGCGGTCACCGGTTTGCAGCAGGCAGTGAGCCAGATTAAAGCCTGCAAGTGCCAGATCGGGTTTCAGTTCCAATGCTCGGCGAAAACTTGCTATCGCTTCCGTGTTTCTGTCCACCAGAAACATCGCACTGCCTCGCAGATGATGCAGCATAGAGGAATTCGGTGTTCGCCGCAGACCCTCGTCGCACTCCTGCAATGCAGCGGTCGGTTGCCCTGATTCCAGCAGCAGTCGAGCCAGCACTGGAAAAAAGTCCGGGTGGAGGACGGCTCGGGCTCGTTGAGCCTGCAGCATCCAAACAGCCTGTCGGAAGTTGCCGAAGGCTGCCAGAGATCGAGATTCCGTGATCAGGTCTGCCGGGTCGGTGCTGAAGGCCAGTGCTGCGGCTGCGTAGGGATCGTTCCAGCCTGCGGCCGGCAAAGATTCCTGCTGAAGCTCGCGGGCCAATCTCTGCGCTTCCGCCGGACGATCCAGCTGAAACAGGCATTGGGCGCGGAGTTCGACAAGGTCTCTGACAACAACTCCTCGTTCCTGAAGCTGAGTCGCTGCGGTATCTGCCTCAGAGAACCTTTTCTGCATGACCAATAATCGAATTTCCGCAAGGGCTGGCCGGATTTCTCCGGGGGCCAGAGTTCGGGCGGACGCAATCAATAACGCGGCTTCGTCAGGCCGGTTTTCTGCCAGTAACAGTTCGGCCAGCCTCAGGCGAGGCAACCAGTTGGAGGGATTCAGCTCTGCCGCGGCGCGAAAGCACTGCATTGCCGTGGCCCGGCTGTGTGCGGTTTCCGACAGCCCCTGCAGATACTTCCAGCGAAAATCGGTGGGATTCAGTTTTGCTGCCGATTGAAACGCATCGGCCGCGGCTGCGTCGAATTGATGTGCCAGCAGGACCATTCCAAAATCACCGCGACGGTCGGCAGAATCCGGAGACGCGAGGGCCTTCGACTCTGCTCTGCGAATCGCCGCAGCCGCCTGCTCGGACACGGATGATAAATCAGGAACCCTGAGTGGTGCTCGCTCGGAAAGAAATGAACGCCCCAGAACGGCTGTCATTGCTATGCCAGCCAGTGCCAGCAGTGGTATCCAGAATACACGGTGCCGGAGGAAGATTCTCATGAGAATTCCGATGCAGAAAAGTCGGCCTTGTGCGCATCTTATCAGGTGGCAGAGATTCAGCACGAGGGTATTCTGCTACCAGGAGCCTAAAATTTTGCGTCCTGATATGGCTCGGTTCGCTTTCTGGCCAGGTCCCGGATGACGTCTGCTGCACGACTGCTGCGGATTCAGATGGGCCCGGTTCGCAGGTTGGTGAAAATCGATCATCATCCTGCGCAGTGGGGAACCGATACCCTGCGGACGCAGCAGTCACTGGATTTCTGTCTACGTGGAAATGACTCCACCGTGGCTGGTGGTCCGTTGCGGAGTTCCTGAGCGGACGGTTGGCCATCTATTCCGCGCTTCATTTGACAGTTTCTTTTTCACTTGTCGGCTCAGCCGCTGCCTGCGTACATTGTTTTGTATTATCTTCGGGAAGCCGATCCACCAGCAGCAGAAAGGGATCAATTCCGGCCAGATCCGGCTGTGTATCGACGATGAATGTGATCTGGTTGATTCCCGAGTTGATGGGATGCTGTTGACGATAGAGAGTGGCTCCATAGCGCCGGCCGGTTTCTGGCGCCGCGAACGCGCCGATTTCCAGGGCTCCCTGAAAAGGGGTTTCTGTTTCAACGCCTTCCGGGCTGGCTTCGTAGCGATGACACTCGACCTCGAGGCTGACCTCATATTTGCCATTGTCCAGTTTTCGATATGTGGCGGCCTGTGTCCGATTGGAATACAGCACGATCTGATCAAACAGTTCTGTCAGCAGGGCGCGATGCTGTTCCGGAGTCTGTTGTTCCAGGGCGGCGATCAGATCGACTGATGTCGGATAGGGGGGCTGCTGATAGGCAAACCTGTCCACGACGCTCTTCAACGCTGCATTGACCCGGTCTTCGCCAATTGCTTCTTTCAGCTGATACATCGCGACACTGCCCTTCTGGTAGTGGATGTATCCCTGAGTCGGCTCTACGGTGCGCAGCGGCTGCTCTTTTAGTCGCTCTGTTCCTCGAGACTGCAGATAGCGATCCATTTCGTAGCGCAGAAACCGTCGCATCATGTCCCGGCCATATTCCTTTTCCATGACCATCAGGGCGGAATACTGAGCCAGAGTTTCGGAAAGCAGAGTGGCGCCCTGCATATTGGCACCAACGACCTGATGGGCCCACCACTGATGGGCCATTTCATGAGCCACTACATAAAACACCATGTCAATATCGTCCTCATCGCGAATGTCTGCAATGAAGCCGATGCTTTCGGAGTAGGGCATCGTTCCCGGAAAAGCCTGGGCAAAGGAAGCCACTCGGGGGAATTCAATGATCCTTGCCTGTTTGTGCCGATAGGGGCCAAAGTTTTCTGAATAGTACTGAAGAGATTTGTGAATGGACCGCATCATATTGGGAACATTCCACTGGTGTTCCGGATGGTAATAGACCTCCGTTTTGACACCGTTCCACTCATCCTCAGCGATCGCAAACTCTGCAGAAATAAAGCTGTAGAAATTCAGCGAGGGATGGTCGACTTTGTAATGGAAGTGGCGTCGTCCGCCTTCTTCCCATGATCGAATCAGTGAACCCGGTGCCACTGCAGTCTGATTCGGTGCTGTGCTGATGATGGTTTCCACCTCCACCCAGTCACTGCTGTTGCTGACGTAATGGCTTCCGCGTGCTTTGAGATTTGCGGGGTCCAGGGGAATGGCACCAGGAACTTCTTCAAGGCCGTGTTTACGTCTGTCGTTGCGATCTCGAAGTTCCGATTGAGACTGATAGCCAATCTGTGGGCAGATCATGTTATTGAAGAATGTTCCATTCTGCACGATCTCTGAACGCGTGAGGTTATTTTCGAAGCCTTTGGCCTCGTAACTGACGGTGTAGGACATCTGGACGGATTCGCCTGGCTGGAGCGGCGGTTCGAATTGATAAATATGGTAATTCATTTTCTCGAACTCTTCCTTCAGCGATGCTCGTTCCACCTGAATCTGCGTTTGGTAACCATCGGCCGTATTCAGAAACAGCAGCGAGATGGGTTCTGCGGAACGATTTTCGATGGTTTGCTGACCCTGCAGTCGAAGTGCGCGCCGTTCCGGTTCAAGAGCAATGTTGTAGGAGACACGGGTGACGCGAGGCTGGGCGAGGGCTTCGTGTTTTGCTTTAAACTTCTTTTCGTAACCAACCTGCAGCAGTTTTTGCTGTTCAGCCGACCGGACCGTATTCAGCAGATGTGTATTGTAGAACGCCCATATTCCAGTTGCTGTCCAAATCAGAAACAGAAGGACACTGAGTGTTCGAATCGGGCCAGACCAGCGGGTCCATGCCGTGCTTAATCGTTGACGCAACTGAGTCTCTCGCCCACGCTGCCAAAGCAGAATGGCTACCACAGAAACGAGTGTGGCAAACAGCAGCCAGAAGCCGGTAAACACCCACAGCCCCTGCGTGTAGGGAGCAAATCCATACATATCCGAATACGTATAGGCTGGCAGTCCGCCAAAGTTTACCAGATGCGTCTGAATGTCCAGCATCGATCGACCAAAGGCATCCGCAATGACAACCAGTACAAACAGAAAGTATCCCATGTACTTATTTGGTGCGAGGACATGGCAGATCATCGCCAGAACAATCAGGCAGAACATGCGAAACATGTCCAGACCCAGCAATTCGGTGATGTAAAGCAGGGGCTGAAAACGAGTGTAGCCCTGAAGTGCCTGCGCCGTGACGCCGGAGATAGCTCCCAGTGTCAGAAAGATCAGCAGAATCAGGGTGAGTGAAAATGTTTTCCCGATGTACATGATCCATGTCGGGTGCGGCAGTGCATCGAACACCTCATCCAGTCGCGATTCACGTTCTTTCCAGACAAGGACACCCGCAAAAAACGTGATGATCGCCAGCAGAAACAATAGCATCGAACCGCGTATCAGATCGATCATCTGATACGTTACGGGAAACGATTTCAGTCCAAAGCCTTCGGTGGCGTTAAAGATCAGGCTGGATGCCATGTTCACCATCGCAAACAATCCAATGACAATGAATGTCGGACTGCGGACGGTGCTGACAAAATCAATCCATGCCTGGCTGAACATCTGTCGGATGGCTACTGCGGTGCCTTCATACAGAGGGATTGTGTTCAGACCTGCTGCGGCGGTTGCGGTGCGGGCCATCTGAGATTCTGTCGCGGGATTTGTCTTTCGCACCCGTTCTTCAATCGAAAACGTGCGGCAGGCCCAGGCAAGAATGGCAAGTGCGATTGAGGACCAGAGAAGTCGATTCCAGAGCATCATGCCGGTGAGGGTGAGATACTGCGTGTTTCGCTCCGACACGGTCCAGTACATAGTTTCGAGGCGAAATGTACGGGTGCCGAAGGGGTCCAGCAGGCTGGAAATGGTACGAGTCTGTATGTCGCCGGTCAGCGCGTTCGAAACTCCGAGAGCGACGAGCAGAATGATGATGCTGATGAATGGGGCTACGGGAGATCGGGTTTTTACGGCGATGGCAAAAGTTACGGCCGCCAGGAACAGAGTGTTGGGAACGGCGAAGATCACGATTGCCCACAAGTGGGATTGCCAGTTGATCGGGCCCCAGCGATGAGTTTCTATCCATGGCGTGGTACCGGCAAGCACAAGACCGAGCGTGACTCCCAGAAAAGGAATCAAGGAAATCAGCGTTGCACCGGCAAATCGTCCCAGCAGCAGAGACCATAATCCAATTGGCCGACTGAAAAGTATGCCCGTCATATTGCAGACAAAGTCGCGGCAGGCCGCCGAATTTACGAACGCTGTCGTCATCAGACAGCATAGAATACTCATGATACCATACCAGGACTGCACGACCCATGGCGCATTGCGATACGTATTTCCAATGGCACCGCCCAGTTGAATGTTGTCGCTGAGCGCCGCTGCGAAAATCAGAAGTGAATTCACCAGTAGAAAAATCCACAACATGAAACCACGTCGCCAGATCGACACTTCAAAACGGAAAAATGTCAGAAACTGATTCATGAGAACTCTTCATAAAAACATCAGATGCGGGACGGACGAGTGACAGGGAGCGGTGACCAGAAATCACACAACCTGTTGTACCTGAGAGAAAAAGACATCCTCGAGATCTGGTGATACACTCAAAAAATTCTCGTCCGGACACGCATCGCTCAGCACATGAATCAGTGGTCTGCCTGCCACCAGTTTGGTCGATATCACATTGTATTTTTCCCGATGGGCAGCCAGTTCACTTCGTGAAATGGATTTCTGCCAGATACGGCCCTGCAACGCATCTTCGGCAGCCTGCGGCGGACCAGAGTACTTCACCTGTCCGAGATTGATAATGGCCATGTGGCTGCACAATTCTTTCACGTCCTGAACAATGTGCGTGGAAAGAATTACGATGATGTTTTCACCAATTTCCGACAGCAGATTGTAAAAGCGATTGCGTTCGCCGGGGTCCAGTCCCGCCGTGGGCTCATCCACAATGACCAGTTGCGGATTTCCCAGAAGTGCCTGGGCAATTCCAAAACGCTGTTTCATCCCGCCTGAGTAACTGCTGATGGCTTTTTTGCGATGCTGAAACAGATTCACCCGTTCCAGCATCGCATCCACCGCTTCCCGCCGTTCTCGACGATTGGTCATGCCTTTCAAAATTGCCAGGTGATCCAGCATTTCCGACGCTGAAGTGCGGGGATAAACGCCAAATTCCTGTGGTAGATAACCCAGCAGTCGGCGGACGTCCTGCTTCTGAGTCAGCACATTCAAGGGACCGAGGGTAATACTTCCGGAATCGGCATCCTGCAGTGTGGCGATTGTCCGCATCAACGTCGACTTGCCAGCACCATTGGGCCCCAGAAGTCCATACATGCCGATGGGAATCGACAGCGACACATGATCCAGCGCGCGGACGCCGTTGGCATAGGTCTTACATAAATTGTGGATTTGAAGGTCCATTGGGATCCTCTTGTGATTGTCTGTGTATTCCGGACACGGCTGACCGGGCTGTGATTGTACGAGCCCGCCATTCATTGGACCTGTTTCGCGGGAAGTCACCAAATCCAGGAAAGAAAAGGTTTGATGCCGCTGGAATCTCAGTTTTCCCAGGATCGATTTTGCCCCATCGGTGTGGCGTCGGTTTGTTCCTGCTGTGCTATTCGTTGACCCTTGCGGCGACTCTGTTGCATGGAAACCGGGGGCCGTGGTGAAACGCGTTGATGTCCTGTCCAGCGGAGAAAAGCTGGCAAGTCAGGGGGAATTCATGGGTGGGATTTTCCGCCTTAAGGCGCGTTCCGGTCAGAGAGACATCTCGTAGCGACTGTGCACAGCGTCGATGCAAGTGAATGCAATAAAAGCACTTGTGACATCAGGTGCCAGGCACCTTTGCCGCCTGAGGTACGGTGTTCGCGCGGTTCGTGACGGGTGGCGTTTTGAAACAATTTGAAACAATTGTTTCGGTTGCAGTTTCTTTATTCCGTGTAGATTGAGTGCAGAACCGGGTTGCGTCGGCAGTCTGGTTTTCCAGCGAGGGCTGCGCCTCAGCCGGGGCGTGGGTCAGGTACCATGCACCTGTGTTCATGCACCTGTGTTCATAAGTGATTTCTGGAAAGCACTTTACGAGGAGAGTATTCGCCGGTTTCGTGGCGTTCATATGCCACATGGGGGGCGTTGTGATCCTTTGTGCAGTGCTCGGGCTGGAGCCTTCTCGGCGTCGTGGTGGGGACCCTTGCGATGCAAAGTTTGCCCGGCAGGGGGGCGGTGCCGGGGGGTATTGAGAATCCGAAGTCCCACATTCAGAGTTCGTGAATCTGACGAGAGCGATTTTCATGGTTTCGAAAGAAAACGGTTTTTTCGCGTCAGGTTAACTCCGCTCAGTCCATTTTGTGCCTGTTGGATTATGAGAGTGAGTTCTCGGACGTCACTAAGTTCGTCTGGGTGGGGTATACCCTAAAATGTTTTCACAGACTTTTTTGCTGATACGGAAGCTCAGATGTTAGCGGGGGTTGTCGAGGCAGCGAGGAGTGCGCGCTGGGCCTGCAGCAATGATCGCGAAGCACGTTTGGGGTTTGCCGTTAGATACTTGAGAAAAGTGACTGCCGAAAGGCCGCGTTTGACTTTGTCGCTAAAAATTGTGCGCAGGGTTCTCCGTTTTTTCGTGATTACAATACAAGCGAAGCATGTTGTTCCGGTAATGGCCTATGTGGACCGGGCAGCTGCAAGTTGTTCACCTCGGTTGGCGTCGTGTCCGGGGCGACTGTGCGTTTGTATTTCCGCGTACTTCCTTATCCGTCAGGGTGGGTTGAAATGATTTGGAAATGGTACCAAAGACCCGTGGAGGCTCTGAAAAGTCGGTGGGGAACAGGTGGTCTGCGAGACAGCGGCAGCCAGCTTGTATTGTCCAATATTGAAAATGCGATTCGCTGCTATGGGCGGATCGGTTCAATGCTGAGAGCCCAGTCGTTCGTAACAGACCATCAGATCTGGCGTCTGGAAAGTGTTTCTTTGCCGCTGATGTCAAAACAACAGTGTTCCGCCCGGTTTCAGTTGTCCATTTATAATCATGATGCTGCAGGCGATGTTCCCGGCTCATGTGTTGCGACGCTACAGGGTGAAAAGTTGCCGCGGATGGCTGGAACCTACGTGTTCACGGGCCTGGGGTTTGAATTGAAGCCCTCGACAAAATACTGGATTGTGGCGGCGGCAGGTGAGGATGGCTGTGACAGCTATCGGTGGGCAGAGGGTGGTCGGGACTATACGAGTGTTGGTC
>CAIQIE010000091.1 GCA_903871805.1 uncultured Planctomycetaceae bacterium | reverse complement strand
TTTTCGTCGCATTGATTCAGCGGCTACCTGATACTCTGCAGTGTCGTTTATTCTCGCCGCCTGGTCGAGTGATTGAAGCACCAACTCAAATTGTGAAGCGGATGTCGCTGCCAACTTTTCCAGTGCCTCTTCGGCTTCTCTACGCTTCCAAACCGCGAGTTTCGACTGCTTGAGATATTCTTCTTCAAGCTCATTGTCCACCGTTTCCAACAGGGATCGTTCTGCGACGAAGTTGGTGTATTCGATTTCGGCGGTGAGCTGGGCTTTCAGGGCCTGGGCCATTTTCAGGGTGGCCTGCTGAACGGGGTTCAGAGTTCCCGGGGTGCTGATCTGATTGTTGAAAAAGCTGATCGTGTTGGGAAAGTGATAGGTTCTGGCCGCGTTGAAATAGATCTCGGCCCCCTGCTTCTCGTCGATCTTCATCGCTTTTCGAAAACGATGATCAAGGGACTTGCCATGCCGGGTCACATGGGTCAGCGATTGCACGAATTCGGCTTCTCGCATGGGCAGTTCGCTGGCAATCAATTCCTGAAAGCGTGACAGAATCTGCAGACGGACAGGATGGTCCGCATGAGCCATGACAAACATCGCGCCCGCAAGACTGATGGTGTCCATGGAGTGCAGCGAGAGCAGCTTATTCTCGGTGTTCAGCAGCTCCGAATCCATCTCCTCCAGCTCGCTGATGAAATCGCTGCCGAAGAAGGCGTACAGGTAGCGGCGATCCCGCAGATCCTGTGAGGACTGCACGGCGCCATTCAATGTGGCGGTGCCTGCGGTCAACTCCGGGGGACAGTCGGGGGGCAGGTACCCCTGGTCCGCTGCCAGGGCGACTTCGTTGGCCACTTCCTGAACAGCACGTCGCAGCAGCTGACCGGAGGCATTCACCAGAAATCGGGAATGGGCGATGTCCTGATTGATTCGCTCGTACACAAAGTCCATGCGGTCGCCATGCTCACCATTGATCTGCACGGTATGAATCCCGACCTTGACCTGCCCGACCGGGCTGTCCAGCTGGTGGATCATGCGGCAGATCTTGTTCAGCCCCTTCACCGGCCCACGCAATTGCAGGCGACTGGTGCCGACGACGGAAATGGTCACCTGCGCCACCGGGTCTTTGGATTCCGGTTTGCCCTTGGCGTAACTGTTCCGATCGGCCAGGCCGGCGTTGACTTCCTGACGAAACTGTTCCTGGCTGGTTCGTAGCTCCCGCTGCTCAGCCTGCAGCACCTGATTTCGTTCCTGGATTTCCGCCTCCTGCTGCCGTTGTAACTGAGCTGGTAGCTTGTCGGCGCTCAGATCAGCCTCCAGCGCACCGACTGCTTTTGTCGCTGTGGTCACTGCGGCCTCTGTCACAACTTTTTTCGCCTGCAGTGCACGCAGCGTGGAAATCTTCCTCGTATTGTTGGCGACATTGGACTGCAACATCGCAATTTCATTCTGCAGCGTCTGAATCTGCTTCTCCTGCTTCAGTACTGCCGGGTCGTTCGCGGGGAAATTGGTCTTCAGTGTGGCTAAATCCTGGTTGGCTTGATTAAGTGCATTCTCTTTGGCAAGAACCGCGTCTCTGTCTCGTCGAATATCCGATTCCGTCGAGGAAATCGCAGCATCAAGACTTGCAACAGGCTGACCGCCCAGCGTGGCGACAATCGCTTCATCCAGCTCTTTCTGCTGAATAGCCGCTGCATTTTTTTGTTCGCGGGCCTGGGCCAGTTTGTCCTGAGTTTCGCGAATCCGGGCCTCAGTCTGGCGAGTGGCGATGGCGGCTTCGACGGACTGGGTTTCTCGAAATCGTCGCTGGTCGACGGCATCGCTGGCGACGCTGCGTGCTCGTTCTGCCGCTCGCTGGGCTTCATCGTAGCCAACCTGATTCAGGTCCTGAATGTTACGGTTGATGATTTCCGCGACCTGTCGGGCGTCGCGCATGTAGTACAAATTAACAACGCGGGTATCCACACGATCACCGGGATCAATGTCGCTGGCCTTTTCGCCACCAACGTGCAGAAATCGGGGATACTCGACCTGCTCGCCGCGTATCTGTCCGCCAGCGACCGACAATGGACCGATGACAACCCCTCCAGACGGAGCCTTGATCGATGTATCCAGAAAGACCAGAGAATTGGGCGTAGACATTGGATTGCCGACAAGGTCTCGTACCGTGTGCACCCAGACATAATACGATCCAGGATTGAGGTTGGGCACAATGAGCCGCACGCTATCGCCACCAGTCATCAGCGTGGGGTCGCCTTGAAGGAACACTCTTCTAAAGACTCGTGAAGAAGATTGAGTCAAAACCTCTTCAAGAATCAGGAAGTTTTCACCACTCAACGAGCCGACATCGAGATCAGCATCTTTAAATTTCACGAAGAACTCGGCACTTCCCGACGGCGATCGGTTGATATCAGCGCGCAATGGGCCTGGTGCCTTACTATCGACATACAGGATGATAGTTGCAGTTTCTGCATTGATTCCACCGCTGCCGTTGTCAAGTCCAGCGTTAAATCTCAGTGTCAAGTTCTTGTTATAATCAGATTCGTCTACGGTGAGCGAGAGTCTCCAGTCCGTGCTTGTAGGAGCCACACTCGCCGAAGTCTGTTTCTGAGAATTTTCCGCAGTAACGCTTACGGACATCGCCTTCACAGTTGTTGTCCCGGTAATCTCGACATCCGTCGAAGTAGCGGATGATCCAGGATCAGCCGCCTTCACACGCCAGACATCGCCGACTTGCTTCGCCTCAGGCGAGGTCCTCTTCACGGTCAATTCGGCCCGGCACGGCGACAGCGCCGCAATCCCGCAGACACACAAAAATAAGAAACATAAACGGCACTTCATCGAAATCGCCTTCCATGGCAAATTGCATACGGCGGATCAGTAGTCAAACACTGAACGCCGGGGATATCCATCAAATATCGAGGCGCAGACGGTCGACCTGACACGCCTGCCCATTGAGTTCCCAACGCTGGCTAGTAGGTTCCACCTACCGATTCGTGGGAATTGTATTTTCAGCCTCACGCAGGCTCCTGAGTCCGCTCTGGCGAACTTCTTCCAACGCCTGGCGTTCCTCAGCCTGCTGGCCGATGCTCTTCAAGGCCGCCACACCCGGCAGAACACGTGTCACCGCCCGCATTCTTTCCACCACAACGGCTCCAGCATTCTGCACCACACCTACCGAGCCGCGGGCGATCAAGCCAGCCTCGCTGCGCAGCTCTCCCAGTTCAGTTGCCAGACGCGACTTTTTGTTGTGCTCCTGCACCGCTTCCACCGCGTCGTCGATCTCTTCGCCCACTTCTCGAACGACGCCACGGCCACTGACATATTTCACCACGGCCTTGTTGGTGTGCAGCAGGTGAAACTCAATGATCACTCGACGATCTGTGTAGATGTAGGTGATGGCATGAGCACTGTAAGCGATCGTGGGTGCACCAGCCGGCAGCACCGCGTCAATGTACAGCTTCTCTCCGCTGCGCGGATGATTGGCGACAATGATCGTCGGCCCACCGTTCAGAATGGCAGACTGGTATTCCTTGTCCCCACTGTAGTAGTAGGGATGCACGTGCAGTGTCGGCGGTATCTCGACTTTCCCATTCTGCACGATGGCCGTTGGCAGGCCATTCTCCTGAACCCCCGGATCAATCACCAACAATTCATTAAATCCGGCTTCCCGAGGCTCCTGGGCAAAAACCTGGGATGCGCCGATCATTAGTCCGGCAAAAATCACTATCGCCGCTCGTTTTTTCACGGACACCTCCGTACCGAAGCAGTAGCACGGCGACAGTCCCAGCCCCCCTGGAATAGCGCCCCCTAAGCATCTTTATCGGCACGGGTGGGTTTCCAGGTACAATCGGATTCTTTCAACTTTTGCGGGAACTTTACTCAAAGACATGGAATTCAGCGACAGGTTCAGCGTTTGTGGTCGGCCTTTCCTAACCCAGATCGCTGTTTCCTCGGTCGCCAGTACGGTTCCCGTCTCAGCTGTTTCGCCTGTGGCTGTTAATGCTTCTGCTCTGACAATAACCTTATTGCCCTGCAATTGCCCCGCATCGCCGCCGGTGTGCTTCAGAATGCCCGATACGATGATTTCGCCATCCTCTGAAGCGACGGCAGAGAGGCCGGACAGGGTTGCCGGACCAGCTGTGACCTTATCGAAAACAAAGGTGCGGATTTCTGTGGAATCCATCCCGGAAGGATTCACCACGATTATCGCGGTTTCCGAGATAATACCGCTCGCCGCAGAAGGCTTGGATGTTTGGTAATCGTAGGCCGGAATAGTGCATCGCGTTTTTTCCACACGCCATTGCAGAAAATGGTCGCCCCCCAAGGCCGGCCATACAGCGGTTCCCAGAATCCACACCCCTAACACAACAAATCTTTTCACTTTCAGCACTCCTGTGAAAAACGTTCGACTAATTCATCGACCGCGGGGATGCTGAGTCGTACTTGGGGAGGGCGGCTTTTTTCACAACCATTGAGACCAGACACGAATGCATCAACTGTAGCGGCAATTCAGTGGTCGACCACGTTGCGAACACACGTCTTGTCTATGGTCCGACGCGTGAGTCGGCTCAAGGAGACTCAGTCCACAATCATGGCACCTTTTCCAATTCCGCCCGCTTGCGAAGGACATACGTTCCCGTAGCTCCACTTTCCCACCAAACATAAGAGCATCAGTTCCGCGACATAAGTGGCGTCCAGCGAGTATCCTGAGGAAGAAGGGGATCGGGAGAAGAGTCGAGGGCGGGAACGCAAAGAACCGACTGCCAGGGGACAGTCGGTTCTTTTAGCAATCAGTTGAACCAGCAGATGTTGACTGGTGAAATTACTTTACCGCGCCGCCGGTGGGCTTGGATGGCGCCTTGGGAAGTTCTGCGGGTGGCGTCGGTGCTACACCGTTGTTGGAAGTGGACAGGTCTTCACTGCCACCACCACAACCAACCGTGGAGAACACAAGCATCGTCAGCATGGACAGCATAAGAACACTGCGCATCGAACAAACTCCGTCAAAAGAAGGACTGCTGCTACAGCACGGCAACAGCAGTCCTTGAAGTTCTGCAAAACACTGAACACCTTAGAACGCCTGAATGACTTCACCACCAGATCGGGATGCCAAACCATAGATGACAGTCTTGTCTACGTTGTAAGACAGAAACTGCACAGATCCGTCAACCATACCGAACTGCGCCCCACCTGAGTGATTGCTCCAGAAGTGATACATGTCTTCGTACACACTTTTCTTACCGGCCTTGTAGTAGGATGGTGCCTGGCTAAGCCCGGCAGTGGAAGAGTATCGCTCTTCCAAGCCCAGTACGGCGTCGGCAACGCCAAAGCCGTAGCCGTCAGCGCCCCATGCGGCAACAATCCAGCCATACTCTTTACCGTCCGGAACCGATCGCTCACCCACCATCACGGTGTTTGAAGTGCCGTCAGTAACGTCACGGAACTTGGTGCCGGAATTGACGTACAACATGCCGTCCTGACCAACAACGTTCTTGAAGGTACCGCCACGTGGGTCCGCAAAGCTGCTGGTCGGGGCTGTTTTGTAGGTATGAGTACCAATCACGCCCAGATAGCTGCTGACCGCCGCATATTCTGTCGCGCTGGCAACCCATGGGCTGGAAGCATTTGGGTCCGATGGGCACATGAAGGCCGGCAGAACCGTTCCAACGATGGGCTTACCGTCGCTCATCTTCGCCCACCATGGCCATGCTCCACCCTTCAAAGATGGGTCCATCTGGGTGTAGATATTGGTCTGCTCCATGTACGGGAAAATGTAGAAGGCCCATGAATACAGTGGTCCTTCCAATGGATAAGAAGAACCTGTGAAATATCCTCCCGGCGGATCATCATACTGCGTTGGGGCTGTGGTCATGCTGGCCCACCAGCTGCGGCCAACACTGGTTCCCACTGGAAACCGATTTTTCACGTCGTGATGATTGTGCATGGCCAGAATCAACTGCTTCAGGTTGTTCTTGCACTGCGTACGACGAGCGGCTTCGCGAGCCTGCTGAACAGCAGGCAGCAACAAGGCCACCAGAATGGCGATAATCGCAATCACCACCAGCAACTCAATCAAGGTAAATCCACCGCGATTCGGTGTACCCTGACCACGAACCCACTTTTTCATCTGAATACCCTCTCTGAATAAACAAAAAACAAGAAAAAAACACCCCGTATTCGGAGTAGTTCCTGACTTCTTAACGAGAGTTCTTGCTGACAGAGGACAGAGAATCATGCTGAGCGTGTACGCCGCGGAAATCGTGACCTACTGGCGAAGCAATCCTGAGCTGAAATTCGTCAACCTCTCGGTTGACTTCAATCAGCTAAAACCGTGCCTGAGCCAAGGTGTAAAAGAAATTTTGATCCGAAATTCCCAGCAGTGATGCTCTAGTTTAACCCATTTTTAATCGAAGGAGCAAGTATTTTAGGCAGCTTTTCGCATCCTTTCGGCAGAAATTTCAAAATGCTCCCTATTTTTTTTTTCCAATTGCTGCTATTGCCATCCATCCCAGAAAGCACCTCGACATTGAGAAAGCCAGTTGTGCGTAAAAGGCATGCCAGAGTGCCTTGAAAGAGTGCACGATGGTCTGTTTGCAGCAGTTTTGGCCGTCGTGGAGTCGATCTCTTTGGTGTAATAACGTCCAAAATGCCGTTTAGAAGTCGGTTTGAAATGTCAATCGGGCACTGGTCCTCGGCCACTCTCCCCGCCGTGGCTTGAGGCATGCCAGCGGATGAAACTGAATTTTTGCTGATTTCTTTAGGCGGCGAGGCTCCTTCTAACAGGGTACGGGCACTTTCGGATTGATACTTTGACAATGGCCCCAACGGCCAACCGGAACAGGCGAATCCGCAGAAACATAGATCTCGCCCGCTGGACGGGAAAATAACGATAACCCGCATCGTCCGTGTACGGAACTGTGTGCCTGCTATTCGAACACAGACATCAAAAAATACAGATCCCTGAAGTTTGCAGGTGCCTCTGCTGGAGAATACCGTCTTCGAAAACATCGCAGATACTGAACGAAGCGATGGCAAAAAGAGCAGCCCGGGGCAGGCCTTTCGTCAGCTTCGGGAGTGACCGTTCTGCGATCTGCAGAAAGAAAGATGTCCACGTTTCGCGGAACGAAACACGACTTTTGGCCAGGTTTCACAAAGTTTATTAATCCCACGTGGTCACTGTGAGTCGCCGTTAATTACTGATCCCATAAATGAGCAGCTGGTCAGCGCAACCAAAGGAACCGGGCTCCAAACGTTCGCTGAATTCCAATCCGCAAGGACAAGACCGTCCCAAATATGTGTGGGGAAAAGGCTACGGCATTTGGAAAATGCCTGCTAGTTTGTCGAGGCACACGGGCATCAAGATGCCTCCGCAGTTTTCTGTCACCCCGTCAGGGTGAAAATGCGTCAATTTGGCATTTTCCGGCAGCACGGCGGCGATCTTCCGCGGTGCGTCTGCCGTATCACCCCGAAGGCATCGGCATGCGTCGGCCGACCGGCGGCACTCAGGCAGGTCATGCTGCGCACTGGATTTCTTAAACCGTCCAGCGACTGGGATGAATTCCACAAACAGCATCTCAACGAGGCACACCGAAGGCCTGCTCACCACAGGCGCGGTGATACTTGCTGGTCAGGTTGCCAGAGCTGTCAACACAGCGTCAGGTATTAACGACTTCAGGGTTTGTGGCAAATCCCTGCTCTGCTCGTTCAGCCCGCTCAACCCGCGCGATCGGTTGAATGTGCCCGGTCTGCTGAATGTGCTCGGCCTGCTCAACACGCTCAACGTGTTCGGTCGGTTCAACGCCCCCGGCCTGCTCGGTCGGTTCATCGTTCGCCGTCTGTTCGTCCCGTTCAGCAAGAATAATCAGCCGCACCAGGCCAATGACTCCGGAAAGGTCCAACCGGCGATATGCTGACGCTCGATGCTTTTCCACCGTCTTTACGGAAATGCCCAGAGTTTTTGCCGCTTGACGGCTGTTGATACCATGGGCCGTCAGCACGGCGATCTGCATCTCCCGGGATGTCAGGATCTGCAATTTCTCTCGAGCCTCCGTTCGGCGACTCTGCCAGGCAGAAAACGCCTTCATCTCTTCAGAAGCAGGTTCCACTTGATCCGCAGTTTGTTCCATAGTGCTACTCGTATTCTGTAACAAGAGTGCATTCCGGGCAATAACCTGTTCTCTATATCAGCTCAGCATCCGTCAGAAGCGTATTCCGCGACCGAGCGAGGTCTCCACTGAATCTCCCCTCCGGCTGCTGCCAGAGAGATCAGGTTCAGAGCGATTTCTGCAGGAGGTCGCTTCCGGAGCAATCAGGATTGCCAACAAGGAAGGCCTTCCTGCAAAGCTGTTTCCGACACAAAAAACGGGCAGTTGAACAGAACGTTTCCATTTTCTACACAGCTGAAAGAGGGCGGGAAGACACCCTGCCGCCCCGACGAACTCCGTAAAAATCATTCCCAGCATTCAAGTTCGAACTCATCAGCCGACGCTGTAGCTTCATGCTCTGACGTAAGCTACACACCCTGTTGCCGGCGTCTGCCTGGCTCCATGCGGCCCCATACCGATTTGAACCGCAGGTCCCGCTGGGCCCTGATTCCCCGAAGCACTACATCGATCTCGTTTTCAAATTGAGCGACTTGCGTAGCCCATCCATCTCAAGGTCTTCATGATGGCAGATGTCGGTGACAAGTTTTTCCACTTCATCGACGGCAGCATGCCATCCTGGAAATTCTCTGGGCTCCGCCTGCAGACGAGTGATCATCGAATCCAGACGACTGAGAAGTTCCTGATGCGTCTTCACCAGATCGTGATTAAGAGCCACAGCTGCCCCCGCCTTCAGTTGCTGGGCAGTGAAGACTTCTTCGTCATGAAAATGCGAGGCCAGTGCTGTCCGCATCTCTCGCAGACGCATTGCCAGCTCGCCAAAGCGGGGCATTCCAAGTTGACAAAGTTCATAGATCCAGCGCCGATTACTGCAGATTCCGCTCATCAGTGCATCATGGTCGGAGAGCATTTTGTCGGCGGCGTTTTTGTGCTGCAGAAAATCCACGTGCGTGCCCCCCAGGCGAATCTGAAGCAGACCCAGACTTCTCGTGGACATCACAGGAAGCTCTGAGTCCGAAGCGGGTACGAACCCGCGCGATCGAACACATCTTGATGATCGTTTTCAGGATGACGATTTCCCGTCGGAATGAGTCATTGGGAATGAGTCGCTCAGTCCGATCCGGAAAACCAACATAGTCCGACGGGTTATCGGGATGCATGCACCGTCTCGGCCGGCCACAACTCGCGGATCCCGCCTGGCAGAGCGTTGCGAATGTTTTCCGCAACACCTTCACCTGTATGTTTGGTCAGGACCCGGCAGACGGCCGCGCAGATGGCTTCCGCATCCGCGACCGGATCATTGCTGAATGCGTCATTGATCTGGCCCAGAAAATTCCAGCGGGACCGGTCCGTCACAGGAGTGGCTGCCGGTCGCCAGCCTTCAAACCAGACACCACGCAGCAGCAACGGCAGCTGCGCTGCAAGGTGGGCATTTTCTTCGACGGGAAGATGATCTCGCAGTGCATGAAACACAGTTCGCATTGCCCGCCAGGCCTTCTGCCTGTCTGTCCACTTCAGATCTTCCATCAGATCATTCAGCCAGGTATGGGCCGTCTGTAAAGTTCTGTCAAAGACTTCCAATCCTGTAGCACTCATGGCAAACTCGTTTCTGTAAAATCAGGAACCACCCAAAAAGAAGTGCAACACACAATCCAAAGCCCGGCATTTTGTCAGCAGAGTCCTCTGGCAGACAGGTTCTGCGACCGCGGGTTGCAAACACACTCTCACGTTATTTTGTTGTCGTCTGAAGACTGGTCACCGCCCCCTCCAGTCGCTCAGCGGTCTCACGATGCTGCAGGGCCCGGCGTTCTGCATTCAGGTTCATGCATGTCTTTTCCAGCAGACGATGCACAAGGACACTCTTCGGACGAGACTCGAGGGATTTCGTCAGGTCCCGGAGTGCCTCGCTCCAATGTTCCATGGCCACATGGATCTCTCCCCGAGTTGACAGCAGGTCCGGATGTTCCGGAACCAGGGTCAGGGCCTGATTCACAGTTTCCAGGGACTCATATCCCGATTGCGGATCGTTTCGAATCATAGCCAGAGCCAGATTGTTGAGAATCTGGGGATCTCCCGATGCGGTACAAACACGGGCCTGGCTGAGTGTCTGCTGCGCGATATCGTATTTCTGCAGACGAATCGCATTGAGACCCGTGATGGAAAGAATTTCCGCTACCATTTTCCCTTCGACACGCAGGGCCTGCAGAACTGCCGCTGCCTGAACGGCTTCAGGCCTGTCTTCAAGCGTCAGCCTCGTCAGTCGATCCAGGGCTTCATAGCTTGTGGACCGCCAGGAAAGTGCTTTCGCAAGCAGCAGTACCGGGCTATCTTCGCCATCTGCTGCATCTGCTTCCGGCACAGCATCAGTTTCCATGTCGCTCTCTGCCTGCCCAGACGCCAGGACAGCGTCTGCCGCTGCGAGGCACGCCCTGGCATATAAGGCCGCCAACTCCTCTGGAAGCTGTTCTGGTGGCATGGTACGGCCATGATTGCCAAGCATCCGCAGGGCCTCCAGTGGTCGCTTCAGCAGCAGTAGACATTCTGCAGTCAGCAGGGTCTGTTCGTTTGATGCTGGATTTCCTTTAAGTGTCGTCAGCAACTCTTCACCTGACTGCACGCCAGCCTCCCGCTGACCGGAACTCATCAGCAGCCAAACGTACAGCAGCCGCAGCCGGTCGGATTTCTGCTGAATGACCTGCAATACTTCAGCGGCCTGCGCAGCTCGGCCGTCCAGTCTGAGAAACTGACTGAGACGAATACGAACGGCATCAGCCTCCGGATCTGCCTCAAGCTGCCTGCCAAGTTGCTCAATCAGTCCGGCAAATGAGTTGTCCGGCCACGTCACACCGGTCCGTTGCAGTTCCTCAGCCAGCCGGAGTGCCGAGTGATTTTCGGGATCCAGGCGGAAGGCTGCTACCAGAAGAGGCACGCACTGGTCGCGGTTCAGGGGCGACGCGGTCAGCAGCGAGAGCGCCTTTTCCACATGCCAGCGACTCTGCTGCTTCCGGATCAATTCCGGAGCATCGGTTTTCTGAGACTCCTCCAGAATCTGGTTGGCTTCAGTCAGTTGCCGATTCAGCATAAAGACATCCGCCAGTGCTGCACGCAGACGTGCACTTGTTGGCTTCGCTGTCAGCCGGGCTTCCAGTGTCTCAAGGGCTTCTTTTCGCAACTCCTCTGCGCTCTCAGGCGGCATTCCATTTTGCTTCGTGAGGGAAATTGCTGCGGGATAAAGAGTGGGCTCCAGACGAGCAGCGGAGACAAGGTGCTCTGCAGCAAGATAGGGTTCCTTAATGCTCGTGTAGTAGTCTGCCAGCAGCAGATGATTGCCCGGAATACCTGGCGAAAGCTCGACGGCCGTTTTCAGATGACGCTCGGCATCATCCCGGGCAGTTTGTGAACGATCCTCACCATAGATCAGATCCCGAGCAAGCCAGACATGCGCATCCGCCAGACCGGGACTAAAGCCGTCTGCCGCCCGACGAATTCTGGCTAACCCAGCCTCCCGCTTCCCGGTGCTGATCAGGAATTTCCCCAGATCCAGGCAACGCGCTGGATTCCCGGAATCCAGATCTGCCAATGCTTCAAGGCTCTGCGTCTGCAGCGCCGTGTTGCCGGATTGTCGGGCCTGCTGCAGCTGCTTTTCGTAGGTCTTTGCCAGTGACTGCCGGTCCCTTAAAACCGCGGGAACAAGAAGAAAAGCCGTACACACCAGGGCCAATAGCCACGGCAGACCGGCAACGAAACATCTTTGCGATCGACTGGCCCGCCACTTTTCCAGAAAGTCCAGGATTACGTCAGAGCCCAACGCATTCCGCAGCAATCGCGTTAGCCGCGCCCCCCGTGACCTCATGGATCTGCCGCGCTGACCAGCAAACTCCTGCTTCCGTCCGGACTCTGTGCTGTGGTCGGTAATTGCTCGAGCACTGTGCAAACTCATAAAAATGACTCCGGAATCTTAATGTTCCGTCGAAGAAGACAACCTTGTTTGGATCACCTGTCGAAACGCAAACCAGCCACACGCCGGAACAACACCCCAGATCCTCACCAGACGCAGACAGCTCTTCAGGGCTGCGAGTGTTGACCGGAACGACCTGACGACACAACAGCCGCTCGTTCCGGTGCATGCCCAACAAATCGATTCCAGAGAAACGCCAGTGGGTTAAACTCCGCAGACCGCGAAGCCGCAAAACTGGAAATTGGAACCGGACGTGTGAACCAATTAATTGCCTGATCTGCACTGACCCAAAGTCCGAAGGCCAGCACCAGCAGCAGTCCAGCCATCACGTGTCGCTGCACATCCCAATCTGCTGCAGACAGATCCTGCGGCAGCAACGAAATCCCCACCAGACCGCGGAACAACGTCAACAGCCCGCAGACACTAAGCGATGCAAGTACAGCAAGTCCCGCTGGAACCACAGACATGCGACGAAAACTGACAGCGACCAAAGCCAGTGCCACCCAAACCGCCGGAGCACCTGGGCCGTCAAAAAGTTCTTTCACCAGAAATCGCAAATCACCAAGGCACAACTCACCGTTCTCGCGATAATGTGGCATCCCCAGAAAATGGCCCACGCGACTGATCACCGGCAGGGAAACACGCGCCGCCCTGCCGTTGATCCACTCATCGACAGACCCTGAAAGGCTCGCGACGATGACGACCGGCAGAGCGAGGTACGCGAGTGAATGGCCTCGGTTCCGGTCGAGACAAGTCGTGAGTGCCGCGAGCAACAGCAGTCCCAGTCCGCACGTCACCAGCCACCAATACCCGGATACGATCCCAATGACCATGCAGGCCGCATCTGTGATGAGCAATGTGCAGCTGAGCTTATTCCACGGCAGGCGTTCCGGGGCTCTGCGTCGCAGAAACAGCCAAAAAGTGACGCCCGAGACCAGCACAGCAATCAGCACGTCCGGAACGTCCATTCTGGACCTGACGTCCCAAACAACACCGGGGACATGCGCAAGGGCTGCAGCGATCAGAGGCCATTTTGACCTGCCCTGACCTGACGGGGCCCGATTGTTGTTGAATTCTGCTGAGGGTTGCAAGGCACATGTTCCTTCACTGGATTTCTGGCGAACAGCCGATTGTGGATTTCTGCAGGCCGAGAACTGCCTGGTCGAAGTTTGCAGGAATCCGTCCTGTTAGAAAAAGAGAGCTGCTGTGACGCGTGAAGCATGAGACATACAGCACGCGGCACAGCAGTTCCGGAACACATATTCAGGCAGTCAATTCTGCCCGGTACTCATCTACTGTGCAGATCCCGCTTAGGACACAGCCTGGAAATCTTCCGCAGGAATTGCAGAGGACTTCGACCTACGGCTCTTCAGCTGGCGGACGGCGAACAGCCCCACACCAAACAGTCCAACCAGGGCAAAACCAGGCTCCGGAACGTTTGCATTCGCTGTCACCGTAAACTGCTTAATAAGCATATTCATGGAGTTGTTGCTAGAGTCAGCATCTTCAGACGAAAGATAGAATCCCAGAGCTGTGATATTAGTAAACGACGATGTCAAAGCTGGAACACCACTGGCAAAGAAAATATCGGAAAGGTTGCCGCCCAGTGGATTCCATGACTCCCATATGATGTCTTTAACCTTGGTGATCGCGAAGGCATCCAGGGTATTGGTCGGTATCTGCTCAATCGTTCTGGAAATGTAAAAATCCGCGTTATTGCGAACGACCCAGCGTACTACTTCTTTATCGACTGGATTTGGTGGAGATACCAGAGTCGTGGGAATTACATTCAGCAAAAAGGTATTATTACCGGTCAACGTCACCAGGTTGCCGGGGGCTGAGAATCCATTAACAAAGTTATCCTTCTTCCAGTAGAACAATGCGGCATATCTTCTAAGGTCGGGATCCGGCAAAACGCTGAGATGCATATAGTCAGCCGTGTCGGCTGTCACGAATGGCGTTTTGTTCTCCACTTGCAGGTCATTAAATCCGGGATTTCCGGTCGTTGTTGCCCACTGAACAACATGACCACCGTAGAATACTGAAGAAAGCCTCGTCGGCTGCTGATAGCCACCGCCCAGCGGATTATACCGTGTTACGTCATTTGCAATGCGCCCAGTAGTGGTACCGGAGACATCAGGGTCCACATATGATGGCAGTGAGTCCAGGCCAATATGGCCATTAAGATACGTGTAGGCAGGTGGCGACGGAGGCGTAGTGATGTCTCCTGTAGGAATATAATCGCCAATCCAGTTAACAGCTGTGAACTCTTCCCCTGCCGCTTGCTGCTGACATGCTCCGGCACAATACAGCACTCCCGCGATCACTGTGGTCCAGTGACAGATCTTTTGACGCTTCATTCTTATCTCCTGTTTCTGAAGTTCTGGCCGAATACACTATACACAGTGAATCCGGATCGTACGCCTGTGACTGAAATCATGTTTTTCTCACCGCGAGTTCTTCAGCATACACTCTGAAGTAAGACGCTCTCCGGCAGACAGTTGTTCAGCCCCCGATGTCACGGTGACCAGTCGAAAGAACCCCAACCAGTGACTTCCACGACGTACTGACATTTGACCCTGCTATTGAACGGAGATCAGCTCGCAGAAAGTATCAGGAGAAGCCCTTGTTACGGGCTGGTGAGCCTTCTGCCGCACTTATCCCCAGGAAATAAATGCTCCGCGCCTTCACAAAAAATCTATTTTCGCAGATCCCTTCGCAGGACGCAGACAAAGGTGCGGCAACTGCGGTGGACTGCACACCAGGTGCC
>CAIQIE010000090.1 GCA_903871805.1 uncultured Planctomycetaceae bacterium | reverse complement strand
GCAGTATTGTCCGCACTGTTTCACCACGTACATGGTGCCCTACGGCTGGTTGAAGTACGTTCTCCTGCCCTTCCGGTACATTTACATCGGCTTGAACGACGAAGATGATGACTGACCATCTTTTAAAGCGACAGCGATTTGGCGTCGGGCGGCACGGTGGTAGTCGGCGGCCGGGGTAGCTGGATCCGTTGTAAAGCAACGATACGATTGAACGGCAATGTTGCAGGTTTGAGGCAGAAATACTAAGGGCCGTGTTGCAGCCTCGGCCCAGGGCGGCTTGCAGGCGTTTGACTGTTTACCACTGTGTGTACTGATGGCGGCGATGAGTGAGGGTCACAGGGAAGATTGGGGACTGGTTTCTTCGCCTGCTGTGGAAATCCGCTTCCGGGTCGCGGGAATTTCGTACTCTGGATCGTGTCGCTTCCGGAATCACCAGCTTGCATTGTAAAGTATGCCGCATTGCTGGATGCCTTTCGGGGACTCACGCGGCTGTTTCACAGACCATTGGCAACGCGACCGCCATTGTGAATTCTGACGAAGGATAGCCCTGGGGTTTCTGTGGTGCGAACAGCGACATTCGGGCTCAGGTGTGTGTGACCGCGCCCAGAACGTTTCAACTTGTTGCTAGCAGTGGAAATCCATGTACACGTCGTCACTTGTGAATCAGTTGAAGCCCTCGGAAACCCTGGCAGCTGCCGCGAAGGCAAGAGAGTTGCGTTCCCGCGGCATTGATGTTCTGGAGTTTACGGTTGGCGAACCCGACTTTATCACACCGCAGCACATTCGTGAAGCGGCGAAGGCAGCCATGGACGCCGGTCATACGCGTTACACTGCGGCGACCGGCATTCAGGAATTGAAGCAGGCCATTTGTGATGCATTTCGTCGCGACCATGGTGTTTCCTGGAAACCATCAGAGGTGACTGTTTCCAACGGCGCAAAACACTGTCTGCACAATGCGCTTGTTGCCTGTTGCGAGCCGGGTGACGAGGTGATTATACCGACACCTTACTGGGTCAGCTATTCCGCACTTGTCGAATTGACCGGGGCGAAGCCTGTTCTTGTGGAAACGGCAGAGAAAGACGGTTTCTTCCTTTCGCCGGAGCAATTCCGAAAGGCCATTACACCGCGGACGCGGTTGATGATGCTGAACAGTCCCAGCAATCCGACTGGGGGCGTCTATCCGGTCGAGACCCTGCGGGGGCTGGCCGATGTTGCTGTAGAAAAGGACATCACGGTTCTTTCCGACGAGATTTATGACAAGCTGATTTATCCGGGGCATGAATTCCGAACCTTTGCATCATTTGGCGAGGAGGTCCGCAAAAGAACGGTGATCGTCAATGGTGTCAGCAAAGCTTATGCGATGACGGGTTGGCGAATTGGCTGGACGCTGGCTCCGGAGAATGTCTCAGCGGCGATCAACAAGCTGCAGAGTCAGCAGACATCCAATCCCTGCAGTGTTTCACAGTATGCAGCTCTTGCGGCCCTGAATGGTCCTCAGGAATGTGTGTCGGAAATGTGTCGAGAGTTTGCAAAGCGTCGTGATTATGTGGTTTCGCGGCTGCGGGCGATTCCCGGATTAAGTTTTGCAGAGCCGGGTGGTGCGTTTTATGCATTCTTCAATGTCAGCAGTTACTTTGGCAAGCCGCTGGGTGGCGGCGCTGCTGTTTTGAACGCGACTGACTTCTGCACTGCATTGCTGGAGCGTGCCCATGTCGCGCTTGTTAGTGGTGATGCCTTTGGTGCGCCTGGATACGTGCGTCTGAGCTTTGCGGCGTCGATGGAATTGCTGGTACGCGGGCTGGATGCAATTGAGAAATTCCTGGCCGGCTGATTTGACTGACGGCACGCCCCGAAGAGAGCTCACGATGACGCAAAGGGCCGCAGACGATGGTCTGCGGCCTTTTGCTTTTCAACCGTGGTTCGTCCTCTGCCGCTGCTGATTCTTACCGCCAACGGTCACGGCAGCCTGAAGCCTAGCGGAATGGAACGCTAAGAAGCTGGGTCCCTTTTGCCGTTTTCAACAGCAGCACCAGTTGGCCGCGTTCTTTTGCGGCCTTCAGTGCCTCACGAAAATCGTCCAGAGTCCTGATATCCGTCTTTCCGACGCGAGCAATGACGACGCCCGGTTGCAGACCGATTCTTGCGGCAATGCTGCCTCGCTTGACTGCGGTAATCACGACGCCCTCCGTGGCATCCATGCCCAGACGCTCGGCCATTTCCGCTGTCAGCACCTGAACTTCGACGCCCAGTTCCTCCATGGACTCGCCGGCATCTGCCAGTTGCTCGGGGAACTCAGCCACTGTCACAGTCAGTTCGATTTCCTTTCCATTGCGGATCGCCACCAGAGGGTAGCTGGAGCCGATTTTCAGCCGTTCGGCGATGCTGATCAGTTGCTGACGGGAAGAGACCTCTTTGTTGTCGAGCCGCAGGATGACATCCTGGACCTGAACACCGGCTTTGTCTGCTGGTGATGCTTTGCGGACTTCAGAAACAACAACACCACGGCGCGCGGCCATGTCGAGCGCTCCGGCAAGTTCCGAAGTCAGGTCCTCAAGCGTCAGGCCCAGATATGCGCGACGAACCTTGCCATCGGCCAGCAGTTGGTCTCCCACCCATTGTGCCAGACTCACGGGGACAGCGAAGCCAACGCCATCATAGCCGCCGCTGCGGGTTTCGATGGCCGTATTGATTCCAATGACCTCGCCCCGCATGTTGACCAGCGGCCCCCCGCTGTTACCGGGATTGATGGCGGCGTCTGTCTGCAGGAATTCCTGACGGGAGGGCAGATTTCGCAGTCCGCGCGATTTTGCGCTGATGATTCCCTGAGTGACCGTGCGATCAAGTCCGAAGGGGCTGCCGAAAGCGAGCACCCAGTCACCGATTTCGACTTTGGCGTCATCGCCAAGAGGAAGCGTGGGAAGTTTCCGGTCAGCCTCGATTCTTAGAACAGCCACATCAGAAAACTCGTCAGCCTTGATGTCCTTGACCTTGTGTTCGCTTCCATCAGCCAGAATCACGACAACTTCATCCGCCCCGCGAACCACATGCGAGTTGGTCATGATCACGCCATCGGCACTGATGATGAAACCAGAGCCTTCTCCGGTTGCCACGCCGGGTGAATCATCGCCCTGTTGCTGTTCCCGCATCCGCTCACGCAGATCACCGAAGAGATCATCCAGAGGACTGTCTCCAAACGGGAGTCCCCGGAACGGATCAGCCGAATTGGCCATAGCACCAGCAGGAACTTTTTTGACGGAACGTATTGAAACGACAGCGGGCAACGTCCGTTTAGCCACCCAGCGAAACGCGGAAGACAGTTCATCGGCATGGGCCAGAGCCTCGGGCCTTGGTGGTTCTTCCTGGGCCTGAACCTGACTGACGGGCCTGGAATTCAGTATTGCGATCGCCCCGAATGCCCCCCCGGCGACTCCGGCCAGCAGCAAGGCCCAGCGTTTGGATCCCATAATGCATCTCCTGATGGAAAGTTCGAACAAGACCTAAAACATGAAACATTCAGTGGCAGCAGGACACGAAAGGACACTCGTTGCAAACGGGTTGTTGTTTCGTTGCCATATTGCATTGGTGTGCGATTTGGACCAGCATGAATAGCCTTCAAGCTGACAAGTCCCTGCATCGACTTCTGAAAGCAACCCTTGTGCCCTCAGCTCCGCCACGATGCAAAAAAAGTTGCCGCCCGTCGGTCGACTCCGGACGTCTTTTTTACAAATTTTTCACAGGAGGTGCGGGAATCCGGGGGGCTGACGTGTGCATAAGGAGCGTCGAGTTGGTCACAAATCGTCATAGTGATTGCGCGGAACAGCACAGCAAGGTGTTCGTTCTGCACCAGGCATCACCTGACGCGGTTCGCGGGGAATGATAGGGTAGCACAGTTGGGGCAGCCGTCTTAAAATTGTCCAGCGCGCATTAGCGTGCGGTTTTCGTTGTCGGACATGTGTCCTGTCATTCTGAAACAGGGTAGGCGTGCCGTGCGGTTGATCAGGGCTTCGCAGTACCACCACGAGGTGGTGCGTGTTTTGTTGAATGGAGTTTCGGTCCCTGTACGTTTTTTACAAAGGCGAATGCGATGAGACGTTGGGTGCTGTTTCTTGCGAGCATATTGGGGATGGTTCTCGCTCCGATCGCAGGCCATTGCCAGCAGGCGCAGAAGGCGGTGCCGCGGATTGCCGTACCGGCAATGCGACTGACTCCGGCCCTGCGACTGACTCCTGCCAAACGCACTGGGGAAAGCCTGCTGCGGTACGTTCCAGACAATGTCGTGATTGTTGGCGGTATCCAGCCGGCACGAATGCTGAGTGCAGCGCCTCTGCAGAATGCCGTGAAGGGTGCAAAGGCAGACGATGTGTTTCAGGAATTCATGCGTCTGGCTGTTCAGCAGATGGGACTTGAGCCGTCAAAGATCCTGGAAGCCGGTTTTGTGCTGGACCAGAATGTTTTGCTGGAGTTGGCGGCCTGGCAGAAGAGCAGCAATGAACGGTTGCTTGCCAAAAACAACCAGAAATTCATTGGTCTGGCGATGCACAATTTTTATTCGTCATTCCAAAGTTTTCCGGACGACGATGGAATTGGCAAATCAAAGGGGAATCTCAGTTGGCGCGTGCATGTCTTGCCGTTTCTGGACGAGAATGAACTGTATAACGAGTTTCATCTGGATGAACCCTGGGATAGCGAGCACAACAAGACGCTGATCGGCAGAATGCCAGACGTTTTTAAAGTCAACGGTGTTGATGAAGCGGGCAAGACAACAATCCATGTCCTGACGGGTGAGGGTACACCATTCGGAGGAAACACACCCCCGACGTTTCAGGACATCACAGATGGCACATCCAACACGATCATGACGGTTATCGGTGGGCTGGATACTGCTGACACTTGGACAAAACCTGGCGGGCTGCGTGTGGATCCTGAACAGCCATTAAAGGCGCTGGGAACTCTGTCGGGAGACATTCTTCTGGGGATGATGGATGGCTTCGTCTTATCAATTGAGGCATCGGTCAACCCAGAGACATTCCTCAAACTGGCTCGGCATCAGGATGCTCAGATTGTTGAACTACCGTCGTCCGGCAGTGATTCGCAAATTCCCGTTCCTGGTCTGATTGTGCGTTATGCAGAGCCTTTTAACAAAGAGATTTTGATGCCGTTTATTCTGGGACAACGTGAAGGTGGGGCCATCGAAATCGAAGGCTATGCCGCCACTCAGATTGATGCTCAGACCTGCGTGGTTTTTCCGGATCCACAGACGATGCTGATTTCCAGCGAATCCGGCCTGAAAGCGATGCTGGCTGAGCGTGGCGAGTCCGGGGCCCTGAGACAGCAATTTGAAAGCCTCTATCCGTCAAACGATGTCGTTGTTACGGGCAGTTTTGGTGCTGTATCGCAGTCCTTTGGCGAGCTGCTGGCAGAGAATCCGTTCAAACAAATTCTCCTGACGATTACCGACACCACCCTCGTGCTGGATGCGACCGGTGATAGCAAATCATTACTCGACCTGCGACTGACTGCGGACAGCCCAACGGCAGCTCAGCAGGCCAACGGAATGATCAGCGGCTTTTTTCAGATCATGAAGGCTCAGATGTTGAATGCAATGTCTCAGGAAGGTTCGGGGGTTCCGGAAAATGTGATTGGCGTGCTCAGCGACCTGCTGGACTCTGTAGAAATCAAAGTCAGTGGTCAGAGTGTCGAAATGACCATGGCCAAACTGGAAGACCCGACAAAGACCTTTTCGGACCTGAAGGAAGAAGTGACAACATTGGCTGATTCTATGCGGCAGCTTTCCGCAGCCAGGCAGAACACGGTAAAGCAATCGGCCATCCGCCAACTTGGTCTGGCGATGCACAACTACCATGATGTGTGGAATTGTTTCCCGTCATGGAACAGCCCCAATAACGACAGCGAGAATAAGGGGCTCAGCTGGCGCGTGTACCTGCTCCCGTATCTGGACCAGTCGGCTCTTTACCAGCAGTTTCATCTGGATGAAGCGTGGGACAGTGAGCATAACAAAACATTAATACAAAAGATGCCTGACGTTTTTAAGACAGAGGGAGTTGAAGAGGCGGGGAAGACCAGCTTCCACGTCTTCCTTGGTGAAAAAACTCCGCTGGGTAGCAAAGAGAATCGCTCCATTCGGGAAGTTACCGACGGGACCTCGAATACGCTGATGATCGTTCAGGCCGGTCCTGACAAAGCGGAGATCTGGACGAAGCCGACAGGGCTCGAATATGACCCTGAGGATCCCCTCAAGTGTCTGGGCAACGTGGGTGAGCAGTTTCTGGTGCTCTTATGCGATGGATCGAGCCGGTTTTTGGACAGCACGATTGACAAAGCCACGTTTCGCCGACTGATTGAACACAGCGACGATGAAGTTGTTGGCGATTTCTGACAGAAGGCAATATGAACACGGGAGACGTTTCCGGGGGAAATATGTTTCTGCCCCGTGACAACACTCGGAACGGAATACTTTCGCGATCAGGCTTTCTTCAGGTGGCCTGATGCATTTCAGGCCACTTTTGCATCGTGCCGCTGACGGTTGAAAGCTGCAGCCAGCGTTGAAAGGTGTAGGTTATGGTGTGTGGATTAGATGGCACAGCATGTCGACTACTTTTGACAACAGCGGCTGATGGAGCAACACAGAGATCAGGGCATTGAGGCCAGCAGCGTTTCACCGATTTTGCGTTTCTTCGGCAGTGTTTTACGGAAAGGCCAGCGCTGGAAGATTTCTGCAGGTCGGATTCAGCGTCTCAGGGAATCCTCGCTGGTTACGTCTGAGCAGGCCGCGATTTTTCGGCGTGCCGGCGCCATCGGATCGCACCTGGAAATGCTTGAACGCAACGATGGATATTGTGGGTTTAATCAGAGCGGCATCAGTGAAATCATTTGCAGAACCGACCTACGCGGGAACGCCAATCCGGGATGGTGATTTTTGCAGCGAAGACCGCCTGGCAATGGTCGTCGGACCGATGTGGACATTTCCTCCAGCCAACCATAAAAACTCCGGAGAAACGAGGACAGCATGTCACGCATACTTCAGTTAACAGATCTGCATGTGTTTCAGACCCCTGGTACATTGCTCAGGGGAGTAGATACCGGGGGCTATCTGCAAAAAGTCGTGCAGCATATTAAAGACACCGACGTGGCCTTTGACGCGATGATTGTCACGGGCGATCATACGCATGACGAGCTGCCTGCAAGTTATCAGGCGGTCAGAAGCCTGCTGTCCCCCTGGATTGACCGCCTGTGGCAGGTTCCCGGAAATCATGATGACCGTCAGGTGCTGAGGACGGTGTTTGCTGACCGGATTGCCGGCGAAGCGGATGCGCCCATTCAGTTTGCCTTTGAATTGAACAACTGGCTGTGTCTTGGACTGGACACGCATTTGCCTGGTGCTGTATCAGGGAGAATTGGTGCCGATCGCATTCTTTGGGCGCGCCAGATAGCGGACCGCAGTGCGGCGGCCCGAATGGCGTTGTTCTGTCATCATCCTCCGGTTCTGATTGGCAGTCCCTGGATGGACGCGATTGGGCTGGAGGACCGAGAATTGATACAGGACTGGTGTGTGTCAGATTCTCGGGTGCAGTTGATCTGCTGCGGGCACGTGCACCATGAATTTTCGGCTCGACTTGGTAATGCCGAAGTCCTGACGACTCCTTCGACCGGGATTCAGTTTTCGCCCGAAGGAAGCACTCCGCGGTTTGTACCTGGCTCACCGGGTTATCGCATCATAGATCTGCAGTCGGACGGTTATCGGACGCAGGTGATTCGAATTCCGGACGTTGCGATCCCTGAAAATCCAGCCGATACGAAGTAAATTGCGACTGCAAAGGCATCGATTCCACAGCAGCCGCAGGGAACACGTTAGATTGACCTGCGGCTGGCAGGCAGCGTGATTTGGAAGACCTTTGCTATGGTAGCGGCAGGAAAGTCGGCCCAGGTGGCCCGTCGAAGGACTCAAATTCACAGCTGCTTTGTATCGAAAAACGGAATCTGATCAGGCAAAACCAGGAAGATGCAGGCTAAGGTAATCGCACGGGTGCATACGTCGAGGTTCGGCGATAGCATGGGGCCTGTCGGACAGAGAATCCTGGTTGTGGCGGGCACAGCTGCCACCGTTATCAACAGCACGCCGGTTCATCGGTAAACGGAAAGACCACCATGCAGACAATTCTGATTCAACTGGACACGGATCTACAGCCTTCAGTTTTCGACCGGGTGGTTGCCGTGGATTCTGGTGTTGGGCACTTGTTTTCCTATTCGGCAGTCACCCCGGATACGGTCACAGGTCTTGTGCATGGAGCGATTTTTACTCGCGGCCCTGCCGATCTGAAGAATACGGCAATCTTCATTGGTGGAGGTTCTGCGGCGGATGGTGAAACGCTTCTGAAAAAAGTGCAGAAGACCTTTTTTGGTCCAATGCGTGTATCCGTCATGATGGATTCAAATGGCTGCAATACGACGGCCGCTGCTGCCATCGCCAGTGCACGTCGTCATATGACGCTGGAATCGGTTCCTGCGGTCGTTCTGGGAGCAACCGGGCCGGTAGGACTGCGAGCAGCCGAGCTTCTGGCCATTGAGAAGTCTCATGTGACGCTGGTTTCACGTACCCTTGAGCGGGCTGAGTCAGCCTGTGCTGCGATTCGTTCGCGATTGCCGGAAGCGCAGTTGACAGCGGCTGCAGCCGATCAGCCGGAAAAGTACGAAGAGCTTTGCCGCGGAAATTCGGTTGTCGTCGCAGCGGGAGCTGCAGGCGCCTGTTTTTTGAAAGAGGGCGCCCTGCAGAGAATCTCAGGGCTCCGCATGGCCATCGATCTGAATGCCGTCCCTCCTGTGGGCATTGCAGACATTTCTGTCATGGACAAAGCGGTGGACAAGTCAGGAGTGCTCTGTTTTGGAGCGATTGGTGTTGGCGGGTTAAAGATGAAAGTCCATCGACGTGCCGTCGCCTCACTGTTTGAAAGCAACGACCACATTCTTGACACCCAGGCAGTTTACTCACTGGCGCTTGAAGTCGCTGGAATCTTGCGCTGAATCCAGGTGGCCTTGTGCTGAATTTTAAGGGAAATCGATCGGCGAACGATGTCGTGGTCACCGGGATCGGAATGGTGACACCGCTGGGGCTTTCCACGACAGAGACGTGGCAGAGGCTGCTGTGTGGTGATGTGGCAGCGGCTCGTCTGAAGGCGGACGACATTGACTACTGGGAGTCGCTCGGCCGAATTCCCGGATTGAAACGTTATGGTGCCTGTCTGGATCAGGTCCGGATTGCTCATGCACTCAATTCCAGTGTACTGCTCAGGCAACTATCGCCCCAGCGACAGTCTGTGGTTCGGTCCGAACGTGTCATCTCCATTTCTCTGATTGCCTTGCAGGAGGCGATCCAGCAGGCTGGTCTAACGACGCAATTCACGAAAAACCCGAGAACGGCCATTTTTTTCGGCAGCAGCAAGGGAGGCCTGCGAACTGCCGAATCTCTACTGCAGCCTTCGCGCAGCTTCGCAAGGCGTGCGTTGGCGGGATCCGTCGTGGATCGCAGCGGGCCCGGGGCAGTTTTTGACCAGCAGACGTTTGCAGATCAACAGGCAGCATGGGAAGAGCAGGATCCGTATGGAGCACGCTGGTCCGGTGTTTTTACGACGGACAGCGCGACAAATCTGATGGCAGAACTGCTGGGTGTCACCGGCCCGGTGATTTGCCCTGTTGCGGCCTGCGCCACAGGTCTGATTTCGGTGTTACAGGGCGCGACCCTGATTCAATCCGGGGCCTGTGACATCTGCATCACCGGCAGTGCCGACGCTGCATTGCGAGCCTCTGTCCTTTCCTCTTTCCACCGACTGCGTGTCACATCGGGACATGATGAACCAACCACGGCCTGCCGCCCATTTGACAGAGATCGCGACGGCTTTGTGATCGGAGAAGGCGCCGGAGTTCTGATACTGGAGTCTCGCCAGCATGCCAGAATGCGTGGTGCTCGCCCACTGGCGCAGGTTCTTGGAGGTGGCTGGCTGGGAGACAGTACCGGAATGACGCAGATGGACGAGACGGGAGAAGTCGTTAGCGAACTTCTCAGACGAACAACATCCACCACCGGCCTGACTCCCCATGTGCTCAATGTTCATGGAACAGGAACGCCGACCAACGATCTGGCAGAATCTCGGGGAATCAGTCGCGCGGGCTTCAGCGAGTTACCTGTGTGCTATGCCGTCAAAGGGGCCCTCGGCCACCTGCTGGGGGCCGCCGGAAGCGTCGAAACCGCTCTCATGTTGCACGGCATTCACAATTGCATCCATCCGGGAACCACCAACCTCACGACGCAGGACCCGGACTGCAGAATTCCGGTGGCCGGCAGTAAGTGTCAGGTTCCGGAGACTACCATCTGGGGCAAGCTTTCGCTGGGCTTCGGTGGCCACGTTGCCTTTGGCTTGTTCGCGCCACCGTAAGTCCGTTGTCTGCCACGAGCAACTTCTCCGGATGCATCCATGCAATTCCAAAGGCCACTCTTATTCGCCAAACTGAAAACTGAAACGCCCCCATCCCATTGAGCCGCACCGAGTCTTAAAATCTTCGGAAGCCGCAGACGCTTTCCATAAGGACGTGTCTGTCTAATGATCAGGCAACGCCAGCATTAAAGCGCCTGAACCGGAGGCGGAACCCTGACTTCAGGAGCATCCACGGTCTGCTGAATTGGAATGACAGGAAATCTTCCCTTCTGCACATCCAGCAGGTGCTGCTGTAAAATACGGCGAATTTCCTTAGCCGTTTCGGCGTGGCGAACAACTTCACTGTGTCCGGCGTGAATCACTTTTTCGCTGGTCACATCTTCCCGATGAGCACTGCTGAACGACACAACTCCGTCCGTCCAGTGGAGAGGATCTTTCCCCTTCCGAATTGCCACAATATTGTGGTGTGGAATTTCATCAGGCACCTTCGTGCTTCGCACCAGTCGCAGTACCGCCGACTTTCTGGTCAGGGAATCAATACTTGTCTGCTGTCCATACGCGCCTTCCGAGTGGTCACTTTTGTTTTGATCAAAGATCACTCGGCTGAGCTCTATCGTTCTGGATGGCAACCAGATCATAGAACCAAGGGCCCAGCGAGTGAAGCGATTGGACAGCGAACTGCCTTCATACGGGCTGGCAATCGTTACGATGCGGTCAACCGAAGAATTGTGTCGAAAGAAGAAAACCCGACGGATTTCCGCCTTTGTGGACGAGGATGCTGTCAACGCATCCACAGGTCGGGGACTGACAGACTTCCAAAGCCGATCTCCACTGTCAATGGTCAGCATATGGGCCAGGATGCCGCCCATGCTGTGTCCCACCACAACCATCTGATCAAGCCGGCTGTTGGAATAGGTGGGATCACAGTCCAGTCGCATCTGTGCCAGCTTATCCCGCAGTCTGGCTGCTGAAAATGCTATGGGTTCTCCGGTTGGATACAGATAGAACCAGAACTGATACTTCCGGCGAATTTCAGGATCTGCCTGCAACTCGTTGAACATTTCCATCCATGTCATCGGACTTGACCAGAATCCATGCACCATCAGCACCGGAATTCGGTCCGGGTCAAATGGCTGAACCATGTATAACCCTTCGACCTTCTCTGCCAGATCGGGACGGATCAGACCCCAGGTATCCAGCAGGCTGAGATCTGGATTGCTCAGCTGCCGAGCGAGCGGTGTGCTGACATCGGTTTCCAGCGGAAGCAACGTCTGTGCAACCACCATGCCCTCGGATTCACGAGGATCATAAACCTGAAGGACAATTGGGGCAGAACCCGAGGTTGCCTCCAATTCGTCAAAACGAAACACCAGCGTTGCTGCGTAGTTCATGCTCTGCGTGTAGTACTTCTCCATCGGATCAGGGATGGATGAACGACGGTGCGCGACAATGACGGGAACGCCCAATCCGGACGTCTTATGTCTGCTCCGCAGGTTTTTCAGCTGGTAATCCGACACAAAATCGAAGTCGCCGAACTGCTGTTGAGACATCATCCCTGTCGAAAATGGAACTTCAAAGTGGATCATCCGATGAGTAATGGGCATCTGCAGACTTTGACCCAGCCGAAACCTGCCGTGGCCCCTGGCAAGTCGCAGCAGGTTCTCTGCACTGGTGTTGTAAACATCTGCAGTGCCTCGATACTCCGCAGCGGATGGATCCCGACACACACCACTCGCATCCGGCGTACTGAAGAATTTCCAGGCATCGCGCGACGCATCAAGGTACAGTTCCATGGCCAGATGCGGATCGCGTCCCCGCACAGATTCCGCGACCAGATACTGTAACTCGGCAAGCGCATGCGTCGCCTCTGCAAAGTTGGACACGTTTCTTTTTACACGGCAGTGTTCAATCATGGAACGCAGATCGTCGCCACCGGTATATCCCGTCTCTGTCAGAAACTGATCAGTGCCATCAGAACTTCGAAAGAAGCCCAGCAGGCTTCGATTAAGACGTGCTGCCAGATGATTTTCAGGCTTGTGCCGCACCTTAACGAAGTTGGTCGTCGCGCAGCCACAAAGGAAGACCATCGCGCAGCTAATAAGCAGCGCTGGTTGCCTCCATGCGACCAGTGTGCGTCGGCGACTCATGAATCAGTCGACTTGCGTGTCAGATGAATTGAATTCGTAACAAACGTGCGGTCCACACAGACTGAGAGACTTCTCGCGAATCCCGAAACATCTATCCAGACGCCATCGGAATCGCGAAACATCTTCTTCGGCAGGAACTCCGTGAGGAACCGGACGCCGGAAGTAACGTTTCGTAGCTTCTATTCTTTCGTAACTCGTGTCAAGATCAATGGTTGAGACGATTGGGACGTAAAGATTCCCCGAAGGCATACGGGTAAACGGCGAAAAACGGCGAAAATGGTAACAACCACCTCTTTCGGTTGGCGTTTCGGAGACTCAGCCTGAAGGGCTGGCAGAGAACGACGTTCAGCGAGAGGCCTGTGGTTCCTGGCATGGCCTTCCGGGGTGCTGTCGATTGCCAGTGTAATTCAACGCGAAGTCCGACACCGGACGGTTTGCGCCGTTCCGCTTTTCTGGATACATGCGTCGCGAGGGAGCAAAAACGATCACATGCATCCGTTTTTTGTCGCAAAACACGACGGGCAGCGATGCCCATCGTACTGCGAAAACGGACAAAAACTGGGTCGGCAAACAGGCCTTGGGCTGCGGCCATCCGGGCCAACCTAAAATCGATGAGCCTTGAACCTGTCTCAGGGGACGAAAAAGAATTCATTGCTGGCCAACAGTGAGTGAGCCAGTTGTTCCCACGGAGTCAGGGGATCCTGTGTTCCGCCGGATTCCGCAGTCGCCAGCAGAAACTCTTCCGCCACTTTCAGCTCCTCCTCCGAAGGTGGCCTGCCATACGCAAGTTTCCAGGCCGTCATCAACCTTTGCGAGTTCTCGCCGGGAATTGACTGCAGCCGTTTCGCGAACTGACGGCTGACTTCCATCATAAACGGGCTGTTCAGAACAAACAGCTGCTGTTGAGGAACCATGGTGGCCGTCCGCTGGTCACTGGTCACATTGGGTTCAGGAAAATCGAACAATGTCAACGTGGCATTCGGTGTATAACGGCTGATCACGGAGTACAGGGTGCGGCGGCGGCCCTGCGGATTGTCCGCCTCGAAGCCGTTCAGTCGTGTGAAGAAATTGAAGCCTTCGACTTCCTTCACGCCAGGGGTTGTCTGATCCACGGAAGCACCTCCGATTGCAGGATCCAGTGTTCCGGCGACACTCAGCAGCGCGTCTCGCCACGCTTCAACATCCAGGCGCCGCGGAGACATACGCCACAGAAATTCATTGGCAGGATCAATGGTCATATTTTCGGGATCCTGCAGACTGCTTAGCTGCCATGTGGCGGATTGCAGGATTCGCCGATGGAGTGACTTAATGGACCATCCGGATTCCATGAACTGTACGGCCAGCGTGTCCAGCAGCTCCGGATGCGTGGGTGGACTTCCGAGCTTTCCGAAGTTTCCGGGAGTGGAAACAATGCCGCGACCGAAGTGATAAAGCCAGATTCTGTTCACAAAGACTCGTGCCGTCAGCGGGTTATCCGGGCTGGTCACAGCCTGTGCCAGTTGCAGTCGCGAGAACGTTGCTGCGTCGGATTTTGTATCCGGGGGACTGAGTATCCTGAGAAAGCCGGGAGGTGCCGGCTCACCGGGTTGCTCCGGGTTTCCTCGCACAAAAACTCGCATCGCCTGACCACCGCCACGAATACCGGGCATCAGTGGTCCGGGGAGCGCCGGATTCTTCCTGAGGTTTTCCAGGGAATTCTGCAGATCGGCCAGCTGCGTTTTTGCAGGCTCGGCCAGCAATCCCGAAAGTTCCGCATCTTCAACAAAGAAGGGCGCTTCGTTTGTTTTCCAGAGCGACTTCAGCAACTGTTCGCGTTCTGGAGCCAGCGGGACTGGTGGATTGGCAGCATCATTCGCCGGACGCTGGCTGGCATCAAGAGCACTCAATGCTTCCACGACAACCGACTTCAGGGCAGTTCCCTGCAGTTGCAGTTCCGGGGAAACAGCCACGGAAGCAGAGGTTACGGCAGCCGTCGCCAGAGTTCGCAGATCCTTCAGGACGGGCTCGTCACCCGGCTTTTCCAGGACGGCCACCCAGCGTCGCAGAAAATACAATTCCAGTCCCTCATGAGCAGCAAACTGCTGTTCATCCAGCGGCAGATTGTGCTTACGCAGGACCAGCATTCGCACCGCTGCCGACGCATAGGCATCGATTTTTTGCAACGCCGCTTTCCCGGTCAACAACACCTGCGATTCACGAAAGGCCTTCAGCGCGGCCGTCTGCTGTTCCATGCTGGCATTCCATTGCTGATGTTTTTCAATGGCTTCGGGCGAGGCCAGCATCTGCATGGGCCATTCCACACCGTTGTAGGCAGCAGCAAGTGAATAATAGTCGCGGGTTGGAATGGGATCGAATTTATGGTCATGGCAGCGGGCACAGGACACCGTCAGCCCCAGGATGCCTCGGGAAAGCGTATCCACACGATCTTCCAGCTCGTCGGCTTTTGCACGAGCTTCACCAGCGGCCCCTTTTCGAAATTGCGGCCCAAGGGACTGAAAACCAAGGCCCGCAAGTCGGGTGACATAGTTGTCAGCCGGTCCGGGGATCTCATCGCCAGCAATCTGCAGCCGCAAAAACTCGTCATAAGGCATGTCCTGATTGAATGCCTGAACCACCCAGTCCCGATACAGATAGGCGGTTGGCGTCGGCGTCAGGAAGGAGTTTCCCTGATCGTCCGCATAACGAGCGACATCCAGCCAGTAGCGTCCCCAACGCTCGCCGTAGTGCGGTGACGCCAGCAGTCGGTCGATGACCCTGTCCCATGCTCCTGGCTGCGTATCGTTTTCGAATGCTTCAATCTCTTCCGGTGTTGGTGGCAATCCCAGCAGGTCGAAGGTCGCCCGCCGAATTAACTCCTGCCGTGTTGCCGTACGAACCGGATGCAGCCCGCGCTGTTCCATCGCTGCCAGCACAAAGTAGTCCAGTTCCTGCTGAGGCCATTCAGAATTTTGCACCTGAGGTGCAGCAGTACGCTGCGGTTTACGAAAGGCCCACTGGGATCGAGCCGCGTTCAGATCGATTCCCGGTTTTGCCCCGGCGGGGACCGACGTTCTGGGGTCCGGTGCTCCCATTTCGACCCACTTCTGCAGAATTGCAATCTGCTCATCCTGCAGACGACCATCCGGAGGCATCTGCAGATTTTCATTGGTGTAAAGCACCGAATGAATCAGCAGGCTTTCATCGGGTTTTCCCGCCACAAGTGCCGGCCCCGAATCGCCGCCTGCCAAAACTCCGCTGCGGCTGTCCAGCAGCAATCCGCCCCGAAGCGCATTGGATGCCACGGCATCCTGACTGTGGCACTTGTAGCAGTGAGCAATCAGCAAAGGCCGGACACTGGATTCAAAGAATTCCAGTTGAGCCGCGTCGGGCTCATCCGCGAATACCACAGTACCAGGCAGCCCGGGAAACAGATGTAAACAGAGGACCGTCAGGCCACAAAAAAGACTCTGAGGACTCATGCGATGATCTCCTGAACGACATGACCATGAACGTCGGTCAGCCGGAAGTCTCGACCACTGTAGCGGTAAGTAAGTTTCTCGTGATCCAGCCCCATCAGGTGCAGCATGGTGGCGTGCAGATCATGGACGTGAACACGATTTTCGACCGCCATGAATCCAAAGTCATCCGTGGCCCCCCATGTCATCCCGCCTTTGACGCCACCTCCGGCAAGCCAGACCGTGAACCCATGATGATTGTGGTCTCGTCCGTCATTCCCCTGAGAAGTCGGAGTCCGTCCGAATTCGCCGCCCCAAAGCACCAGCGTTTCGTCCAGCAGACCGCGCTGTTTTAAATCCCCCAGAAGTGCAGCGATGGGACGGTCCACCACCATGGCGTGATTGCGGTGAGATTCCGTATTTCCGCTGTGATGATCCCACGGCTGACTTTTGCCGCAGTAAATCTGAACCACACGGACGCCGCGTTCCACAAGTCGACGAGCCAGAAGGCAGTTGCGTCCGAAGGTCATGCGCCGAAAGCCCCCGTCCCCACTCGTCGCCACCAGATCCGCTTCCGCTCCGGTCAATCCATAGGTCGTCAGCGTTTCCTCGGTCTCCTGGCTCAGGTCAAACGCATCTGCGGCGGAACTTTCCATACGAAAGGCCATTTCCAGCGACTGAATGCGGGCACTCATCGCATTCTCTGCCCCTCGACGTTCAAGGTGCATGGCATTCAAGCGCTGAATAAAGTCCAGCTCACGACGCTGGGTGATCGGAGACAATTGCGTATTCTGCAGATACGGAATGACATCGCGAGGCTGATACTTTACCGGCAGGGCCACCTGAGATCCCTGATAAATCCCGGGTAAGAAACGACTGCTCCAGTTTGAGGGGCCGTTTACGGGTTGTCCCTGTTCACCCAGCACAATAAACCCCGGAAGATTTTCATTCTCTGTTCCCAACCCATACAGCAGCCATGATCCCCACGAAGGTCGGTTTGGCTGAATACTGCCCGTGAACATCATCCAGTTGGATGACTCATGAACCGGCACATCGGTGTGCATCGAGCGAATCACGCACAATTCGTCAGCATGCCGTGCCACTTCTGGGAACAACTCGCTGATTTCCAGGCCAGACTGACCATAACGCTTAAATCGAAATGGCGAAGGCATCAGGCCTCCGGTGGCGTTTTCTGTCGTCAGATTCTTCGTGGTCTCCGGACGCTGACCGGCAAACTTCTGCAGCGCTGGCTTTGGGTCAAACGTATCAACCTGCGAAGGCGCTCCATTCATCCACAGATGGATCACTCGCTTTGCCCGAGCTGGAAAATGTACGACTCGGGATGACAGGGGGTTTGCGGCAGGCGGGCTCTGCGTTGCTTCTGCCGCAAGTAGTTCCTTTGACAGGACCGCTGCCAGCCCAATTGCACCCAGGCCGTTGAAACTGCGACACAAGGCCGCACGGCGCGACACAGGCGGATCAAATGGGCCGCTGTCCTGCGCCAGCACAGTCCCCTGTTGAGCCTGTCTGATGAAAAAATTCTGTCCGGACACATGCTGCTCCACTGGTTTTTTTCGGTAAATGACAGAAGCGAAACGAATGAAAATCACCAGCCCATGGTCCCTGAATGGTGCCACAAGCCGCTTCAGTCAGAATGGCGGAACAGGAATTCGATAAAGATCCGTTCGCCCCGCTTGCTCCCGGACGATGATCAGGCTGCTCCCCGCGGGATCCCATGCAGCATAGTCATCCTGTTCCGGATGGTCCGTGATACGCTGCAGATTGCTGCCATCGGCGTTCATCAGATAGATTTCGTAATTCCCGTCCCGATTACTGGTGAAGG
>CAIQIE010000089.1 GCA_903871805.1 uncultured Planctomycetaceae bacterium | reverse complement strand
GTCGTGGCCGTGAAAGTAGACCACCAGAGGGATGCCGAGGGCTTTGGCGATCGGAGCGATATCGGCTCCATTGAACCCGTATTCGGCGAGGATGACATCGACATTGTGCTGCCGAAAGAAGCCGTCCATGAAGTCCATGGTGCGTTCGTCCGACATTTCATGCCGCGTGACGAGCCGATCATATAGGAACTGCGGCAGCAACCGATGAGCTTTTGTGAGCCATGGACGGCGACTGTAGAAATAGCGCAGCGTCCGTCCATTCAGCGTGTACTCCGGAAAATAGTTGTAGAGGACAACCTTTTCACCGGGCAGCCGCTGAATGTGTGTGTCAATGAATGTCTCACTGATCAGTGGCTTATGGCCTTTTATCAGACACAATGTGCCCATGTCTCTGTTCGATCGTAGGGAAAGGGACTTTTTCGACTCAGCGTTTTGTGAGCAGGCGTCGCACCGTGCGGCGGACGGCACTCAGAACTACAGTTCGTAGAGAAACCTGCTGTGCCCGGGGGTCTTCCGCCGCCAGAGCAGGATGAACCGGAGGCAGTCGCAGGTCTCGCGGAATTTTCAGCGTCACAGGTCGTGAAGATTTTGCGAGACGCTGCAGCAGTTTTGCCCACGCCTCCACAGATGCCTCCTGGGAAAACTTCTGCGCGACGAAGTCCCTTGCCTGCACCGATAGACGACTGCGTAATTCCGTATCATCCCGCAGAATTCTGATCGCCTCCACCACACTTTGAGTGCGATCGCCGACAATCCACCCCGTCTCCCTGTCACGAACAAGTTCCGGAATTCCACTTTTCATCTCGGAGACCACCGGCACAACTCCGCAGGCCATCGCCTCCAGCAGTGCGATCGGCAATCCTTCGTAATCGGAAAGCAAAAGCAGAGCATCAAGTTGCTGCAGATGCTGCTGAATCCGGGAAGGTTCCACCCGGCCCACAAGTGTGATCGGCAGCCCTGCACCTTCTGCGGCCAGGATCTGTTCCACTCGGCCCCGATCCGGACCATCTCCGAAGATTTCCGCCTTCGTTCCAGACACCTCACGAACACACAGACATAGGGCTCTCACCACATCCGAGATGCGTTTCTGCTCCTCGGACAGCCGTCCGACGTACCCAATTCGAAAACAGTCTGAATCACGCGGCAGCCGCGGTGGAACACTCACCCCATAGGGAATCCACACGGAATCCGTATGCCGCAGTTTCCGTTGCAGGGTCTGCAGATGCAATTCCTCGGAAACACTGACCACAGCTGTCAAGGCATCATCGTCTCTTCCACAGCAGAAAGCGTCCTGTACCCCCTTATAAAAACTGTCATCTGAGTGCAGTACGCCAACTGTTGGAACACCGGACTGGCGTACCCAGCGCGCCGCGTAAAGCGCCGGAACCACCAGATTGGGCACAAACACATCCGGCCTCAGCTCCTGCACCTGCTGCAAGACCCAGCGAATTCTGTTTTCCGTGCTTTCACTGCAAATAGAGTGACAAACAGGAATTCCCAACTTCTGCAGTTCCCGCACCAGCGGCCCGGGCGCTTCCCAGCATAAGGCGAGACACGACGATTCAATCCCATGCGATTCCAGAGCAGGCAGCAGTCGTTGAACCCAGGAGGCCGGCCCGCAGACATTGTCTGGCCAGTCATAGACAACGAATGTGACGCGAACACGTCGACTTTGTTTGGGCGTCACCGCCGTCTTTGCGTTCACGATAGTTTTTCCCGCCGGCAGTAAACCTCATCCAGTTGCGGCACCACGGTCCGCCAGTCATAGTTTTCGCAGACATGCGGATTCCCTCCATAGGTCGCTCGCTTGCGACTCAGCGCCGCTATGACTTTTTTCTGCAGGTCCTCCAGATCGCCCAACCGATAAATCTGACCGTACTGTCCCTGATTGACCGCCTCCAGACAGCCGGCTTCGTCTGGAACGACCAGCGGAGTTTCATGCACCATGGCTTCAAGGACCAAAGTCGGCAACCCTTCGCGTTTGCTGGTGACGACAACAACTGAGGCGGCTGCCAGCGCATCGTGCACTTCCGCAGCAGATTTTGGCCCAAGAATGCACAGGTTCCGCGGAACTGAACCGCAGAGTTCTACAATGCGCTCAGGTTTCAGCCCACCGCCGATCATGACACAGGGAATCTCGGGTATTCGCAGTGCAAGCTGAACGAACTCTTCCGGGTTCTTCACAGGATCATCCCGGCCTACATAGAGCACGAATTGATCGAGTGCATGGGCGCTGCGAAAGCGTGCAGCGCTACCCAGTTGGCACCGCGACACGTCCACACCATTCGGAATGTAGATCGTATCAATCCCGTGCTGATCCCGCAGCTCCGACTGCTGCCAAAGGGACACGCTGATTTTTGCATCAGCATGACAGGCGGTCTTCAAAAGACTCTCGTTGATCTGCAGCATCCATGGCTCCAGATCACCACGGCAGTGCTCCGGGTAATAGTTCAAATGATACGTATGAATCCAGAACGTTCCGTACTGCTGTTGCTGAAAAAAGCACCAGTCCGTAAACAGGGGAAAGACATGTGAGTGAACAGCGTTTAGAACGCTGGCATCAAAATCTCGCAAGAGGCTGGCGATTCGAAGCTGGCACTGATACAGCGTGATCTTTTTGATCAGTTCATCCGGCGGAGCCAGCTCCACCTTCATTGCCGAATTTCTCTGAATGGCCTTCAAGTGCCCCTGAACACCACCGTATTCTGCAAAATTTCCGCCCAGTAAAACCTGCACGCGACCATCACACAGTTGCCGAATCCACTGCTGGAACAATCTGTCCGCCCGGGAATCCTCCTGTCGGTAGCGCCACATGCTGTACTCATGCCGCACCCTATTCAGCGTTCCGTTGATTCGATTCTTCAAACGCATCGGGCTTTCCCCTGTATGCCCCAAAACTCAGTGCCGTCGGCGATCAAAGAAATCAGCAGCTATTCAATGCGGTCTCACACGGCGATCCTGAATAGTCATCAGGACCCGCCGGGTCATTTTCGCGACTGAAAACTCGCTCCGGATACGTGACCTGTTTTCAAGGCCAGCGGCGACTCGCTGGTCCGCATTCTCCAAATACCTCAACATGAGCTCGGCAAGGCGTCCCGAGTCCTGCGCTGGCGCCAGAAAGCGTTGACGATTGTGCTCGCCCAGCGCCTGTCTCATACCGGAGATATCGGTTCCCAGCACGCACTTTCCGAGCGCCATTGCTTCCAGGGCCCCGTTAGGACAACCTTCCGTCAAGGAGCTGTGGACAACCAGATCCGAGGCCGAAAGCACCACGTTTGTGTCTCGAATAACCCCAGTAATTTTAAGGCACTCTCCCAAACCCAGATCAAAGGCCAACGCTTTGATGCTCTCAGTGGCATCCCCCGCACTTCCAGCCAGCACCATCTGACAGTGCCTTCCCAGTTCCGTCGCCCGCACCTGCGAAAACGCCCTCAACAGCGTCGCGTGGTCCTTGAATCTCGTCACGTTCGCCAGCATCAGCAGCAGCATCTGGTCGTCAGCGATCCCCTGGGCCCGTCTCCATTCCCGGCCATCGACAGCCTCAGGAATGACCACCCCGTTGTTGATCACCCGAACGCGGCCGGGATCCAGTCCGAATTTCCGGACGAGAAACTCGTGCCCTTCCCATGAATTTGAGACAATGGCGGGTAGCGTCCGCATAAGTCGCCGCTCAAATCGGGTGCCGTGAATCCCGCGTCCCTCGTCACGCTGATTCCACCAGCAAAACCGGGCCCCTGTCAGTCTCCAGATTGCCCCGATCACTTTGCAATGCGGCCCCACAAATGGCAACAGGTAGTCCGGTTTCATTTGTACACGAAGAAACTTTGCCAATCGCAGCAGGGCCAGCTTCTGTCGCAGCCCTCTCCCGTGCAGATGGAACGGAAAAACGACCGGTACTGCTCCAGCAGACCGAACGTGATCTGCAAAGATCCCGTCGCCGCCCCACCCAACGAACTTCACATCGGCCTCGTACTCCGAGATAAGCTCCCGCGCGAGCAGGACGGCCTGCCTTTCAGCGCCTCCGAAGTAGTCGAAGTGCCCCGCCGCGAGCACAAAGCGAGCTCCACGAAAGTCAGCCTTCAACTCCCCCGGATCCGGGCCGGAAACTGACCCCATCAGCGTATCCTGCTCTGCCATTCCCGTGGTCACTTTTTCAGGTCCCGGAAAACACTATAGGGCCGCCGGAATCCTGACCGGAACTGCCGTCTGTCGACACCACTCCTGCAGGACCAGTAGCAGCCAGAGGTTCTCCGCGCGACCGTGAGAGACTACTGCGTCCACGGCGTCATCACTGAACCAGCGCCGCAATTCACTTCCGCGATCGCAGAGTCGCTCACGCACTGTATTGGCCGACTTTGGGTCCGCACGCAGCCACTTCTCAAGTGGCATCACGAAGCCCTGTTTCTTTCGAAAAGCAAAGTCCTGCCCGAATTTCCTCGCAGCAAGCATTTTCAACGGTAACTTGCCGCCCTTACCTGACTCCCGATCGACCAGCAGCTCCGGGGGGATCGACGCCGTAAGCTGAAAAACGGTCGTATCGAGGAGAGGCGGTCGAACCTCCAGACCGTACCGCATGCTGGCGATGTCCACTTTCGTCAGGATGTCCTCTGGCAGAAACGTCTCCAGATCCATCCTCTGGACACGATTGACCCCCCGCAGACCTCGCCCCGCATCCAGAGATTTCTGAAACGTCGCTCCCGTCTGGTCACTGAGAAACCTGAAATCAGGCTTCCACAGAGATCCCCGCTCCTGGCTGGTGAACCTGCCGATGCAGGGCAGCCAGTTTTCGAGGGAGTCCTCGGGTGTTGTTGCCACAGGATAATGCCTCGGACGAACTGCTCTGAGCAGCGGGCGAAGTGGCGTCTTCCAGGACAACGCTGCCTTCTGTGGGACATGCGAAACTGCGCCAAGCCATCCGGAGTAGCTGCCATAGCCTGCGAGAAACTCGTCACCACCATCACCCGACAGCACCATTGTCACGTGGCTTCGCGCCAGCTTGCTTACAGCCCACGTCGGAATAGCCGACTGGTCACCAAAGGGTTCTCCATGGTGCTGAACGATCTCCGGCAGAGCGTCCAGAGCATTAAACTGAAGCACTTCCTCGTGATGCTCTGTTCCATACTTCTGTGCCACCATCCGTGCGTACTGCAGTTCACTAACTTCCGAGTCATCAAAGCCAATCGCAAAGGTCCGGACCGAACTGCCCATTAATTCGGCCATGTAACTCACAACAAGGGAAGAGTCCACACCGCCTGACAACAACGCGCCAAACGGTACATCCGCGACCAGATGTCTGCTTACAGAATCTTTTAGTGCTGCATCCAGTTCCTCGATAAGTTCTTCACCGCGAAAACGGCGTTTTTTGTGAAAGTTGGGAGTCCAGTAGCGTTCCAGAGTCTGCCGGGGTTCATCCATGCCGATCACCATCCGATGACCGGCCGGCAGTTTGAAAACATGTCGGAATGCTGTCTGCGGTGCCGGGATGTACTGATACCGAAGGAACATATCCACGGCCAACAAATCCACTTCCCCGGTCCAGTCGGGCAGTTGCTGAAGTGCCAGAAACTCTGAAGCGAACGCGAACGATCCGCTCTCCAGCCGATACAACAGCGGTTTGATCCCAAAGTGATCCCGGGCAATCAGGATTTCACGTCGTCGGAAGTCGGCAATGGCAAATGCAAACATGCCCTGGAAGCGTTCCACGCATCGTCGCCCCCAGGCTTCGTATGCATACAGAATCACCTCCGTGTCAGAAGATGTCTGAAAACGATACCCCTTCGCTTCCAGTTCTTTTCTGAGTTCCCGATAGTTGTAAACCTCGCCATTGTAGGTCAACTGTACTCGACCGTCCGGTGTGGCCATGGGTTGACGGCCACCTTCCAGGTCGATGATTGAGAGTCGACGATGCCCAAGTCCAGTGTATTCGCATTGGACGATACCGCTTCCATCCGGTCCACGGTGCGCGATAGCCCGCGTCATTCGTGAGACCGTTTCGGAGATATCCCACGTCTTTGAATAATCAATGATCCCGGCTATTCCACACATTCAGATTTATCCAGTTCACACTATTCGTGCTCACTTTTTTGAGCCGTAATGACCAGACCGGCGACGAGACTCGTCAAATTGCAGGTCCTGAACACTCAGGTGTCTCATGCTTTTGATTCGACACAAATCTTTTTGGCCAGTCCGCGTCGGCCGTCGATTCATTGAATACGGACACGAACGCGTCAAAGAACTTTCCATGCCCCCGGACAAACACAGCCCACTCCGGACACTGGGCTTCCGGAGCCGACCGTCAGGCGAAAAGAGTTGTCCGCCTGACAATACACCTTCTCAAGCCCGGGTGCTGTGACGATCACGCTGGCGTAGTAGCTGCCGGTATTCAGCATTAAATTGGGCATCTCCACCTCAAGCATCGTTTCGTCGCCGGCGGGGAAAAAATGAAAGCCATAGGATTCCCTTCCGGAAATCTCCAACACCGGAATCATTTCATGATTCCAGAATAACACCTGAGCCACAGCTTCAGGAACGCCTGTCTCTACTTTCAGCGTCAGGCGGAGTTTTAACGAGTCGCCGTGCTGTATTCGCAGTCCTCCTTCCAGATCGCAACGTTGCCCATTCGCGAGTACCTCCAGACCCAACAACTGCACAGCACCATTGCCGGAAACGGTCAAGCCGCCGCCGCTAAACAATTGGTAATACGCTTCAAGCCCTTTCGCTACCTCAGTACCGAAGAACGCTTCGCGGCCGTCCTTCAGCATCATAATGTGGGACGACACGCGCATAACCTGCGTCATAGAATGAGACACAAACACCACTGCACACTTCTTCAGCAAGTCTCCAATTTTATTCAGGCACTTGTATCTAAACCCAAGGTCCCCGACTGCAAGAACCTCATCAATCAACAGGATGTCAGGCTCCAGCTGAGATGCAACGGCAAACCCCAACTTCACTTTCATCCCGGAAGAATAATTCTGTAGCGGCATTTCCAGGAACTCCCGCAACTCAGAGAATTCCACAATGTCTTCATATTTTTCGGCAATCTCAGCTCGGCTGAATCCCAGCAGGGAAGCCTGGCTGTAGATATTTTCCCGGCCAGTCAGCACGGGATTAAATCCAGCATTTAGTTCGATCAGTGCTCCGACCCGTCCCCTCATGGTCACGCGCCCGGAATCCGGCCTGATCAGACCATTCAGGATTTTCAGAAGTGTACTTTTCCCCGCTCCATTGTGACCGATCAACCCAAGGCACTGCCCTCGTCGCACTTCAAAACTGATATCCTGAAGTGCCCAGAACTCCTGATCCCGTAGCTTCCCCTTATCGCCCAGCTGGCTCCCCACAGACTCTGACCATGGATTCAAAGAATGACAGACATCCGTCATGCCATACCACAGAGATTTTTTTAGTGAACGGCAGAATTTCTTTGAAATTTTATCTGCCTGAATCAGCACTTCACTCATGATCTCTTACTTAAAACAAACTGATGGCTTTTGCATAACCCAACATGCACGATCTTCCAATCGGCCCGCCCAACCTCAGCCGCTGCCAAGACGTTCGATAATGTGTGGCAATGCCACCTTTAGAAACATCACTCCGACGCACACCATGCTCAAACTTAGTAGCGTAACGCACAGAAATCCGGGCAACAGGACAGTCTCTCCTCCAAGTAACCACGCACGCGATGTCACGACAAGATAGGTCACAGGATTCCAGAACATAATCGTCCTACCGAGACCAGATTCCGGCAGTGGGAAGATTACCGGTGTAAGAAAAAAACCAAATCTCAGCCCGAGATGAATGGCCCGACTCAGGTCACTAAACATCGCGGAAATTGGGACCATCATCAGGCCAAAAGCTGTTCCGGCCAACATGGTAGCCAGCACACCTACCGGAAACAGCAGCATCTGCCAGTGAAAAGCCACCGGATACATCAGAAAAAAAGGAATCGCACACAATGCCGTCGCCAGTGTATTCAGCAGGGATTTTCCGAAGGCCACAAGTACGAGGCATTCCTGCGGAAAGTTAACTTTCGCCAGTGTCCCTCTTGCCTCATCTACAATCGATAACGACGCCACAACAGAGCCGTTGAATGCCGTCCAGAGCAGTGTTCCAACGAACACGAAGACTGGGTATGGAGTCTGCCCCGAGCTTATGCTGACGACATCCGTCCCACTCAGGAAAACCCAGACCAGCGAGTTTGCCAAAGCCGGTAGAACCAGCCAGACATATCCCAGAAAACTCTGCCGAAACATTGCCTGTGTGTCTCTGAGAAACATTCTCCAGGCCAGTTCTCGGGAGAACCGCTGGTCCCGAATCATGCTGGTGAGCGCGTAGCGAAACGCGTCGACACCGTCGTGCGGCGTAATCAAGCGTATTGGAAGTTCTTTTTCAGACATGTCGCTGATTGCAAACGGCAAAAGTATGACAGCAAAACACTCCGCCCAGCGTTACACACCACTGGCGCGGTCTACTCAGAAGTTGCATCGACACCTTAGCCCGGTGTTAGATCGATGGTCTGAACGAAAACATTCGCTGATGATCGATGGAAAACTTCATGCCCCAACGGGACTGTTTCTAAACAGAACGACGGAGTGCGGCTTCATGGCAACTGTTGACTTGAAGGACTTGCACACAGGCACAGCACTTCACCTCGCCAAGTCAAGGATCCATGCTGACCGTAGCATTCCCAAACGGCGTTTGCACCGTTTCGATCCGGGAAACCGCAGATTATCGGCAACCTTTGCATGGACGCAGCCCTTCATAGTAGAGCATGTCCCAGGTCCCGGACGTGAGGTGCCGAATCTGTTCTTACGCCGGAGTTGACGCGTAGAAATGGCAAGCGATTACGCGGTTGGGCGCGCGCTACGCTCCCGTCGGTGACGCGGAGACATCTCTACAGAGTCGTCCCCGGCCCAACTATTGCCCATGGTTGTTACATTTTCGGCAGCAGGAGTCAAAAAGTCTTCGTGCAGGTTGCTGATTCCCCCAAAGGTCGTGCCCTGTCAGGGCGACTGCACAGCCTATGCAGTTTGTGACTGAGGTTGCGCAAAATCATCAGCGTGCTGATGAAAAAACGATGTAGGTGTCGCAAAGGACCTCTACGTCGCC
>CAIQIE010000088.1 GCA_903871805.1 uncultured Planctomycetaceae bacterium | reverse complement strand
GACCCCATCCGGGGTACAAAGCAAAAACACAACACATGCTGGACGAGACACACCACGGCAACGCGGTACGGCGTGCAGCCACACTCATCCCTGCGGATTTGCTTTCGCTCTTGCTTGCCGTTTTCCGCTGACGTGTCCCGATTATCCCAGAGCTTCAATCCAGATTCGCACAGTGCTGTCGCCTGCAACGACGGATTTGGCGTCGCTCGGAGCCGTCGAGCGCTCGGTGATGGTCAACGCCAGCGTTTCCTCGGCAATGTACGGCTGCCATTCTGCAACCATCTCACGCACGACCGCTTCGTCCGCTGCATAATGAATGCGAATGCGGTCCTGAATGTTCAGCCCAGCGTCTTTCCGCAATTGCTGAATCTGTCGCACAAGGTCACGCGACATACCTTCGCGAATTAACGCCGGTGTCAGCACCGTGCTGATCGCAACCTGGATCCCGGCGTCATCACCGCAGATCCATTCCGCGGCCTGCTCGGTGCTGATCAGCACGTCCTCCGGAACCAACTCCAGTGTGTTGCCATCCAGTTCCAGCGTCAGATTGTTGCCGCGGCGCAGTGGTGCAAGGACGGCGTCGCCCAGCTCCGGAATCCTGGTGCGCAACAGATTCAGCAGTTTGCCGCACTTCGGGCCCAGCGTTTTCAGATTCGGTTTGTAGGCATAACTGACCAGTGCATCCAGGTTGTCTTCCCGCAGGACTTTCTGAATGTTTAACTCTTCGCCAATCACATCCCCCAACATCTCAATCGCCCGCGCCGTCTCGGCCGACGAGGCCGCAAAACGCAGTTCCGCCAGTGGCTGACGCACTCGCAGGTTGTTTTCTTCCCGCAGCTTGTGCCCAAGACGAACAACTTTCTGAGCGGCCGCCATGCGCTGATTCAGGTCTGCATCCAGCAGCCCCGAATTGGGACTCGGGTAATCACACAGATGAATCGATGCGGGCAGTGAACACTCTGATTCCGCGACTTCCGCTCCCGGTTCCCGGCCATGCACCAGATTCTGATACATCCGCTCAGTAAGAAATGGCAGACAGGGCGCCAGCAGGCGACACAGGGTTACCAGCACTTCGTAGAGAGTTTCATATGCGGCCTGCTTGTCGGTGTCACTGGCATCTCGCGAACGCCAGAAGCGTCGACGATTTCGGCGAATGTACCAGTTGCTCAGATCGTCAATGAACGTGGCAGCCTCGGCACAGAACGCCGGCGCATTGAATTGCGACAGCTCGCGATTGGCCGATTCAATCAGAGACTGCAGGTTGGACAGAATCCAGCGGTCAATCTCCGGTCGCTCCGCCACTGAAACGGAACCAGTATCAGCATGCCCGTCAGCACCCGCCGCAGCTACCCGACTGCGGAGTGCCGCGCCAGGGGCAAATCCGTCAGCAACCGCATAGTCCACAAAGAATTTGTAGCAGTTCCACAGCGGAATCAAAATGCGGCGACGCGTTTCATCAGCCGGGGCACTGGTGACCATGCAGGTTGGAACGCCTTCCAGCGTTTTCTCCGTTGGTCCGGATGGTGTTTGAAGCGTTACCGGTTTGTCTTTGTGTCGCGTGCCAAAACGCAGGTCTGCTGCGGGATTCTGCGCGAGGTACATCCAGCGCATAGTGTCCACGCCAAGCTGTTCCGCCGCCTCTTCAAACCAGATCGCCGTGCCATCCGATTTGTGCATGGGTTTGCCCTGCTCATTCTGCACAAGCCGATGCCCCAGCAGTGTGCGGAACGGCTTCTTGTCTTCCGCCGTTTCCGCTTCGTCGTAACGCATCATCGTGGACAGTGACAGCATCGAATAGAACCAGTTGCGGAACTGTCCCGGAAAACACTCCGTCACCAGATCTGCCGGGTACCACTTCTTCCATTCGTCCCGGTTGTGATTGTAGCCCATGGTGCTGAAGGGCACGATGCCCGCATCCAGCCAGGGATTTCCGACATCCGGAATGCGGTTCATCAGATTTCCGGTTTTGGGATTGCGAATACGCACGTGGTCAATCCACGGGCGATGCGGTGTCTGGCCCTCAAACTGATCCCAGCCTTCAACAGCTCGCTCCTTCAGTTCCGCCAGCGAACCCATAACTTCGAAGTCTCCAGTCTGTTCATCCACCCAGACCGGTAGTGCCAGCCCCCAGAAACGTTTTTTGCTGATCATCCAGTCGCCCATGTTGGACAACCATTCCAGCTCGCGTTCCTGGCCGTCAATACTGTCCGGCAACCAGCGAATCTGGCGCGTGACGTCTTTGATCTCTTCGCGCCAGTCCATATTAATGAACCATTCATCCACCAAACGAAAGACCAGTTCGTCCCCGGTCCGCCAGCAATGCGGGTAGATGTGCGGATAAACTTCCACCGCAACCAGCAGGCCTTTTTCCTTCAGGCGTTCAAAGACCAGTTCCGCCGTAGCCGGGGCAATGGCTTCGCGGCCGGCGAATTCCCCGAATTCTTCCGAGTACGTGCCGTCGTCTTTCAAGGGCGCAATCACCGGCAGCCCCAGGGAAACTCCCATCTTATGGTCGATATCCCCACAGCCCGGTGCAATATGAACAATGCCTGTCCCTTCACCCGCGACGACGTTGGCGTTGCCACGTGAATCCCGGCCGCCGTCAATCACCTGATGGCTGTTCACCCCGCTGCGATCGGCATTGTGTTCGTCAAAGGGAACACCCCCCGGCTGCTGCTGGGCGGCGAGATTATCAAAGGGGCCGGAATACGCCCAGCCGACCATTTCAGATCCCTTCAGCACTCCCAACTCTTCAAACCCGCCCTGCTCTTTAAAGATCTGGGCGAGCGTCTTCAGCTTGGGAACCCCTTCAGGCCACTTCCACTCGGGTCTGCCAAATCCATCTCGAAACTCCGTCGCCAGTCGCTGGAAGTTCAAATTCTCTTTCGCAAAATAATAGATTGCGTTGTCACGCTTCGCCTGAATCCGGATGTAATCGAGGTCCGGATTGACAGCGCAGGCCACGTTGCTGGTCAGGGTCCATGGAGTCGTGGTCCAGGCCAGCAGATATTCTGCCCCACCCGCCGCAGCCTGCTCTTCCGCCGTGCGACGAATTGGAAATCGCACGAAAACGCTCTTGTGCGTCGTCAGCCGACGACCTTCAGCGATCTCCATCTGCGAATAGGCGCTGCCCCCGCGACCGGACCACGGCATGACGTCGTGCCCCTGATAGATCTTGCCACGCGTGAAGCACTTCTTCAGAAAGGTCCAGATCGTCTCGTTGTTTTCAGTGCTAAACGTGAAGTAGCTGCCACCCCACTCCGAGTTCCCCAGTTTTTCCACCAGCTGGTGCGCAGGTCCGGTGACCTGTTTTCCAGAGGGCGTGGTGAGCGTCACCGGGGTGTCAGTTCCCAACTGCTCGGCTAGACCACGCAGCTGATCCGGATTATCCCAGTCCATCCAGTAGCCAAGGCGAACGGACTGTTCTGTCTGCCGAGCCGCAAATCGCAACACTCGCCGCTTGCACTCGTTCACAAACCGGTCAATCCCGTATTCATGGACCGCGGTTTTTGTTCCCAGCCCCAGCTGCTTTTCGACCTCGACCTCCACCCACAATCCCTGGCAGTCAAAGCCGTTTTGAAAGCGCTGGTCATGCCCGGTCATGGCAAAGAAACGCTGATACGTATCTTTGTAGGTGCGGCCCCAGGCATGATGTACGCCCATGGGATTGTTGGCGGTAATCGGCCCGTCCAGAAAACTCCAGCGTTTTCTGCCCGCATTCTTCCGACGCAGTTGCCGAAATGTGTTTTGGGATTCCCAGAACTTCAGAACAGAATGCTCACCAGTAACAAAATTGCTGTCGGAAACGGGCTGAAACATGGTCTTGAAGGCCTGCCACGGCAAAAGGAACGCAGAAATCACCACAGATCTCCCTATTCTAAGGAGAATGCCGTGGAAGTGACAGGTCTGAGCCAAAGGATGGAAAAGTCAGGCAAAAAAGCCATTTCCCGGGGGCGATTTTGCCTGGTTTTCCGGTTCAGAAGCAACCTTGAACCCTGTCTGACTTGTCATTTGAGGACCGCTCAGGCCGGCACTACTTCACACCACCGGAGATCAAAGGCAAATCCAGTCCGTTTTCCAGCGCATCCTCAAAGGTTTGCAGAGGGGCCCCTCCGCCCTTTCCGTTTGCTGGCAGAACCACAAACTCGTCCATGGCCTCCGGCAGTGTGAATTGTGCGTGCCCATGCGGCAGCAGCAGCTCCGGGTGATCAAACGGTGCTTTCTGATAACGAACACGCGGATCTGTCAGCTGCGTTAAGAATTCCACCACGGCATCGATCTTTTCCGGATGCTTCTGCAACGCCGGAATCTCATGAATCTCCGGCGCCAGGTCATGGGCATTCTCTCGAGGAAAGTTTCCGCCGCGCGAATAAAACTGGACAACTTCGCGAAGCGATTTCATGCCGCCGTTGTGCATATACGGTCCCGTCAGTTCCACATTCCGCAGGGATGGCGCCTTGAAGGCACCATTGACAGCCAGACGTTGTGAATAACCAACCGTGATGCGTGGATCCGGATTTTTCCCAAGTCGTTCCTGCATCACATAGGACAACGGACCGTATTTGGGGTGCGAGTTGCCGATGCCCAGGTCTTCGGTCGAAGGACGAACGCCAATGTTGTAAAAGCCACTATCGTACAAGACAGGCCCATGCCCGCCGGCCATCAATTCAATGACCCCATGTTTCGCATGGAGGCTGCGCGTTCGGCTGACAGTTGCGCCTGCGAATTCCGGGCCTCCATGACATCCAATGCACTTTCCTTCATTAAGGAAGATTTCCAGGCCGTGTCTGGCCTTCGGTGACAAGGCAGCCTCTTCCCCTCGCGCGAAACGGTCGTAAGGCGTCTGGTCAGAAATCAAAGTGGATTCATACAGCATGATCGACAACCCCCAGAACAAAGAGAAGTTCTCTTCCATCTGTGTGTATCCAAAAGGAGTGACCGTGCTGCTGGACCACCATTCCGGCCGGAAGGCTTCACGAATCAGTCTCGCGTAGCCCGCGGTTGCAGGATTTAAACCGCGCCCACTGGAATGTCGAAATGCGCCCAGCACACTGTCATCCGCGGCAACCGTCTGCAGCGCCAGTGGTCGCAAGGACAGCAACTTTCGCCCCAACTCGCTGAACGGACGACGATTCCAGCTTGTTTCCACACCGCTGACCACCGGCGCGACAGCCTGTGATGCCAGTGCGGCATGGTCGATCAGAATAGGAACGGATTCGACCTTGCCGGACGAGTTCAATTTCAAAACTCTCGCATGGCGATCAAGTTCACCGGACGAGTTCACTCCATTGAAAAAATGATTGGCACGCCCATCCAGAAACAAACGATCAAAATACACCGCATTGATCACACTGGGTGCATTTCTGGCGGTTACCTGCCTTGTCTGGGAACCGCTCACCTGAAAAATAGGGTGCGAAAAGGAACGCCCTGTATCTGTAGCTCTGCCAGGAAGAATCTGCATGAAACTTTTGCTGACCACCCCCTGTGACCCAGTGACTTCAGAGGTATCAAACAGGATCGGATTTTTCCCGTTTGGATCTGCCGGATACAACGGATCACGGAGCCGATAAAACGGAAAGTCTGAAGCACGCAGAGTCTGATTCGGACCGCGAAAATTACGCTGCGCACGGAGACTGGCGCTGTCGTTGCGAACTGTGCGATAATTGAATGGCGGATGGACCGGGCCGGGGCTAACGGTGTTTCGCAACCGCATGTCGGCGCCCGCATGCCAGTGACAGGTGGCACACGCAGTTCGACCATCACTTCCCGCCTGAATATCCCAGAAAAACGCCTTGCCAAGCAGAATCGCTTTTTCTCTATTCTGCACAAAATCCTCGATGCTGGATGGTAACGGCAATGCGACAGTTTCCAAAGGGCCTGGCCCGGACGCCTCACCTGTCACAGATACCTGACAGATGACAGGACCAGCATCCTGTGTGAAGTCGGAAAGCGATCGGAATTGCAATCGTGTCTGCGCCGACCTCGCGGTAAACTGCAGACGCTGTTCCACCCATTGCATCGACGCGGTTGACCAGCCGGCCGGTTTTTGTAGAGTGAAGTCCTTCTGGATGTCATCCACAGTCACTCGAAGCGTTCGCGATGCTTTCGGATGGTTCGTCCAGTTCCCGGACATCAGGAAACGGATGGTGTACGGTCGATTCTGTCGAACCTGAATAAACTGACTGATCGCTCCCTGAACAGTCCCGTTCAGGTCAATCGAATTTCCACCAGCCACAGGTGGCCGAAGGTCACTCACATGTAGCCCGATATCTCCAGTGACCACCTGCCATGGCCCCAGAGAATCGCCCTTCAACAGTGTTCGGTTTTTAACGTGTTTTTCAGACCCGAAAAACTCGCCATCAGTAATCACGTTGTCCAGTTCGGCGCAGCGCCCCACCTGAAAGCAGAGTCCAGTGACGATTGGCAACAGCCAAATCGAAGGTGTTTGCAATTGACGCCACAGACAATTCATGAAGATGCCCTTCCAGGAAGGAAAATGATGCCGCGCCGTAAGTTGCGCCGACAAACGACCATGCCACAGTGCCGGTACAACTTCCCTGCATGGAACAGACAACGCTGATCGCAGGGTGCGGTGGTTGACCGGAACCTGAATCGCGGCGTCTGGTCTTGCGAGCAATTTTCGGGGCGAACCATTGGCAGAATTCCGGACTGACCACCAGATCCAGTGGTACCGGTTGCACCAAATCAGACGATTTTGACGAATTAAATGACTGCAATGGTCAGACAGGCAACAACATGCGTCCTTTGACGTAACTCGCCCACAGCCAACACGTATGTTGGTGAAAAAACTCGACGAGTGTCAAAAAATGGAGTGGCCGATAAACAGTTTGTTCAGATTCCGAAACAGCCTGTAAGGCAGGGTGTTTCGTGATCTTTGCGCAAGCGGTTGACCAATCCGGCAGTAAGGCGTCAGGGGCAAAAGCGTCGTTGCATACGTCTGTTTACCGGCGATGCATCGAGTTGGACCGCGTTGCAATCGCGGAGCAGTCACCATGGCCAGCGACAAGCCGTCTGTTAAGAATTGGCTGTCGTCGTCGCGCAGGCGGGGGCAAGACTCGAACGTACTGGGTTACCGCATCCGCGGGAATGACGATGAGTGAGTTGACTCGTTCAACGCCCACGGCGTTTCACAACAAAGTCTGGGGTCGCCGTGACCAGGGCGCACCCCAGAGAACGTAACGACGAGCCTCGAATCCCATCAAAAATCACAAAACGGTTCCTGCACCCTTTGTATTCACAGGAAAAAACTGATTGACATGTCGGTACATTCCGATATATTTGAACATGGAGGAATGGATCATGTCGGTCAATAAGTTAAAACTGACAGAATTGGACGCACTTGGTCAGGCAGCGGAGTGCCTGAAGATTCTTGCCCATCCGCATCGATTGCGGATGATTCAAATGCTGCTTCAGGCAGATTTTACTGTCGGCGAACTTGCAGAGGCCTGTGGTTTGCCCAGCGCAATGGCGTCAGAGCATCTGCGGTTGATGCAGCGATGCGGGTTTCTGGTCAGCGAAAAAGACGGACGCCAGGTGTTTTATCGGGTCGTCGAGCCGCATCTTAAAAATATACTTGGGTGTATCGAAGAGAGGTTCGGCGCTGCGATCGTGCCGAATTGAAAATTCTGAGAACTCAGAGAAGGCCTTTAGAAGGTCCTTCCCTTTTTTTAGGTGTAAATGTCGTAATGTATCGACATATGGATGCAATTGCTTAAAGGGGATTCAATGATGGGAATTGCCGTTATTTCACCGAAACAGTTGAATGAGCGTGTTTTGGCAGGCGAACGCGTAGACCTTGTGGACGTCAGAACGCCGGCGGAATTCCGTGAGGTGCATGTCGCAATTGCCAGAAATGCTCCTCTGGAAAGTCTGGATGTTGGAGCTGTGTTGGCGGGACACCAGTCTGATTCGTCCTTGTATGTGATTTGCCGGTCGGGAAGTCGCGGCAGACAGGCGTGCGAGAAAATGCTTGCGGCCGGATGTACGAATGTGGTGAATGTGGAGGGTGGCACTCTGGCGTGGGAGCAAAGCGGTTTGCCAGTGGTTCGCGGACAGAAGACGATTTCTCTTGAACGACAGGTTCGAATCGCTGCCGGTTTTCTGGCACTGTTGGGCGCTGTTCTGAGTTTTGTTCATCCTTACTGGGCAGCTCTTTCAGGATTTGTCGGGGCCGGTTTGATGTTTGCCGGAATCACGGACACCTGTGGAATGGCCTTGATGCTGGCTCGAATGCCATGGAATCAGGTGGCCAGCTCCGGTCAGTCGACGTCGGCTGGTGCCTGTAACACAAAGTAGGTGAGGTCAGTTGTGGATCACAATGCCGTCAGCGTCTGACTGGTGAGTGATCAATAGACGTTGTTAAGGGGCCCCCCGGTCCTTCAGTCGACCTTACTTCGATGGATGCTCGCGAATTGAGCGAGCGGCCGTCTCCGGGAAAAAAGATTCTGCAGAGTCAAGGCAGAGTAGTATCCGGCACGGTCTGGAACCTTTTCCGTTCGGTAATGTGGTGGTTTCCGGGTTGTGGCAAAATCGTGTCTCGATCTGCGATTGTAGCGTACGGAGGTGTTCTGTGATTCTGAAGCAATACTATCTCGGTTGTCTTGCCCACGCGTCGTACCTGATTGCGGACGACGTCACGAAAACTGCCGTGGTTGTCGATCCGCAGAGAGACATCGGCCAATATCTGGCGGATGCTGACGCGGGCGGGTTTACAATCCGGTATGTATTCCTGACGCATTTTCATGCGGATTTCCTCGCCGGCCACATCGAGCTGCGAAATCAGGCAGGGGCAGAGATCTGTATGGGCCAGCGAGCTCAGGCGGAGTTCGAGCACCGACCGCTGAAAGACGGAGAGGTCATTGAGTTTGGTCAGGTGAGAATTGAGATACTGGAGACACCTGGGCACACGCCGGAGGGAATCTCGCTGCTGGTATTTGATACGGGGGTTAGTTCCACAGTGCCACATGCGGTGCTGACCGGAGACACCTTGTTCATCGGCGATGTCGGGCGTCCGGACCTGCTGGCTTCAGTTGGCGTGACAGCGGATCAGCTGGCGGAGATGCTGTATCAGTCTCTGGAGAAACTCCGACGTCTTCCCGACAGCACGCTGGTATATCCCGCGCATGGCGCAGGTTCGCTCTGTGGCCGGTCGCTGAGTAAAGAAACTGTATCCACGATGGGTGAGCAAAAGCGTGTCAATTATGCGTTGCAGCCAATGGCGTTCCAGGTATTCCGGGAGTTGGTGACAAGTGAACAGCCGGAAGCGCCTGAGTACTTTATCTATGACGCCGTCAGAAATCGTCAGGAACGCCCCGATTTGGGCAGTACGCTGCGAACTTCGCTGAATGCACTCGATGCTGACGACGTCATTCGGTTGGCAGCCATGGGGGCTCAGCTGCTTGATGTGCGGGATGCCATCGACTTCGAAGGCGCCTCATTGACGGGCGCTATCAATATTGGACTTCGAGGAAAATATGCCACCTGGGCCGGATCCATGCTTGACCACACAGCACCGCTGATCGTGATTGGCGACGGAGAAGATGAAGAAGAAGCGGTGATGCGTCTGGGGCGGATTGGTTTTGACAATGTTGTTGGCTATCTGAAGGGGGGCATGAGGGCCCTGGAGTCGAGACCGGAACTGGTCCAGACGGTTCCTCGTGTAACAGCAGCGGCTGTTGCGGAGCAGCTGTCTTCCGGCAGCGCGGCCTTTGTGCTGGATGTTCGCTCGGACAAGGAGCATGGGATTGTGCACCTGGACGGCAGTTGCAACATTCCGTTAACCCATCTGCGTGAGCGTATCGCTGAGATTCCGAAGGATCGTCCTGTCGTTGTGCATTGTGAAGGGGGTTATCGATCTGCGATAGCCTGCAGTCTGCTTGTCCGTGCGGGCTACAGCAACGTCTCGGACATGGTCGGCGGAATCAAGGCCTGGATTGCCACAACGTTACCGACGGTTCCGGAAAATACGCTGACCTGTGGCAGAAAGATCTGCGAAATACCGCTGGAATCAACGACTTAAGCCATTCGAAGACAGCCAGTTCAGCAATGCAGAATACTGGCGCCCCGTGTGCTATTTCCACGTTTGCCGCGTAACGGTTGTTCTCCGGAAGAAATTTCAGGCAACGCACTTTGGGAATTTTGTGTTGGTGAGCCGGGCAATGCAAAGTTTATCTGCTGATTGGCTGGCAGCCGCGTTTATTCTGAAGGGTCACCATGAGTTGTTGCAATAAAGAAGTGTCCACATGCTGATGCTCAGCCTTCTTTTCGGGGCCATTGTGGGATTATCGCTGGGACTAACTGGTGGTGGTGGCGCCGTCTTTGCAGTGCCCATGCTGGCCTATGGAGTTGGACTCCCTGCTCGAGAATCCGTCACGATTTCCCTGATCTCGGTCGGCATTACCTCGTTCGCTGGATTTCTACTGAAATGGCGAAAAGGGGAAGCGGAGATTCCTGCCGGGTTGTTGTTTGCGTGTGCAGGTATGGTCGGGGCGCCTGTCGGTACCTGGATCTCTGGTCAGTTGCCAGAGATGCTGCTGATGCTGCTGTTTTCGGTGTTGATGCTATTGATTGCCGTCAACATGTGGGTTCGAGGAACACGAGGACGATTGCAGGCGGAAAATTGCCTGCCTGCGACACACTGCGACGTTCAGTCGCCGGATGACGTTAAAGACGAGCCGTCCTGTCAACGCGATGCTTACGGTAATCTAATTCTGTCGAGTCGGTGTGCGTGGTTGCTTCTGCTGATTGGGGTTATCGCCGGAATACTTTCGGGAATGTTTGGCGTTGGCGGCGGGTTCATAATCGTTCCGGCGCTAATGACCTTCAGTGGCATGTCGATGTTGCGGGCTGTTGGCACATCGCTGATGGTCATCGCCATGATCAGTGCTTCTGGTATTGTCTCACAGCTTGTCGCAGGGCAGCCATTAAACGTGGTGGTGACCATCTGTTTTGTCACCGGCGGTTTGAGTGGAATGTGGGTTGGTCAGGCAGCAAGTCAGCGATTTTCGTCCGCATTGCTGCAGAGAATCTTTGCCATCGCGATCCTGCTGGTCGCCGTTTTTGTTGTGTTTCGCAATCTCTATCAGGAATAATTTGCGGCCCCCGGAAAAGTGCCTGCAGGTTCCTGTTGCGAAAAGACGCACAAGTCAGAAAGCAGCACGTCACGGATCCGCCGGGACTCGCTGAACAGAGTGACAACGTCTCTACCGTTGATGTCCTGCACTGGAAATCTGGTGGTCGTCGGAAACGGGAGCGTCCGGCTGCTCGCTTACGAAACAGCGAGCCTCCCGCGAATTCTCAGTCCGAAGAACAACGAGATCTGTGACTTGTGAGATGCCGCCAGTTGCGGCGAATCTATCGCAAGGCTGCACGAGAAGCGCGCCCCGGACTCTGATGTCATTCTGCCTATGCCAAATGGATGGTTCCCGATTCAACCCAGGTCTGATTCACTGTTACAGGAAGTCCCAATGCTCGGTTCGTCTTTCATTCGGATTCACATTTCCCTGCTGTGCCTTGCGATTGCGCCCCACGTGTCTCTTTCTGCACAGGAGAAGAGTGTTCGGCCTGGAATTAACGACACCTTTCGTGATCCGGATCCAAAACAGTTCACAGAGCGATTTGAGATTGAAAGTCGCGAAGTTTTTGCAAAGCGTAAAGAGATCCTCGCTGCCATGAAGTTGAAACCTTCCGACGTAGTTGCGGATATCGGAGCTGGAACTGGATTGTTCACGCGTCTGTTTGCAGCCCAGTGCGGGACTGAAGGACGTGTCATTGCTGTGGATATTGCTCAGAAGTTTCTGGACCACATTGAAGTGACCTGCAGAGACCAGAATCTTCGCAATGTGGAAACACTGTTGTGCAAAGAGGATTCCACCCAACTGCCTGAAGGCTCTGTCGATGTTGCGTTTATTTGTGATACATATCACCACTTTGAGTTTCCACAGAAGACCATGACGTCGCTGCTGAAAGCGCTGAAGCCAGGGGGGCGAGTCATCGTTGTGGACTTTCGGCGAATTAAAGGGGAAAGCACGGACTGGACAATGAGTCACGTTCGAGCCGGACAGGAAGTTTTTGAAGCCGAAATCGTGGGTGCCGGGTTTCAAAAAACGGGTGAGATTAAAGACCTGCTGAAAGAAAACTACATGGTGATTTTTGAACGCGCGACCCCTGCTCCTGCGGGATCCCGGTAATTTCCTGTTGCTGTCTTCCAGAGACTTCAAGGTGTCGTCGCTGCAGGGGATGCTGCGATGTGTGACCTGAGCTCGAAGCCGTGCTTCATGAGTTCTGCCGTAATGCAAAGAGGGAGCACATTCTGTAGGTCACCGATCAGCGGTGAGTAGCATCTCTGCACCTGCAACGTGCAGCACGGCCGTCATCGAGCGGACCCGTCGGGACAATCCCCGGAACGCAGTTCCAGGGAAGTATCAGTGCCCCGGGACAACGCAGTTTCGGATCAGACACGGAATCCAAAATGGGTATTCCTCGTGATTTTCGGCAAGGCTACAGGCAGATTCCGCTGAAGTATTGCGCTTTAGCAGATTTGAACAGGGGAATGCGGCGGGACAAAAAGTCGTCAGGCTTTCGCTGTGAAAAAATTCCCGAGAAATGGTTGACGATCCTCTGTCAAAACCCGAACACTAATCGAAATCACAGTGAATGGTCTGCAGACTTCCCTGCAGGCGTCTTGTTGGTCAGAATGACATGATCTGTTGATTTATCAGGGACGTCCGGATTGTCCGCAAATGCTCAACCCCAGGTTGTATAAAAACGCTCGTGTTTATGACTTCTTTATCAAGTCGCTCGGGTACGAACGCAGCATTGATCGCTTTCTGCGGAGTCTGGATCTGCAGCTTGCCGGCCCAATTCGCATCATGGACGCCGGTTGTGGAACAGGGTTGCTTGGTCTGCACTTTCTGATGCGCTATCCCGGGGCAACTCTCACGGCGACGGATCTGCAGGCCAACTTTCTGTTGACGACTTTGGCGAATGCTCGAAACCGGGACATCGACGAAAATCGCATCGAGGTGGGTGTCGCGGATATTTCGCATCCCGGGCGGCTGACGACGCTGGATCAGCAGACGCGGACACTGCAGCAGGGCTCATTCGATATCATTTGTGTCGGAGCTGTTGTTGGCTACGCGGAATCCACGGAACAAAGCCTTCGGGAATTAATTCGCCTGCTGGCGCCCGGTGGAACGCTGATCAATCTGGAAATGAATGAAAGTCCGACGGGACGGTTCATCTCAAAGCGTTATCACTACTCCAATATTGCGTTGTCAAAGATGCAGCAAATTCTGTTGGAGGAAGGATGTTCCGTGTGCATGAAACGGCTGAGCCTGGTCCACCTGCCCGCGAAATTCACCCGAGTGGCCATCATCGCGCACAAGCCCGCAGCCACCTGATTTTGCTTCCGTTTGATAGCGGCAGGTCGAATCGGAAATTCGCTGATTAAGCTGTGTACCAGGTTCAGCAGCCATCATCGTCTGCATCAGCTGAGAATATCCCGGACGACATGTCCGTGAACATCGGTCAGTCGGAATTGACGCCCCTGAAATTTCCATGTCAGTTTTTCGTGATCAATTCCCATCTGGTGCAGTAGCGTGGCCTGCAGGTCATGAACGTGAACTCGGTTTTCCACTGCGTTGATTCCCAGGTCATCTGACGCTCCATAGCTCAGTCCGGGACGGATACCACCACCTGCCATCCAGACCGTGAATGCATACGGATGATGATCGCGTCCCCAGCGTGGTCGGTTGTTGATGTCTCCCTGAATAAACGGAGTACGACCGAACTCTCCGCCCCAGATCACCAGCGTGTCCTCCAGCAGTCCTCGCTGCTCCAGATCCCTGACCAGTGCTGCACTCGACTGATCCGTATCCCGGCACTGATTGTACAGTTCTGTGGTCAGAGAATTATGCTGGTCCCATCCGCCATGCATCAGCTGGACAAAACGCGTGCCGCGTTCCACAAGTCGTCGCGCCAGCAGGCAGTTGTGAGCAAAGGTTCCCGGCTCCAGAACACCCGGGCCATACATGTCCAGAGTTTGCTGTGTTTCACCAGACAGGTCGGTGAGTTCAGGAACGCTGGATTGCATGCGAAAGGCCATTTCATACTGAGCAATCCTTGTGGCGATCTCCGGGTCTCCGTATTGCTGCAGATTCAATTCATTGATGCGGGCCAGATCGTCCATCCAGCCACGTTTCATTGAACGCGACATGCCATTGGGATTGGACATGTAGAGCACCGGGTCACCTGTTCCGCGAAATTTGACTCCCTGGTACTTCGATGGCAGAAAGCCACTGCCCCAGTAAAAGTCATAAAAGATCTGGCCGCAACTGGTGTCCTTCGTAATCGAAGTCATGACCACAAAAGCCGGCAGACTCTCTGTTTCAGAGCCCAGACCGTACGTCAGCCATGCCCCAATTGTCGGACGCCCGGGCAGTTCGCTGCCGCTGAGCTGAAACTGAATGGCAGGGGCGTGATTTACCGCTTCTGTGTGCATGCTTTTCACAAAACACAGCTTGTCAGCAATGGCCGCCGTATATGGCAAAAAGTCGCTGACCCAGGCCCCGGATTCTCCTCGCTGACGAAATGGTTCCACATTCGCCAGCATCAGTTTGCCGTCAGCCTGACCCGTCATGGTGCTGAAGCGTTTGCCATCGGCGTATCCGGCCGGCAGCGGCTGTCCATGCAGTTCCTTCAAACGGGGCTTGTAGTCAAACAGGTCCACATGCGTCGGTGCGCCATTCTGAAAGAGCCAGATAATTCGCTTCGCTTTCGGAGCGAAACGCGGAATCCCCGGCAGGACGTCGCCAGCCCCCTGCTCTGCCTGCACTCCCTGCGGATTCAGCAGCGAGGCAAGTGCCGGCAGGCCGATGCCCGCAGAGGCCCCCCGGAACAGCTCGCGTCGAGCAATGTGCAATCGGTTCTGATGAAAAGGATTCACGGAGAAACCTGCCTGAGAGAAAGGTCAACTGTCCGCATGAAAAGCCGAACAGTTTGAAATCATGGAAAATACCAACGCAGAACGGCGAAAAGGTCATTGCCGAAACAGTTGCATGCCCGCTCGCCGGAGCATCACTGCTTTGTCAGCACCTCATCAAGATTCAGCACGGCCAGACACAGCGACGTCCATGCGGCATGTTCGACGGCATCAATGCTCAGGTCCCGGCTGAATTCTCCGGTAGAGATCAGTCTCGTTGCCGCGTCCGGATCCTGCCGAAACTCAGAAAGTGAGCGTTGCAGACCTGCCAGCAGGATCTGTGATTCCAGTGCTGAGGGCTCCCTCGCCGCCACTGTGCGAAACAGAACTTTCAGCCTGCCCTGCTCTGTCGTAACGCCCGTCGTCAGCAGGCGCTGTGCAAGGACCCTTGCTGCTTCCACGTACGTCACATCGTTGAAGGTTTGCAGAGCATGCAGCGGTGTATTCGTGCGATAAACTCCCACGGTACATGTCTGCCGCGGAGAATTATCAAAGAATACTGTCGGCCCGATAATCCGTCTCCAGAACACATACAGACTTCTGCGGTACAGGGACTCGCCATGATCCTGGTTGTAGGTTCTTCGTCCAAATGTGGCATCTTCCCAGACACCTGCTGGCTGGTACACATTCACCGACGGACCGCCCTGCCGACTGGAAAGCAGTCCGCTCACCGCAAGCGCCTGATCACGAAGCATCCACGAAGGCAGTCGATAGCGGGGAGCCCGTGCCAGCAGACGATTTTCCGGATCCACGTCCAGCACCTGCGGTAATACGATGGACGATTGGCGATACACATGGCTCAGGACGATGGTCTTCAGCAGTTTCTTTACGTCCCAGCCGGAACTGCGAAAGTCGTACGCCAGCCAGTTCAGCAAATCTTCCTGAATCGGCATTTCTCCCTGAACACCAAAGTCATTAGCCGTCTTCACCAGCCCGATCCCAAAGATCTGCTGCCAGAAACGATTAACGACGACACGCGCTGTCAGCGGATTCGCATCCGACACCAGCCATCGCGCCAGCTCCAGACGATTTGCCGCTGCTCCATCCGGCAGCGGCGGAAGACTTCCTGGTACCGAGGCCGTAACGGCGTCGCCAGGATTTGTGTACAACCCTCGGTTCAGCAGAAACGTCGTTCTTGACTCCCGCGTTTCTTCCATCACCATGACTTTGGCGACGCTGGAATTCAGCGACTTGACCTGCTCCTCGGCTGCCGTCTTTTCTGCAATCAGCGTTTTTCGATGAGCATCCTCAGCCCTGTGTGCCTCCTGAAGCTGCTGCCGTTGTTCGGCTGTTCTGTCTGCTATGGGAGTCATCAGGGCCACACGAATTGCGTCACCGGATTCACTATTCAGGCCCGCATCCGGACGATCCGAGACAGACAGCAGGAATCGTCCGATGTTATGGCTGACATGAACCGAATCGTGACGCAGGCGAATCTGCAACTGACTTCCAGGGGGCATTTCCAGAGGCTGCTCGAAACGAAACACAGCACTGTGATCCCGGTCCACCGGACGTCCCTCGTAAACCGCCCATCCAGTCCCCGCATTCCCATCGAATGCTCGCGCCACCCGCAGGTCGCCCTGTTCGAATGTGGCTTCGGCCGATGCGATTTTCACAGGAGTCGACTGCCCGTCCAGCAGCCTTGTCACCTCAATCTCCGTCAGCACAAAATTGCCACTGTCTGAACGAGACAGTCCGCCCTGCGTGTGAGACGCGTGCCGCAGGACATCCAGTCGCAATGCTGTGATCTGCGGCCCAACCGGAGCGGCGATGATCAGGTAGGAATCATTGGCCGGGTTCACTCCACTTGCCTGAATGATCCTGTCGCTGCCCTGCTGCAGGTTCTGAAAATCGGCTTTCAAACTTGTGGCGGTCAGTGCTTCCCACGTTGCTCTGTCGGTCAGTGCTGCCAGTCGCGTCTTTTCCCACTCCGGCTGCATCTGTTGCAGTTCCCTGTCGCGACCTGCCAGACGTTCCTGCAGATCACGACTCGTTGCCTCATGCTTCTCCAGTGCCTGTTTCTCAGCGGCCGTCGGCGCGGCAAGAACCGGCGCTGTCTGCCCACTGCCACCATCCCCGCGAACTGGGGTCTGATTAAAAAAGGCAAACAGGCTGTAGTAATCCTTCTGTGACAGGGCGTCGAACTTGTGATCATGACAGCGACAGCAGTTGAACGTCAGCCCCATCCACAATGTGCCCGTGGTTTCTGCCATATCCATGACATAGTCCACACGGTTTTCTTCGGCGATCCGACCGCCCTCCCCGTTAATCATGTGATTTCGACAGAAGCCGGTTGCCAGCTTCTGCTCGAAGGTGGCATCCGGTAACTGATCGCCTGCCAGCTGCCAGATCGTGAATTGATCATAGGGCAGGTTTCGGTTGAATGCGTCGACGACCCAGTCGCGCCATGGCCACATCGTTCGGTCAGAATCTCCCTGGTAACCGTTGGAATCTGCATAACGCGCCGCATCCAGCCACTCCCACGCCATCCGCTCACCGTAGGCTGGTGTTTCCAGCAGCCGATCGATCACCTTGTCAAAGGCATCGGCAGAGTCATCGTGGAGGAATGCGTCAACGTCGTCCGGAGCCGGGGGTAGCCCCGTCAGATCCAGAGTGACTCGGCGAATCAGGACAGACTTCTCCGCCTCACGCGATGGCGAAAGCCCTTTTTCCGCAAGCCGGCGACGCACAAACGCGTCAATGGGATTTCGAACGGGCCAGTCTGCGGTCGATTCCACCACAGGAACTGGCGGCGAGACAATCGGTGTCCATGACCAGTGGTCGCCCCATACAGCGCCCTGGTCAATCCATCGCCCCAGCAGTTCGATTTGCGCGGCCGTCAGGGTTCTGTTGGAATCCCGGGGCGGCATGACCTGTTCATCGTCCGCACTGCAGATGCGCTGAAAAAGTTCGCTGGACGCACGCTGCTTCGGCTGAATCACTCGGTATGCGCCATCACGGTCGTCCAGCCGCAGGTCTCCCTGACGCTGAGCTGCATCAGGACCATGGCAGTGAAAACAATTCTCTGACAGAATCGGACGAATGTCCCGATTAAAATCCACCGCGTCCTGTGCCAGACCGGGCGCAAGTCCGCAAAAAAGAAGAATGGCAACGACGGAATACTTCTGCAGGAAAATCATCATGGTCGGGCTGGCTGCTGTGATGGTGGGAAGCGGAAAAGAACCCGAAGGAACCGAATTGTACCCACATCAGACGCTGCACCGGTAGGATGAAATCCGAGGAAGACAGGCGGGGGTTCCCATATTGAAAAATCCGTTGGAATTGTCGGCATTCCCGTTGATTTCGCCGTATTTCCACCATCTCAGTTCGGCCTTATCACCCTGCCGGTTGCGGAATTCAGACCTCAATCCGTGTGATTCCGACAGGCAATTCCATGCACAGGGACAACGCATCGCCGGTACGATGCCATGTTCCGGACTTCAATTGCTGCAGCTCACGTACCTCGGTGAACGACGCTTCCCCGGTTGGATGTGTGATCACTGGAACCATCGGTACAGTGGACGGAATCCTGAGTGTGAAGTCCTTGCAGGCAAAGGGGGCATCCAGAGTCACCACGTTGCCGTCCCGCTGGATCTGCGTCAATTCCTTCGCCGCCCAGTAGGTCGCAATTTCGCTCAGCTTCATCCACAGAACGCGGTCACGGTACTTGTCGTGAATCGAATTGACCACCCGTTGAAAGGCCTTGAAGCCGGCTCGGGTGCCATTGCAGTACATTCCCGGCCAGTGACACAGGAAAAAACCGGGCTGGCCGCGTTCAATCAATTCGACCAGACGACCGGACGACGCGTCGGCAGTGCAGTACCGGTCGGGCTCCGGAATCGCATCGCCTTCCCAGCTTCCAAACCAGTCGCCGGTTCCCGCCGGGATATTCACCGTCAGCGACAGATGGTCTGTGCCCAGTCCGGAGACATGCTCCAGTCGCGGCTCAGTACTTTGCTCACCCTCCATCACATACTTGAAGAAATGAGGAATCGGCGTGCGGAAGACGTCCCGAACCGCCTGCTGGACGGCCAGCGAAAGCTTCGGCTTCACTCGATTGCCAAACCCGCCCGGCGTCGTGATACCTTCACAGGGCAGCCCGCAGTTTTTCAGAATACGCAGGGCATACGCCAGATACTCTGCCAGTTCGTCCACACTTTTCTCTTCCTGCGGGTACGAGTTCTCCATGGTGGCAGCAGAAATCGCTTCCATGGGACGCCCGGTTTTCAGGTCAATCACCCGTGTGTGAGTAATCATCTCGGGATGAATGTCCCAATTAGGAAGCATCAGCGTCCGCACAAGGTCCAGACTGTCCTGAAGAGCACGTCGGGACCAGCCCGGCAACTCTCGGTCCAGCCAGCCAACACAGGCAGGATATGGCACGATGCTGTACTTCCCCTTCACGCCCTGCTCCGCACACCACTCGCCGAACTCGCGAACAAATTGATCGGGAATTTCGCGAGGAAACGACTGCCATGGCTTTTGGTAGGCCGGTCGATCCGGATAACACTCCTGAAACTGCGGCAGACAGAAATGCCCCATATTGACCAGGCAGGTCGAATCATCAATGATGAAGGTCAAGGGAATTCGAGTCCTGGGAAAGACCACCTGAACGGACGGATCCTGCACGGGCCTCTGCCCCGGCGGACTCTGTGCGGCGATCGTCGGAGCGATCAGGGAAGATGCCGCCAGTGCTGATCCGTAATGCAGAAAATCTCGTCGAGTTCCCCAGGTCATCGCAATTCTCCGGCAACGTCAAAAGCCCCGCCGCCTGTCTTCTGATGACACGGAAACACAGCAGGACAGGTACGGCAATTTCCCCATGGATTTAAACAGAACGATGGTGAAGCGTACCGTCCGTGGGGCAGACTGGAAACTATTGGCGATCCGATTACAATTCTGCCGTACAGACGCCGTCTTCTTCACCGAACGCTGGACATCATTGGTGTCACGGTGGCCGGTGTTTCCAATGGCCAGTGTTTCCACGAATGCTGACCGACCGGCGACGGGACGTGTGTGCTGAATAACAGAACTGTAAATCCGGAGAGGTGACAGAGTGGCCGAATGTGCCGGTCTCGAAAACCGGTGTACCCGCAAGGGTACCGAGGGTTCGAATCCCTCCCTCTCCGCTCAAAAACCCTGGTTTCCCCAGGGTTTTTCGCATTTCTGGCCAATTGCTTGGGCGATCCTGCACGACCGGCCTTGTACATGCTTGCGGGTGCTGTGTCGTCTGGTGCGCTGCCTTGGCTCCTGGTGAGTCGTCTTGTGAGTCGCCAGAGTCGCCTCAAAATCCGACTTTTCATTGGAAAACAGGTGTTTTTGCAGTGGAGGGGGTAGGATTCGAACTAGGCGAGTGATGTTTTGACGCGCGGGGATGGTGAGAATTGGGCGACAGAGCCAATCGCCCAAACAAAAGATGCCCAGCTCGAAGGTATCCGATCTTGTTTGACGTAGCCGATTAACGATGAACACTTTCGAAAAACAGGATGGATCTGGGGCTCGGGGGTGATAAAGGCAACGCCGCCATTGGATTGAGTCGACCAAAAGCGTTTCCTGGTCAATGGCTCAAGTCCAGGTGAATCGGCCGGTGCTCTGCCCGAACGTGTCCATTTCAATTCCGCTGTCTTGCAAAAGGCGAATAAACAAATTGCACAGCGGCTGGAGTACACTTCCTGGTCGCGATCTTTGTTCCGCCATCAATTCAGCCGGTTCATTTCCCAATCGATGTCTGCTGGAGGAGTGATCGCTTTGTGACTTGAGGGTTTGTGGCACGTTGGACGTTGAAGTCTCGACCCGATGAGACGGTGATCTGGAGCAGATTGACATGTACGGAAAAATGCCGTACAAAAAGAAGCATCTCAGGAGAAATCAATGACTACGACAAATCCTTCTACCAAAGTAGCCAGAATCGAAACCAGGGTTTCTAAGGAACAGAAAGAACTCATTGAGCGAGCCGCGACTTTCAGCGGTCGGACCGTCTCTGAGTTCGTGCTTGCGCACATAGAAGTGGCCGCCAGGAAGGT